>NZ_JBBCQM010000009.1:0-166624 GCF_037150015.1 Asaia sp. VD9 | reverse complement strand
CCCTGATCCACCCCACAAAACACCCCACCACCCTCGCGGGGTGGAGCAGCCCGGTAGCTCGTCAGGCTCATAACCTGAAGGCCGCAGGTTCAAATCCTGCCCCCGCAACCAAATCCCCACACATACACAGACTGCCGCAATCAGCGCATCAACACGCTCGCCCAGCACATAGAACAAGCACAGCGGCCAATACACGTGCCCAATGCCCAAAACGCAGGCACCAGCGCAAAGGCGCAAACCACTCTCAGAGGGTTAGAAAGAGCGCGCCTTACGCATGCGCTTGCGGACTGATCACTCCAGACACTCGTGACGCAGCCGTTGCCTGCGTCGAGCCCGCATTTCTACAGCTCTCGGTAGAGGTAGAACGGGATGAACGCGAAGATTGTCCATGCGATCAGGAAGACAAGGGGAGCCTGATGGGCAAACATGCGGCCGCGACGGGCACGATGGGTCATGGCACGAGCATCCTCGTCGCTTTTCCCAAGCGTAAACTCAGACAAATTTGGAGATCGTCGATGGAGACGCTGCTCCTTCTCGTTCCATTTACCAATCGCCGCATAGCCCGCACGGATGCCGGGAAACGCCATGAGGGTCAGCATGAACCCCAGGAGCGATAGAAGCGGAGGAATGAGAATGGCCATGCGGTCTCCCCAACGCGTTGTTGAGCCGGTCATCGCGGTCGCATAGGCGATCACCAGAAAGGCCTGCGAACTCAGCAGCGCTTGGAGGCGGCCATTGACCGTCTCCGTTTCGAACCGGATCTCAGAGCGATAATAGGCGAGCAGCTCGTTATCGGACGGTTTGCCGTGGGCGATGACTTCTTCAGCATCGGGGGGCGGGAACGCAGGTATGACCATGCAATGCTTTCGTGGAGTGAGAGGTGAAATCAGACAGGATCGTGTCGTCATCTGCCTAAGACAAAGGCGACGCATCTGAGCCTATGGCGCCATGCACTCTCAAAAAGCGTGTCCACCCCGACGGTTCATATTCGCCTAGGGGGAGGCCGGATGCAGCAAGATACTGTGCGCTGATGGGCGAAATTATTGAGTCTTTCGTCCTGACCTCGCTCTTTATGAATGCATGAGCCGTGCAGCCAGCCTTCAGCAGATCCTGCAACGTTCGGCGCCAGGCCAGAAGAAACATGATCGGCGCATAGGGGGCAGTGGCCCTCTGCCCGTTTCATGACGTTTTTTCGGGAGAGTGGAAATGCGACCACGCCTACGGCCGTGCCCTATGTCTCGGGTCGGCTAACGTAATGGGACGCGTCCCCTTTTCGCGCAATGCTCGTTTATCGGCTCAACGTGACGCGATTTCGCGGCCGGCTCCGTAGATATGATAGAGCGAACTTGCAGGCATGTAGTCCACCAGCGGGTACCCTTGCGCATCCACATGGTCGATCCAACCCCCATTCAGTCTGGCCGGGGCGAATTGCCGTAAAAATGCCCGCCCATAGGCTGTGGCATCTTGCGTGAGCGCCTCCTTATGCGGAGCCATATGCAGAAGCCGCAGCAATTCGGTTTGTGCCCAGATGCGGGCGGAATGCTCCAATACGCTGAGGGTGTCGCTCATACTGTCGAGTACGACGCGCCGCTCATGGTCGCACCCATGAGTGAAACCTGCCTCATGGAGGCGCGATGCTGTAGCGCCAAGCCATTCGGCTTCATCGCCAGAGCTCTGAGCCAGTCTGGCGAAATCACGCAGCAGCCATGACCATTCGAAAAGATGCCCGGCCTGAACCTGATTGGCCCCATGAGAGGCGAATGGCATCCAGTCTGGGGCAAAGAATTCAAGCAGCAGACCCGAGCGACGATCGATCAGATGTGTCCGCGCAAGCGTGACCAGAGCACGGGCCTTGTCGAGATAGAACGCGTCTCCCGTCGATTCGAATACGACGAGATAAGCCTCCAGCAGATGCATGTGCGGGTTCTGGCTGCGGCGGGTTCCGTTATCAGGGACCGCATCGAGATAGCCGCCATTGGGCGCCGCAAAGATTGCCTCGATATCCTCGGCAATCTGCCGCGCCATTTGCCGGTCCTGAGGACGGTCGGCATAGCGAATGGCCCATCCATAGGCAAAAAGAATGAAAGCATGGGCATACAGGTCGCGTCTGCTGTCTGCCGGACGATCATCCTGGCCGATGGAGAAAACCCAGCCTGGTTGACCATCTGCCCGGTGATACAGCCTAAGAACGGTGTCGAGACAGTCGAGCGCCTGTTGTCCGGCATCATGCACGCCATCGAGCGCGGCGCGACAATAGGTGGAGATCTGGCGGGCCTGAACCATCAGGCGCAAGGCCGGGAGGACAACCGGACGTGCCTGCCAGTCCAGGCGCTCGTGATACAGCCCGCGGTGAGTATCAAACCCTGCCGTACTCCATAGCGGCAGAGCCTGTCCGAAAAGCCAGTTGCGCCAGGACTCCTGCAGGGAGAGGGCCGGATCTTCCATAGCGGTCGTCATATCACTCGGGGGCCAATCACGTTGGGGCCAGTCACTTCGAGGCCGGGTTCACTTGCTGATCGGCTCGTCCGTCTTGGAGGCGGTTTTCATCTTGCGCACGATCGAGGTTGTCGAGCGCTCTGATACCAGATCGGCCAGTACGACGCGACCACCATAGGATTTCACAACGTCTCCACCGACAACCTCGTCTTCGGTGTAATCCGCCCCCTTGACGATAATGTCCGGACGAAGGGCGCAAATCGTCTCATAAGGCGTGTCTTCATCGAAAATGACGACCAGATCGACATCGCGCAGGGCGCCCATCACGATTGCGCGTGCCTGCTCGTCCTGAAGCGGCCGCTCCTCTCCCTTCAGGCGTCGTACCGAGGCGTCGCTGTTCAGCGCAACGATCAGCTTGTCTCCCTCGCGCGCAGCAGCCTGGATGAGTGCAATATGGCCAGGGTGCAGCAGGTCAAAGCATCCATTGGTGAACACGACACATGCACCATGCTGGCGCCAGGCCTCTATCATGGCCTGAGCCTGAGCCAGGGTCGCGATTACGCCATCGCGGTCGATCTTGGATTTGAGGGCTGCGCTCAGCTCTGCGCGTGAAACCGTGGCGGTGCCGAGCTTCCCGATGACGATCGCGGCCGCATTTGTCGCGATCACCATGGCAGTGCGCAGATCAGCCTTGGCGGATATCATGCCGGCAAGCGTGGCGACCACGGTATCACCCGCACCAGACACGTCGAAAACTTCAGATTTCGGCACGTGTGCATGCGTCATGCGTCCATTGCGCTCCAGCAGGGTCATGCCCTCTTCAGAACGCGTGACCAGCACATCGCCGCCGAATTGCTCTTGCGCGGCGAGCGCCGCAAAATGGATCTCGGTGTCGCTGCCAACGGGCAGCCCCGTGGCCGCTGCCAGCTCCTTGCGGTTCGGGGTGATCAGCTGGGCGCCCTTATAGGCCGAAAGATCGCGGCGTTTGGGATCGACGACCACCGGGATACCACGCAGATTTGCCGCCTGTATGACGGCCTGAAGCACGGCGTCGCTCAGCACACCCTTGGCATAATCAGAGCACACCACGACATCCGCCCGGTCCATGGCGACGAGGGCTGCAGCGATGAGGCGTTCCTGCGCGGCAGGTGCCACGACCACAGAGGGCTCCTCATCAATACGCACGATCTGCTGCCGCCCGCTCAGGACGCGCGTCTTGGTGATCGTCACCCAGTCAGGATCCTCCACCAGATGCGTCAGATCAATAGACGGCTGACGGCCGATTGCGCGGCGGAATTCGTGAGCAGAGCTGTCCTGACCGACGAGCCCGACCAGATCGACGGCACAGCCCAGGGCAGCGGCGTTCATGGCGACATTGGCTGCGCCACCGGGCACGGTGCTGTGCTTGGCGCGCAAAAGGACCGGTACCGGGGCCTCGGGAGAGATGCGATCGACGGACCCATGGATATAGCAGTCGAGCAGCAGATCGCCGATGATCAAGACCCGTCCGAATATGAAGTCACTAATCATCGCTCATCCTTGTGAAAACGCCGCTTTGATCCCGGCAGGCCATATCCTGCCCAAAGTCGCTCAAGCCCAGAGCTGCTCAGGGGCATCACGGGTGATACGCGATCAGCCCGTCCTTTTGTCCTGCCAAAGGTGGCGCCGCATGACAATCCTCAACCCGCTCAGTCAGAGCGGCATGCTGGCCCTCGTTCCTGCGCACCGGCGAGAGGGCCTCTCGGTCAGCCGGGTAAAACGGATCAGGAAGGGAGATGGAATCATTTCGTTTCTGCGCTATCGTGCCCCCATGACCCTGAAATTTGCCCTGTCTGTGGTTTCTTGATGCGCGCAGCTCTTGTTCTCCTCGTCCTGGCCGGGTTCGGCGTGAAGCAGGCCCACGCCCTGCCGGCATTTCTGGAGAAATTTCTGCCGCATCCGCCGCCGCAGCCAAGTCACCCGGCCATTCCTGCCGTTCCTCCGGCGAACACGGTGCAGATTCCGGCCCAGGCGGCCGTACCGGATGGAACGCCGGCCTTGCCGCCCGTGCTCGTGCAGTCAGGGCCGCTTTCTTTCGCCCCTCTGGTCCAGCGCGTGATTCCGGCGGTAGTGAATATCGCCATCACGCAAATCAGTTCGGAAGGGGGGGGCAAGGTTCCTGCCCAGATCAAGGGCACTCCGCTCGAAAAGCGTTATCGCGAGAAGATGCAGCGCCATCAGGAGGAGATCCTGGGAGCGGGGTCAGGGTTCATCATCGACCCTTCGGGGATCATCGTCACGAATGATCATGTCGTCGGCGATGCAGATAACGTGACCGTCTCGCTTTCAAACGGGCAGGAACTGCCTGCCAAGCTCGTCGGGGTGGATGCCCTGACCGACATTGCCGTGATCAAGGTGGAGTCGCCCAAGCCGCTGCCCTATGTCACCTGGGGCGATAGTCACAAGGTCAATGTGGGCGACTGGATCCTGGTCGCGGGTAATCCCTTCGGTTTCGGTTCCTCCGTGAGCGCGGGGATCGTTTCAGCCCGGGGCCGCGATCTCGGGGCCGGATCGCTCGACGACTTCCTGCAACTCGACGCACCGATCAATCCGGGCAATTCGGGTGGCCCCGCCTTCAATATGCGGGGTCAGGTCGTGGCCGTGAACGCCGCCATGGTGTCGCCCGCCGGCGGGTCGGTCGGGATAGGTTTCGGCATCCCGTCGGAAATCGTGGCGCCGATCGTCGAGGAGATACGGCGCACCGGCCATGTCGATCATGGTTGGCTGGGCGTGACCCTGGATGACGGGGATGGTTCGGTCGTGTTGGTCGACGTGGATCGCAACGGTCCTGCCCAGAAGGGCGGATTGATGAAAGGTGACAAGATTACCGCCATCAATAACGTTCCAGTTGAGAACGGTCGCGCGTTGCTGCGTACGGTCGCCGCCGGAAAACCCGGTAGCGCCGTGACATTCACGGTAATCCGTAAAGGCAAGACCGTCACTGTCACGCTTCCAATCGGGAAACGCCCGGCAGATGCGGATCTCTGATCACAGAACCCTTTCTTCTCGCGCGTAACTGAAAGATAATGCAGTCACCGTAAAGTGAGGGGCGGACCTGCCGCTTCTCTGAGCCAAGGACTGACCATGCGTATTCTGCTTGTCGAGGATGATCCAACCGTCAGGAGCTTCATCGTGAAGGGCCTGAAGGAAACCGGGCACCTTGTCGAGGAAGCCGATAACGGGAAGGACGGTCTGTTCCTCGCCGTGAGCGAGAACTTCGATATCGTTATTCTCGATCGCATGCTGCCGGGCGGCATTGACGGTCTGCGCATTCTCGAGACGTTGCGTGCGCAAAACAACGCGACCCCCGTTCTGCTGCTCTCGGCGCTGGCCGATGTGGATGAGCGTGTGGCCGGGTTGAAGGCTGGCGGCGACGATTACATGACCAAGCCTTTCGCCTTTTCGGAGCTTCTGGCCCGTGTCGAGGCTCTGGCCCGCCGTGGCAGCGCCGAGCAGGCTCCCCAGACGAAGCTGACCGTGGCAGATCTGGAAATGGATCTTCTCTCGCGTACGGTAAAGCGCGGTGAGGAGAAGATTGATCTGCAGCCGCGCGAATTCCGCCTGCTCGAATTTCTGATGCGTCATGCCGGTCAGGTTGTCACCCGCACCATGCTGCTGGAGCGCGTTTGGGACTATCACTTCGACCCGCAGACCAACGTGATTGACGTGCATGTCTCGCGTCTGCGTCAGAAGGTTGACAAGCCCTTTGAAACTGCGCTGATCCATACGATCCGCAATGCAGGCTACATCCTGCGCGCCAATTGAGCAGGATGAGATAACTTCATGAGGTTCAGCCTGTCGCGCTTTCCCCTGCTTCGCGTCTGGTGGAAGCGCGCCTGGCGATTTCGTTCGGCGGGGCTTGGTTTCTCTCTGGCCTATGGGCTGGTCTTTGCCCTTTCGGCCACGCTGTTCCTGACATTTCTGTGGTGGCACACTATAGGCGCACTGGAGCGCGAGGTCGGACAGGCCGTCGACGCCGATGCTCACGGTCTCGCCGAGCGCTGGATGCAGGGGGGACTCTCCAGCCTGCAACGCGCAATCCAGGATCGTCTGGACCAGGATGTCGAAGATCAGGATCTCTATCTCCTGATCACGCCGGGCGGCCAGCGTCTTGCCGGGAACATGCCTGCCTGGCCTGAGGCCGTGCAGAGAGCAGATCGCTTCTATACGCTCAAGATCAGCCGCGCCGGTAACACGATCTCGGCGGCCATGCACGCCTATGTGCTGCCGGATGGGCTGCAATTGCTGGTCGGGCGCGATATCAGAGGGCGCGATATATTGCGCCGCGTGCTGACAGAGACCTTCCTCTGGTCCTGGCTGATGGTAACGGCGCTGGCGATAGGCGGCGCCTGGGTGGTGCGGGGTATCTTCAGCCGTATTCTCAGTTCTATCGCGCGTACCACCACGGCTCTTGCGAATGGCGATATGCGCCAGCGTATGCCCCTCGTCGGCAATGACGTCGATCTCGTCTCCCATTCGATCAATCGCATGCTCGACAGAATTTCCAAGCTGATGGAGGGAGTGAAGCAGGTCTCGAATTCCATCGCCCATGATCTGCGTACGCCCATCACCAGAGCCCGCAATCGCCTTGAGGATGCAGCCCTCCATGCGCGCTCCACCGAGGAGATGCATGATGCGATCTATCGTGCCGTAGCAGACCTGGATCACGTCACGGCGGTGTTCGACGCCCTGATGCGTATTGCCCAGATCGAGGCCGGGGCGCGCCGCGCAGCTTTTGAGACGACCGATCTGATCAGGCCGCTGCACGATATCGCTGAGCTCTATGAAGCCACGGCGGAAGATGCCGGGTTGCAGATCGCGCTCGATCTGCCGCCGCGCCTGTTTTTCCATGGTGATGCGCGTCTGATCCAGCAGGCCGTGGCCAATATGATCGATAACGCCATCAAGTTCTCACCTGCGGAAACGACCGTGACCCTGCGCGCCAGCACCTCGGGCGCGCTGGTGCGGATCAGCGTGACCGATGAGGGCCCAGGCATGTCGGCCGAGGATCTTCTGCGCGCTTCCGAGCGGTTTTTCCGGGCTGATCAGGCACGCAACACCCCTGGTGCGGGACTCGGGCTGTCGCTCGTCCAGGCCGTGGCGCAACTGCATCGTGGAACTCTGGCCCTCGAGCCGCTGCAACGTGGGCTGAGGGTGGTTCTCAGCCTGCCCGTTGACGACACGACGCTGAATTGACGCATCGGTCAGGAAAACTAACCACATAACCAAGTCTTCATGTCGGGCCCATCAGACCGCAATACAGACTGGCATAGTGCGGGTTTCATGACCCAAACCGCCATCACGCTGCTTTGCCTGACCTGCGCCCTCGGCCTGCCCGGCATTGCCGAGGCTGAAACGATAGGGGGGCCGCGCTCACTGCCTGTACGGAGTGAGGCTGTTCCCATGGCCGTGACGAGCGACACTCTGGAATATTGCAAGACGCTGGCGCGCAAGGTCCATCGGACGCTGCGCCAGACTGCCACGGCCACGCCCCCCATCATCAATCAGGCCATGTATCTCGAGCATGAGGGCGAGGCACTGTGCGCTCATGGACATCTGCGCACGGGCATTGCCCAGGAGCGGCGCGCGCTGATCGTCCTGACGCGCTCCTGAGCGCATGGACCGACAGGCTTACGCTGCCCCGTCAGCCGGGTAACGTCATCCCGGTTCTGCTCTCTATCGTTTCCCCATCGTTCGGGGTAATCCAGTGCCCTGCGCGCGGTGTCCGAGCTTCCATACCGGTCCGCACCCATCGTGATGGATGACCGGCCATGAACATGATCGCTGTTCTCGACAAGACCCCTGGCAATTCCGGCACCCATGCCGCCTTTCTCGAGGCGCTGCACGATGCCGGGTTCGCGGGCGAGATTGGCACGGGTCATGACACGCGCCTGGTGCATGCCACCGATAATTCGATCTATCAGCGCCATCCTGAGGCCGTCATCTGCCCCCGGCATCGTCAGGATCTGGAGGTACTCACCCGTCTGGCCGGACAGGATGCCTGGCGCGGCGTAGTGTTCGCCCCGCGCGGCGGCGGGACCGGCACCAATGGCCAGTCCCTGACCGATGGGATCGTGGTCGATCTATCGCGCCACATGAACCGTATCCTTGAGATCAATGTCGAGGAGAGGTGGGTGCGCGTCGAGCCTGGTGTGGTGAAAGACCAGCTCAATGCCGCTGTGGCCGCGCATGGGCTCTTTTTCGCCCCTGAACTCTCGACGTCCAATCGTGCGACCATTGGCGGCATGATCAGCACCGATGCAAGCGGGCAGGGAAGCTGCACCTACGGCAAGACGCGCGATCACGTTCTGGGGCTCTCCACGGTCCTGATGGGCGGAGAGGTTCTGGACAGTGTGAAACGCGATGACGCGGAACTGAACGCGCTCAGGCGCGGTAAAAGCCATGTCGCCCGCATCCATGATTGCGTGGCTGCGATTCATGAGCGTGAGAAGGAGACCATCGAGCGGATCTTCCCCAAACTTAATCGCTGCCTGACTGGATATGATCTGCGTCACCTGCGCGACGCAGAGGGACGTTTCGATCTGACGAGCCTGATTTGCGGGTCTGAAGGAACGCTGGGATTTCTGGCCGAGGCAAAACTGAATCTGCTGGCGATCCCGCCCCACAGCATTCTGGTGAATATCCGGTATGGGAGTTTCATGGAGGCGCTGCGTGACGCGCGCGCGCTGATCGGGCTCAAACCCCTGTCGATCGAAACCATCGATTCGAAGGTTCTCGGTCTTGCCATGCAGGATTTTGTCTGGAATTCGGTCGAGAGCTATTTTCCCGAAGATGCCGCAGGCCCTGCACAGGGGCTGAACCTCGTCGAGTTTGCCGGGCATGACGCGGCGGCACTTCGCGAAACGGTCGATGCTTTCCTTGAACATCTGAGGCAGGACAGAACCGTCCAAAGGCGCGGTCACACCCTGGCCGAGGGGCGCACATCCGTTTCGCAGGTCTATGCCATGCGCAAGCGGGCCGTGGGTTTGCTGGGTAATGTCCAGGGTGAAGCCCGTCCGCAGCCTTTCGTCGAAGACACGGCGGTCCCGCCCGAGAAGCTGGCCGATTTCATCGCTGAGTTCCGCACCCTGCTGGACAGTCATGGGCTCGATTACGGCATGTTTGGTCATGTCGATGCCGGGGTGCTGCATGTGCGTCCCCTGCTCGACATGCGCAACCCGCGTGACGCCGCGCTCATCCGTCCGCTGAGCGATGAGGTTCATCGTCTGACACGTCGTTACGGCGGCCTTCTCTGGGGAGAGCATGGCAAGGGCGTGCGTTCGGAATATGTGCCCGATGTCTTTGGTCCGCTCTATCCCTGTCTCGAAGAGATCAAGGGCGTGTTCGACCCTCATAACCAGCTCAATCCCGGCAAGATCGCTGCGCCAGCAAGATGTCGGGAGCCCCTCCTGCGCGTGGATGGGGTGCCCCTCCGTGGCGCGCAGGATCGGCAGATACAAGATCCGGTCTGGGAGGGCTTCGGCGCCGCCATGCATTGCAACGGTAACGGGGCCTGTTTCAATTACGATCAGGACGACCCGATGTGTCCGTCCTGGAAGGCGACACGCGACCGACGTTTCTCTCCCAAGGGCCGTGCGTCCCTCATGCGCGAATGGCTGCGCCTGCAGGCAGGGGCCGGGATCGACGTGGCGACGCTCGAAAATGCGCCTTCATCGCTGGTTGCCCGGATCCGTGCAGTATTTCACCGTCGCAGCCGCGCCCCGCTCGATTTTTCGCATCAGCTCTATGACGCGCTTGCCAGTTGTCTCGCCTGTAAATCCTGCACGAGCCAATGCCCGGTTAAGGTCGATGTACCCGATTTCCGGTCACGCTTTCTGAGACTGTATCATCAGCGTTATGCGCGGCCCCTGCGTGATTATCTGGTCGGGATGATTGAATACGCCTTGCCGCTCATGGCGCGCTTGGCGCCGCTCTACAACCTCGGTACGGCGTTGCCGCCGGTGCGGGGGCTTTTGCAGCGGGGGTTCGGGCTGGTGGATATGCCGCGTCTGTCGCGTGGCACGCTGCAAGGAGTCTGCGATGAATGGGAGGTCCAGCCCGCAACTCCCGAACGGATTCTGGCGCTGACCCAGGCAGAGCGCGCGCGTTCCGTCATCCTCATGCCGGATCTCTTCACCCGGCATTTCGAAACCGGTCTGGCGGCTGCATTCGTCGAACTCGCTGCGCGCTGCGGCTATCGCGTTTTCCTGGCTGAGAGCCTGGCTTGTGGAAAGCCGCTGCATGTGCACGGCTTCCTCGGGCTTTTCGCCCGTCAGGCGCGCCGCAATATATCGGTGCTGCGCGTTCTCGCCTCGGCTGGTGTACCGATTGTCGGACTCGATCCGGCGATGACCCTCGTCTACCGTCAGGAATATCGCAAGCTGCCGGGACTTTCCGCAACGCCTGATATTCTGCTCCCACAGGAATTCCTGTTGCGTGCCCTCAAGCCGCACGAAAGCAAGGAAACGGGCCAGGCGCATGTGTTCATTGGTCATTGCACTGAAAAGACAGCCCTGGCCGGTTCGGGTTCGGACTGGCAGGCGCTTTTCGCGCGGCTTGGACTCACTCTGACACTCGAGAAAACCGGGTGCTGCGGAATGTCCGGCACTTTCGGGCATGAAGCGCGCAACGTTGAAACGTCACGCGTGATATTCGAACAATCCTGGGGGCCGCATCTCGATGGTCTGAGCGGCACGCGTGTTCTGGCCAGTGGCTATTCCTGCCGCAGTCAGGTCAAGCGCTTTCGGGGGCAATCGCTGGACCATCCCCTCGTCGCTTTGCTGGAACGGCTGCGCGCACTCTCCGCCGTCTGAGACCCGCTCCGTTGGACCTGTGCCGCCCAGACTGATGCTGTGCTGCCCGGGGGCGTTCGGATGCCCCTCGGCGCCGTAGGCGGACGTGGCTGGCTCAGATTTCGTGGACGGTATCCAGGTCGCCGAACCGCGTGAATTCGCCCTCGAAGAAGAGCGAGATCGTGCCGGTTGGCCCATGGCGCTGCTTTTCCAGAATCAGTTCCGCCTTGTTATGAACGAGCGCCATCTTGCGCTGCCATTCCTCCATGGCGACCTGATACTTGTCCATGCTCTCATAGGCGCTGTCCTTGGGCATGCGCTGTTGCAGGTAATACTCATCGCGATACACAAACATCACGGCATCGGCGTCCTGCTCGATCGAGCCGGACTCACGGAGATCCGAGAGCATTGGCCGCTTGTCTTCACGCGATTCGACCTGACGCGAGAGCTGGGACAGCGCGATGACCGGCACCGACAGTTCCTTGGCGATCGCCTTCAATCCCTGGGTGATCATCGAGATTTCCAGCACGCGGCTTTCGGGTTTTGTCCCGATGGCGGGCCGCATCAGCTGAAGGTAATCGACTACCACAAGGCTCAGCCCCTTCGTGCGGGCAAGGCGGCGGCAGCGCGTTCGCATGGCGGAGAGGGAAATGGCCGGTGTATCGTCGATGTGCAGCGGCAACTCTGACAACTCTCGCGAGACACGCACGAAGCGATCGAATTCGCGTTGGCCGATATCGCCACGGCGGATCTTTTCGCCCGAAACCTCCGATTGCTCGGACAGGATACGCGTTGCCAGCTGCTCGGCCGACATTTCGAGCGAGAAGATGGCCACGGCACCACGCGGCTTGATGTTCTTGTCTTCGGCCTCACGCAGCAGCGCCTGTGCCGCCGAGAAGGCGATTTTCGTCGCCAGCGCCGTTTTACCCATGGCGGGACGTCCCGCCAGAATCAGAAGGTCAGAGGGATGCAGCCCACCTGTCTTCTTGTCGAAATCGCGCAGACCCGAGGTCAGGCCGCTTACATCGCCCGTACGCTGGAACGCCTGTTCGGCCACTTGCAGTGCCCCTGTAAGGGCGCGCTCGAAGCTTACAAATCCACCATCCTGGCCCTTATCCGTGGCGAGCTTGAACAGTGTTTCTTCCGCTGCGGCAATCTGATCGCCCCCTTCGAGGTCGGCGCGTGCACCATAGGCGTTATTGACCACCGTCTCGCCGATATCGATCAGCTGGCGGCGTATCCAGGCATCGTGAATGGCGCGACCGTAATCGCCTGCATTGACGATACCCACCATTGCCATCAGCAACTGGCCCAGATATTGCGGGCCTCCAACTTCATCGAGCAATCCTGAATGCTCGAATTCGGCACGCATGGTGATGGGGTCTGCAAGCATGCCGCGATCAATGCGCCGCGCAATGGCCTCGAAAATGCGTCCGTGGAGCGGATCGGCAAAATGTGCTGCCACCAGAAAATCGGAGACGCGCTCATAAGCCTTGTTATTGGTCAGCAGCGCGCCCAGAAGCGCGCGCTCGGCCTCGGGATTGGCCGGAGGGGTGCGCCGCAGAAGCGCCGTCAGGCCATCATCGGCCGCAGGTCGGTTGGGGGTATCGGTCATGGTCACAGCGCTCCTCTATCATGACCTCCCCCGATTCGATCAAGATATCGAGGGGTGGCACGAAGCACCGGATCGGCGATAACAGCGAGAGCGCCGAAAAGGCGCCGCGCTGCCAGGAGGTTTCGTCATGCATCTTTCGGGTCTGTTCACTCCCATTCCCGGTGAGGGCATGCTCCAGATCAAGGAACTCGGTCTTGCCTTCCTTCTCTCTGCCCTGATCGGGCTGGAGCGCGAATATCGTCAGAAGGCCGCAGGATTTCGCACCTATACCCTCGTCGGGGTTTCTGCCGCCCTGTTCATGCTGATTTCCAAATACGGGTTCGAAGACGTGCTGCTTCCTGATCGGGTGGTGGTGGACCCTTCGCGTGTTGCCGCCCAGATCGTCTCCGGGCTCGGATTCATCGGCGGTGGCGTCATCTTCATGCGGCGCGATACGGTGCGTGGCCTGACGACAGCGGCCTCGGTCTGGCTGACCGCGGCCATCGGCATGGCCTGTGGCGCAGGCATGGCCGGTATCGCCGTGCTGACAACGCTTGGCTATCTGATCATCATGTTTCTCACCCCTGCCTGGCTGCTGCGCCTGCCGCGCGCACCGCGCCATGGGTTCAAGGTGATCATCCGCGGGGATTCGGATGTCGATTTCGTGGACACGGTCTACCAGACTCTGACCCGACTGGGTTTTACGCTCGGTCACGTCTGGCAGGAGCGCAAGGAGGAAGATTCAGTTCTGCTGCTTCGTCTGCACGTGCACGGTATCAAGCCCGCCGAAGAGGTCATCTCGGCGCTCATGCGCATCCCCGGTGTTCAGGCAGCGGGGAGCGAGAAGCCTGACGAAGCTGCGGATTGACCCTGGGTCGGAGCGCGAAAGAGACTATTCCCAATTGTGCGAAGCTTCTGCGGGGCGCTGCCCCGCTCCCCGGAAAGGGGCGCACCCCTTTCATCCCCTGGGAGTGGGTTTGCGACGGTAAACTGCCTCTGCGGTGGCGGGACCCGATCGCGCACATCCCTTAATCACTGGCGCCACTGCGATGTATCGCCGTGCTTCTCGGCATAGTGCAGCGCCCCTGCTACATTTCCCAGACCTAAGCACAGGGCGACTGCCCTTTTGCTTGGGTCCGCAGCAGCGCTCCGGGCAACCGGCGATCCGGGTTCAGAAACTATTGGGGCGGCACAGCCCTTCAGGCGAGAGAATACGGGCGAGCGTCTCCTCTGGCACCAGATGGCGTTCGCGTACGATTTCGATCACGCCACGGCCGGTGCGATGGGCTTCGAGGGCAATGGCAGTGGCGGTTTCGTAGCCGATATAGGGGTTGAGCACCGTCACCAGACCGATGGAATGGGTGACCATGGCCTCGAGCTGGGCAGTATTGGCGGTGATGCCGCGGATGCAGCGCGATTCGAGCGTCAGGCAGGCGGCGTGAAGATGGGTGAGGCTCTTGAACAGGCTGTGCGCGATGATGGGCTCGAAGGCATTGAGCTGGAGTTGCCCCGCCTCGGCGGCCATGGTCACGGTCAGGTCATTGCCGATCACCTCGAACGCGACCTGGTTCACCACCTCGGGAATGACCGGATTGATCTTGCCCGGCATGATGGAGGATCCCGATTGCATGGGCGGCAGATTGATCTCGTTCAGCCCGGCGCGCGGGCCGGAGGAAAGCAGACGCAGGTCGTTGCAGATCTTTGAAAGTTTGACGGCAAAACGCTTGAGAACGCCGGACATCTGGACGAAAGACCCGCAATCCTGCGTCGCCTCGATCAGGTCCGTGGCGGTCAGGAGATGTAGATTCGTAATCATGTTCAGATGGCCGCACACGATCTTCGGAAAACCGGGGTGCCCGGCAATTCCCGTGCCGATGGCGGTGCCGCCCAGATTGATCTCGCTGATCAGCAGGATCGCCTCCCTGAGGCGCTTCTGGTCTTCATCGAGCATCACGGCATAGGTATGAAATTCCTGACCCAGCGTCATGGGCACGGCATCCTGTAGCTGGGTCCGGCCCATCTTCAGAATGTCATGAAATTCGCGCGCCTTGGCCATGAACGCCTTGCGCAGCACCGTCATGGCGTCGCTCAGATGATTCACGCCATGGATGGCGGCAATACGCAGGGCGGTGGGGTAAACGTCGTTGGTGCTCTGGCCCATATTGACGTGATCGATGGGATGGAGCGCGCTGTATTCGCCGCGCGCACGTCCCAGGTGTTCGAGGGCACGATTGGCGATGACCTCATTGGCATTCATGTTGGTCGAGGTGCCGGCGCCGCCCTGAATGACATCGACCACAAACTGATCATGCAGCTTACCCGAGCGGATATCCTCGCAGGCGGCGATGATGGCGCGGGCGCGGGGGGCATCGAGCAGACCGAGATCGCGGTTGCTGAGCGCTGCGGCCTGCTTGATTGCGGCCAGCGCATTGATCAGTTCGGGATAGGCGTCGATGCGGCGCCCCGTGATGGGGAAATTCTCGACGGCGCGCAGGGTATGAATACCGTAATAGGCATCGGACGGGACTTCGCGTGTGCCAAGCAGATCGTGCTCTGTTCTGGTCATCACCATGATCCGGGTGTCTCCCTCTTTCCTTATGCCAGTGGAGAAGAGAAGTGGTCTGGACGCAAGACGATGACCGGCGCGGGGATATGGTTTCTCGCCGCAGGAGCCATGCACTGACAGCACATGACTTCAGGCAGGACTGCTGCTAGCGCAGCGCTTCTGCGGGACGCCTCTCAGGCGGTGAAAAAACGGCTTAATCCCAGATCGCGCAACCCCTTGCGATAGGCGATCGAACTGCGATCGGCCATGACATGGGCTTCGAGAGTCGGGTCCAGCGGCAGGCATTCGGGCTTCTGGGCTTCGACGAGCACCCGATCCTCCTCGAACACGCGGCGATTGAACTCGTAAACCGCTTCGACCGGGATATCCTTATCGAAATTGCGGCATATGGGCGCGAACATGCGGGTCTTGCGTGCCGAGACGGGCGAGGCCGCGTTCATGATCACGAGGCGCCCTGCATCCGGGAAGTGGATTTCCAGCGTCGCGGTGAAGGGGAGCGAGGTACGGAAATGACGCAGCCATTCGAACCCGGCCGGTGCGCGGCCTTCGACCCCGATCGGGTAATTGCCGACCGTGCTCCGATATTCGACTTCGAAGCCTTCTGCTGTTCGACGGGGCATATAGGGAGGCACGACCGGATTTTCGGGGTCGGCAAAGGTATCCGTATGCACGAAGGCAAAATGAGCGACATCCAGAAACCCCTCGACCTGCCGTCCCGCAAAACCGGCAATGTCAATGGAGGGGCAGGTGATCTGCTGATAGGCTGGCTCGTCCCAGTGCGGCATTTCCGGCACGTCATGGGGCGTTTCGCCTGCAAGACAAGTCCAGATCAGCCCATAGCGCTCTCTCGCGGGAAAGGTTTTCAGGTGTAGCTTGCCTGGAATGGCGGAGGCGGGATGCGCGGGGACTTTCACGCAGCGGCCTGACGCGCCGAAGCGAAAGCCATGATAGGCGCAGGCGATACTCTCGCCATTGCCCGAGCCGAGACTGAGCGGCACGCCGCGATGAGGGCAGATATCCTGTGCCACGACCAGCGCATCTTCAGCGCGATAGATTACGAGCGTCTCGTCGAGCAATTTGGCCGCGACAGGGGCTGCGCCGACATCGCGGCTGAGGGCGATGGGATACCAGAAAGTCGAGAGAATGGCCCAGTCGGCAGCGTCGAAGCTGCACTGGCGTGGAAGCTGGACCGGGCGGTCGAGAGTTTCTGACATGGCGCTTCCTGCAAAGAGGGGAATGACAGAAGAGAGTCTTCCATGCCCCAAGCGTTCGGCGATATATCGAAAAACGCTCTTTTCCGTTCGAAAAAACAGAGCATCCTAAGGGTGCGAGGACGCCGCCATGCCTGTCTTCTCACGCTTTCTGACCTATTTCTCTGCTGTGGCGCGTCACGGGTCGATCCGGCGCGCCGCCGAAACGCTGGGTATATCGGCCTCGTCCATTGACAGGCAGATCCTGCTCGGTGAGGAAAGGCTCGGTGTCGCATTGTTCGAGCGTTTGCCGACAGGACTGCGGATGACGGCGGCGGGTGAACTGCTTCTGGCGCAGTCAACACAATGGCACCGCGATCTGGAAGCCTATCGGGGGCGTCTGGATGACCTCAAGGGAATGAAGCGCGGTCATGTTACGCTCCTCATTCCCGAGGCACTGGCGCGCGGTTTTGTGCCGCGCATTCTGGCCGGAATACGCCGCTCTCATCCCGGGATTACCCTGTCGGTGAAGGTTCTGGGCAACCACGAGATCGGTCCGGCGCTGATCGAGGGACGCGGTGACCTTGCCCTCATGTTCGATGCAGTGGCGTCCAGCCGTCTGACGCTGCGCGGGCGTATGGATTTTCCGCTTGGGATTGTCACCGTGCCCGGTCACCCCCTGACGCGAAAGGCGCATGCCCGCTTCAGTGATTGTGCCACATGGCCTCTCATCATGCCTGCCTTCCCGCTCGCCCTGGCCGAGAAGCTGGACTGGCTTGCGGCGGAAACAAGGGTAAGGATTACGCCGGTATGTGAGTCGGATGATATCGAAACCCTGAAGTCCCTGGTTCGCCATGGGGTCGGGATCAGCGTCATGAGTTATGTGGATGTGATCGAGGAGGTGGAGTCAGGCGCGCTGGCCTTTATCGGCCTGGCCCATACCAAGCTGCGGCCGTTCAGTCTTTCATTCTGCGTGGATCAGGCACGATCTCTGCCCCTCGCTGTGCGTCTGGTGGCGGCCGCGCTCGACAAGGCGATCAGCGAGGGAAAGGGTCTGGCGCCGACTAGGGGTCAGCACCCCTCGCCGCGCCAGGCAATTTCCGATGCCTGAATGCATCGGAAGCGCTTACCCCTCGTGATGGTTGAGGAGCGGTTGATGACCCACGCTGGCCGAAGAGATCGCCTGGACCGTCTCCGCTGAATCGACCACCACCAGCGCATCACCCGCAATCGGGGTGGGGGTGCGATCCTTGGGCAACAAGGCACGGAAGCGCCCGTCATAGCTCGCGGCCTGTTCGTACTGCGCGTCGAGCAGGCCGTTCTTGTCCATGAACACATTCATGGTGGCGGGAATGCGAATACAGCCTTCCGAGGCCGGATGGCCAAGACGCTGCTCAAGAAAATCCGGGTCAGTGGCGTGAATCTCGAGGCGGATATCCCCTGTTTCGTGATCAGGGCGCCAACCCTTGACTGCCGTATGCCAACCCATATCCCAGACGCGCATCCCTTTGGCGCCGATGCCGCGAATACCATTCTCGTTCTTGGTCCCGAGCGCGCGATAGCCCAGACGGTCAGGCGAATTGATGAACACGCCGGTGGGGGTGATGTAATAGAATTTGCGTCCCGCCTTCCCGGTGGAAACCGGGGTACCGCCGAGCGTTTCCCATTCGGCTGCGCCGGGCATGGCGAGAACATAGCACAGGCGCTGCACCTTGGGGTTGCGATCAACCACCATCAAAAGCTGCGGCCTGTCGATAGGCGTGTTGGAACTGGCGATGGCCGCGCGCGCCAGCCGGATGAAGCGTTGACGCTGCTCCGGCGTGTAGGTGGTGAAACGGGAAACCGATTTCTTCATGAGAAGAGTGAGGCGGCTCGCCTCTACCCGGGCCTGAGCCTCGGTCAACACTGGCAGAGGCGGGATGACGATGGGCGGCGTCGCGGCATGATCGGGTACGGAAGAGACCGCGCCAGAGGTGGTCGGACCCCCGCTTATGGATGATGGGAGCGGCGGTACATTGAGATTTTGGGCCTGAGCGCAGCCTGACAGCGCTGTGGCCGAGACAAGACAGCTCAGGAGAGCACCCTGCAGGGCCCTCCCGATCGGGGTCATCATGCCTGACGAGCTGGCCCGGTATCTGTTCTGCATCTCAACTCCAACGCTCCGTCAGTCAAACGTTCCAGACCGGCTTCAGTTTGTCGGGCCGGGCCTGGGGCCCGAGCCGCTCAGATAGCGGTCGAACCAGGCAATCATGCGCTTCTGGGCATCGATTGCGTGATCCCGCCCCCTCATTCCGTGGCCTTCACCGGGATAGATCACGAGGCTGGTCGGAATCCCGAGCGCGCGCAAGGCATGATAGAATTCAAGACTTTGTGCAGGCGGGCATTCCACGTCATTCGCCCCGACATAGATGAAGGTCGGCGTTCTGACCTGCTTGATGAATGTCATCGGCGAGGAATGCGCATAGATAGCGGGATCGTCATAGACGGTGGCGCCGAAGAAGGGAGGCATCCAGGCATCGATGCCGTTCTGTCCGTAATAGGATTGCCAGTTGGCAATACCGCCCCCTGCGGCGGCGGCCTTGAAACGGTTGGTCTGCGTCACGATCCACATGGTCATGTAGCCGCCATAGGAATAGCCGGTCACGCCGAGGCGGTGCTCATCGATGGGGGCCTGTTTTTCGAGCGCATCGATACCACGATGGATATCGCGCAGATCGCCATGGCCGAAATCGCGGCGGTTTGCCATCGTGAAGGCCTCGCCCTGGCCATAGCTGCCGCGCGGATTGGGCATGAACACATCATATCCCGCCTTGAGCAGCACGGCCGAATCCCCGGTCGCCCGAAGGAAGCGCGGCGTGACGGCTGAGGAAGGCCCACCATGGATCATGGTGATCATCGGTACCTTGCCGTGATGTGTCTGGGGGGCAGGACGCTCTTTCGGGGCGAGATGCCAGCCCTGTACCGTGTAGCCATCGCTGGTCCAGCTGATGCTGGTGGCAGTGAAGGGCGCGGTCTGACCCTCATTGTCATGGGTTACGGCCCGCCAGGACCCGATTGGCCCTGCCCAGAGTTCGGGAGCCTTCGTGAAATTCTGTCGGACGACGACGCTCTGCGTGCCCGCGCAGACCAGTCGGGGCTCGCCCCCGCCATCGGAAAGCAGATCATCATCGAGGACCATCAGGGGAGATTTGTCATCGAGGGCCTGAAACAGGGTTTTCGGGCTCGCGATGGCCGAAGCGATCAGACGTCCGCCACACCAGCTCAGCCCGGTGACTGTGCTATGGACGTTGCGGGTAAGGGCGACCGGGGCGGCTTTCGGGCGGGTCAGGTCAAGCTGCATCGGGTCGCCGCCAAAAAAGCCGAAATCGCTCATCAGTCCGCTCACGAAGCTCACGCTCCTGCCATCCGGTGCGACCAGGGGAAGCCCGATCTGCTGGGAAAGCGGGTGGGTATAGAGCACCGTTTCCTGACCATGGGCAAAGCGTGACAGATGAGCCTGCCACCAATTGGCATCGCCGTTGCCCTTCGCTGCCGTACCGATGAAAGCGGGCTCGGGGGCCTTCTGCCAGTCATATTCATAGACATAGAGATCATCGGGCGACTGCCAGTGCAGGCCATCCTTCTCTACCGTGGCAATACGCTGCTCGTCCTCTTTCGCGTCGATCTCACCTGTTTCAGGAGCGCCTGCCTGCAAGGCGCCGGGATCGCGTCGCGCATCGGCAATGGCCAGCACGGCCAGGGTCCCGTCGGGACCATAACGCAGGTCCTGCAGGGACCCCGTGAATTTCAGCAGCGTCGTAACCCCATGGCCACCCGGCGTCACGCTCACGATCTGGCGGTTCTGCGTTTTCTTCTGTCGCAGGATGAAGGCCAGATGCTGCCCGTCCGGACTCCAGCTTGGGCTGGAGGGAACGCAATCGTTACAGGGTAGCGCGATTGTCGTGGCTTTGCCGTCGGGCAGGGAGCGCAAGACGAGAGAAGGAACCGGTGTCTCGTCTGACTCGGGGTGTTCGAGCGTATCGAGCGTCGCCACGAGCCGGCCGTCGGGTGAGAGGGCAGGGGAGGAGAAGAGATGGAGCGGCTTCGCTCCGGCAGTGCCGAATGCAAGAAAGGAGGTGCCGAGCAAACCGGCCAGTTTCAAGAAGTCGCGTGTCATGACCGGCCTTAAGATTGGGTCGTCAGGGGCGCGGAGCCCGAAGGGGGAGAGTTGGGGTGCGTACCGGTACGGTCCGGCTGGCGCATGGGGAAGACCCGGTGCCAGAGTCGCGTGCCGAAGCGGCCAATGGCATCCATATAGAGATAGACGATTGGGGTCGTATAGAGCGTGAGCAGCTGGCTGATGAGCATCCCTCCCACGATCGCGATACCCAACGGGCGACGCATCTCTGAGCCATAACCGTGACCGGTCATGAGTGGTACGGCCCCTAGCGCCGCAGCCAGGGTGGTCATGAGAATGGGCCGGAAGCGCGTGAGGCAGGCCTCATAGATGGCTTCGCGCGGTGTATGGCCCAGCTCTTTCTCGGCATAGAGCGCGAAATCGATCATCAGAATCGCGTTCTTCTTCACGATGCCGGTGAGCAGGATCATGCCGATCATGGCAATGAGACTGAAGGACTCTCCGCCGATCCACAGGCCCAGAATGGCGCCGATCCCGGCCGAGGGCAGTGTGGAGAGAATGGTGAAGGGATGGATCAGACTCTCATAGAGCACGCCCAGCACGATATACATGGCAAACAGGGCCGCCACGAAAGCAAGAAGCTCATTGATGAGCATATCCTTCGTCTCACCGGCCAGCCCGGAGAACTCGCCTCCCAGACCGGGCGGCGCGCCCATGTCCTGCAGCGTCTGCTCGATCAGCTTGCGGGCATCCTCATAGGTCTTGCCCTCGACGAGATCGAAGCTGATGGCGGTGGAGGTCATGCCATCCTGATGGTCGATTTCCATCGGGGTTGGCTCCATCGACAGATCGGCTACATTGATCAGCGGAATCATGGTCTCGACCGAGGACGCCACGGCCGAGCCGTTTGAGTTATTGCCCGTGATCTGGTTGGCAATAGCGTTTCGGAGCGAGGCCTGACTGAGCTGGGTGGCGGTAGAGGCGGTGGCGTTGTTATCGGCCCGTACACGAATCTGATTGGACCGCACGGCGCCAGCCGGTGTGCCCGAGGCGGTGGAGATCCAGGTGTTGCGCAGGACCTCCGGTGATTCGCGATAGGCGCGGGCAACTTCCATGACCACGGAATGGGTCGTGATCTCGGTATGGATGCGTGACGCCACGGTCTGGCCATAGGCGTCATAGAGCACATTGCCGACGAGCTGCGGGGTAACCAGATAGCGTGCCTCGGTATCGCGGCGAAGCTTGACATGGACCGAGGCACCATGACCTTCGATATTGGTCGTGACCGAGGTCATCATCTTCTCTTTGCGCAGACGCGCTACCAGACGCGGCACCCAGAGCTTGAGCTCGGCGACATCCTGATCTCGCAGCACATAGCGGAAGGCGCCACTGCGATGCTGGCCACCCCCGCCATTGGGGTCGCCTGCCGAAAAGAAGGAGGTACGCAGCCCCGGCATGTCGCCCAGCTTCTTGCGAATGCTGTCCACGATCTGGTTATCGGTGCGTGTTCTGCTGCGCTTGTCGCTCAGACGGGCAAAAAGCTGGCCGTCACTGCTGCTGTTGTTCCAGCTCGTGACCGAGAGCACATCGGGATCGGCCTTCATCACCGCACCAACATAGTGGATGCGCCTGGTGATTTCGCTGAACGACATGGTGTCGTCACCGCTGATCGACCCGCCGACGAGCGCGATATCCTGTGCCGGCACCCCTGTCTTGGGCATGAGTACGATCGAGGCCACCAGGACGATGAAGCTGAGCGGCAGCGTGAGAAAGGTCAGGACGTGATGGCGCAGGGCGACGCGCAGCGTACGTCCGTAGAGCGCGATGATCCCGTCGAGTACGAAATCGATCACGCGAATGACCCGGTCGCTCAGCCGATGACCCTCCGGCTTCTCATGTTCCACATCCAGCCAGTAGGCGCACATCATGGGGGTGAGGGTGAGCGAGAGCACGAGCGAAATGAGCAGCGCCGACACGATGGTCATCGAAAATTCGTAAAAGATCGCCCCGACCTGCCCGGGGATGAACAGGAGGGGGATGAACACGGCGATCAGCGAGGCGGTGATGGAGAGCACCGTAAAGCCGATTTCGGAGGAGCCGCGCAGGCTGGCGCTCATGCGGTCCATGCCCGACTCCATGTGTCGGGCAATGTTCTCGAGCACCACGATGGCATCGTCCACCACGAAACCGACCGAAATGGTGAGTGCCATGAGCGACATGATATCGAGGGTGAAATGCTGCCATTTCATGACGGCAATGGTACCCACGAGCGCGATGGGCACCGTCACGGCGGGGATGATGGTCGAGCGCAGGCGGCGCAGGAAGACCAGAATGACGCCGATCACCAGAATGATCGAGATAGCCAGAGTGAGCTGCGTGTCGTCCATCGAGGCGCGTATGCTCGATGAAAGGTCGATGGCTGTATCCATCTCCACACCGGGGGGCAGGACGGCCCGAAGCGTGGCCATGCGTTCCTTAACGGCATCGACGATCTTGACCGTATTGGCCTTGGGCTGGCCCCGCACGATGAGGGTGATCGCAGGCTTGTTGTTGAAATACCCGGCCTGATACAGATCCTGAACGCTGTCATTCACCGTGGCGACAGAGGACAGTTTGATAGGATTGATATTGTTGCGATAGCCAATGATCAGGTCGCGGTATTGCGCCGCCTTTTCGGCCTGGTCATTTGTCTCGAGCATCATGCGCTGGCCGCCGGAGTCGATGAACCCCTTGGGCGTGTTGGCATTGGCCGAGGCGAGCGCCTGGCGCACGTCTTCAAAGCCCACACCCCATTTGTAGAGGGCGTACGGATTGACATCCACGCGTACGGCGGGGTCCGAGGACCCTACGGCCTGGACGTGGCCCACGCCTTTGATCTGTGCCAGGAGCGGCTTGACCCGGACCTGTGCCAGATCGAACAGCTTGGGGAGCGTCATCACATCCGAGGTCAAAGACAGCAGATAGACCGGTTGTGAGGTGGGATCTTCCTTATAGGCATAGGGATCGCGGTCGAGTGTTCCCTGGGGCAGGTCGGCCCGCGCCGCCCGGAGCGCCGCCTGGACGTCGCGGAGGGCCCCATCGATATTCCGCGATTCCACGAAGTCGATGCGGATATAGGCAAAGCTGTTTTCGCTGTCTGATTCGATCTGCTTCACCCCGGCAATCTGGCCGAGATAGCGCTCCAGCGGCGTAGTGACGGAACTGACCATCTGCTCCGGGCTCGCGCCTGGCTGTTCGATCTCGACATTGATGGTCGAGGAGCCGATATCGGGCAGGCTGGCGACAGGCATGAGCGGGTAGCAGATTGCCCCTGCCGCAAGCAGCGAGAGGGCGAGCAGAATCGTCGCCACGGGACGCATGATGAAGAGACGACAGAAATTCATTTCGACTTCATAGCAAAGATTTCGTCGAAATACTGCGCACCGAAAAGCGCGGCGATTATCTTTTCGTCATCTTGTCACAATCGCATCGCCCCTGGCGCGCATATGACCCTACGAGGCCGCACAGGGTCAGGTGCGGGAAGCCTGCTCAGGTTGATCCTTGCAGCCGGGTGTGTCCACACCCGGCATGGAACCGGGGCGGCCTGTCGGCTGGCGTGTGTAATAGAATTCTGCAAGACGTATGGGCAGCACATCCATGAAGCGCGAGCCCAGCACCAGCCACGACGGACAGATGATCCGTCTCTTGCGGCGCACGAGGCCGCGCAAAATATGAGCGGTCGCATCCTCGACATTCATCAGGCCGGGCATCGGGAAACGGTTCTGAGCCACCATGGGCGTGGCGACGAAGCTGCAACATACGCTCGAGAGATGGATTCCCGCCCGACGGCTATAGGCGCCGCTCGCTACCAGAAACCGGTCGAGTGCGGCTTTGGAGGCTGAGTAGGAGGGCGTGCCAGGATAGGAAACAAGCCCTGCCACCGAGGCGATGGCGCAGATCTGCCCCCTGTGGCGTGAAAGCCGTCCCGACTTTTGAAGCGGTTGGCTACGCATGCGTTCCATGACCGGCAGGATGGCATTGAGTGCGCCATCCAGATTGACCGCCATCATGCGCCGTATCTGCTCAGGGCTCTCAAAAGCGGCCTGTTCCTTATCGAGGGCATCGACCCCGCCCGTTACCCCGGCGCAAGCCAGCAGAAGATCGATCGCCCTGTCGGCGTCCTGGGTACACCAGCGCGTCATGGCCTCCTGATCGGTCACGTCCAGACATGTGGTGCGCGCCGTCGCGCCCTTTTCGTGGCATCCGGCGCGCGTCGCCTCAAGTCCTGTGGCATTGCAATCGGCCAGATAGAGATGACGCCCCGGTCCCGAGAGCGCCAGAGCTAGAGCACGGCCAAGACCTGAGGCCGCACCGGTGATGAAGATCGTCTGATAATTCATGAATCGAACTTTATACGCTGTGTCTCGCGGCACCAAATTTCTCGGCAAGATCAGCAAGATGGGCGTGATGGGTGAAAAAAAGGACCTGATGACGCGACGCAATTCGGGAGAGCGTGGCAAAACCCGCTTCGGCGCGTTGTTCGTCGAAAGTGATGAACAGATCATCGGCGAGGAACGGCAGGGTCACGCCCCGCGCACGGGCCTGTTCGAGCGCAGCCAGGCGCAGGCTGAGGAATAGCTGGTCGCGCGTTCCTTCGCTCATGGCAGCGGGGCGGATGAATTTCTCGTCCTGGGACAGGGCGGCTTCCGTGAGCGCTGCGAGTTCAGGCCCCTTGCCATCATCTGCGATCACCAGCTTCTGATACCGGCCGCAGGTCAGAGATGTGAAAAGTGCTTCTGCTGCCTGCAGGAGGGGATTGGTATTCTCGAGACGCTGACGGCGCGCCACGTGGTTCAGGAGGAGCGTCTGGATACGCGCCTCGGCCCAATGCTCGGCTGCCTCGGCCATCTCGACACGGCAGGATTCGATGTCGAAGGCCGCTTCGAGCGCGCCCTCCGCCTTTTCGATATCATGGAGGGACTGGCGGATCTCTCCCCCACGCTGCAGCGCCGTGTTGCGCTGCTGTTCCAGTGTCTTTTGTTCGGCATCGAGCGCGGCGAGGCGCGCATCGAGCGCAGCCGGTTCCATGGCGCGTGCCTGTTCCTGGAGGGCATCGAGCGAGAGGCCATCAGCCTGTTCGAGGATCTGGCGCTCGAGCCTTTTCCTTTCGTCAAGCGTGCGCTGATGGGCCATTTCTGCCTCAAGCGCGACTCTCATGCTGTCGATCTCGTCGAACCCCAGCCGGGCCGCATAGGGGGCAAAAAGCGCCGTGGCGTCATTGAGGGCGTTCCGAGCCCGATCCTGCGCTGCGGCACTTTCCTTCAGGCGCGCATCCTGCTGGTCGGCCTGATCCTTATCACTGCGCGCCCTGATGAGGGCGTCGACCAGACCTGCCAGAGCCTGCGGGCAAGGCAGAGGGGCGAGTGACTCTGCCTTGCCCAGCAGGGCCGTGAAGTCCCGAAATTCCTTGTCGAGTGTCGCAAGCGCCTCGCGCCGCGTGAACAGGGTGTCGCGCCCTGACTGAAGGGCTGCGGCGTCACGCCGGTTCTGACGCAGGTCTTGCACGGCTTCGGGCGACCAGATCGGCGTTTCGGGCAGGAGCGTGCTCCAGCTTTCCTGGAGGATCGCTCGTGTGGCGGCGATCGACGCCCCCTTGCGATGCTCGGCCTCGACACTGCGCCGCGCCAGTTCGAGCTCCTGGGCCCGTTCGGCCAATCGTTCGGCCTGCTGTTCTCTCTCGCGCAGGCGCTCTCTCGCTTCGATCAGCGTCTCGGCCAGATTCGGGCTGAATGCCTTCGGGGCTGGCGTCCCATTCTGCGTAAGCGCGCCAAGGGCGGCAATGGCCGTTTCACGACGAGCGCGCATTCTTGCATGCTCGTCACGCAGGCCTGCGAGGGCACAGGCGGCGTCCAGTGCCTGTTGCCGCAGGGTCAGCCAGGACGGCAGGCGATCTGGGGAAAGCACTGGAAGGCCGCGGCGTGTCTGCTCGACCGCGAATTCCTGCATTGCCGCCTGATGGGCAGAGGCCAGCCCGGCGAGGCGTGCCTGAGTCTGTGTGCAACGCAGGGCATTGCGTTCAAGCGCCAGATCGATCTGCGTCAGGCGGGCAGAGTCTTCAGCCGCCTCGTACCTGCGGTCTGAAAGATGATCGGCATGGTGCTGCGCCTGAAGGAAGATTTCTCGAGCCTCTTCTGATGCAAGATGCATCTCGGACGATGCGAAACACTGTGCGAAGAGGCGATCGCGTTCCATGCGCGCCTGATCGAGTGCGGCTCGCGATACGACGTCGCGTTGTTCGAGCTGCGCCTTGTCCAGGGCGAGGCGTTCCGCCTCCTCGGATAGGGTGCGTCGCTCGATTTCCGTGTCGGCCAGTTCCTTTTCGCGCACGCGCCAGGTATCGCGACGCTCCGAAAGGAAGTCCTGATCGGGGACAGCCATGGTCCCGAGGGCCTCGGCATCACCCTTCCAGGGAAGCAAATCACGCAGGGTTTGCGCTTCATGACGCTCGGCCTCAGCGATTCTGCGCTCGAGAGCGATGAGGCTTGCATCCAGATCGCCCAGTGCCTCGGCCTGTTGCAGCGCAACCTGGAGCGGCCGCAGGGGCAGCGTCTCGTTCGACCCTATCCGGGCTTCTGCAACGGCGAGTCTTTCTCTCGCCGCTTCGTCATCGCGGCGCCACGCGGCTTCGCGCTGGCTCAGCGCGGCATGTTCCTGGGCAAGCGGCAGCAGACGCGCCAGAAGCGTCTCGCCGGGAAGGCGGGCGAGAATGTCTTGGGGGTTGCCCTCCTGCCCCGCTGCCAGAAGGCGGGCCTGGAGCGTATCGAGGGCGGCCACGTCATCCTGCTCGTTCCGGCTGCTCGCTAGGGCGTCAAAGCGGGCCCTGAAGGCGAGAATCGCCTCCTGCTGCGCAAGAAGCGCCAGATCGGGCTGACATCCGGCGCGCAGGGCCAGCAATCCCTCGTGGAAACGCTCGGCTTCAGCCACCTTCTGGCCAGCTTCAGTCCAGTTTCTCAGGAAGGCCGAAAAACGATTCTGTTCGTCAACGGTGAAACGTAGAGCGGGGCGTGAAGCAAGCGTTTCATCGAGCCCGCCTAGCCGCAAAAGATCATTGCGAATACGCCTGAGACGCTCCAATCGGGCACGTTCGCCGAGCATGGTTGCAAGAGCGTCCTCGACAGCGCCGTTCTGCTCTTCCAGTGCTCGCGCCTCACCCGTCAGGCGCGCCCAGTCATCGCGTTCTTTCTCGGCCTTTGTCAGGCGGGAGCGTGCATCGGCCAGACGATTGCGCAGATCATTCAGCCGCGTACCGCGGCCGTTCTTTTTCCAGAGCGCTCCAGCCTCTGCCTCAAGCGCATCAAGCACGGTCTGGACATTTTCCAGCCCGAACCCCGCAGCCAGTAATTGCTGGCCCAGATCGCCTTCGAACCGCGCCATGGACTCGCCCCCCAGGCGCAGGCGCTGATGATCGAGACTCCACATGCGCTCGAAGGCGGCGCGATCCACCCCGCCCAACCAGCGCAGCAGGCGGTTCTCATCAAGAGGGGTCGCGTCATCCTCAGCCAAAAGCGTCTGGCTACGTCCACGCTTGCGGATCATGCTCAACTGCTCACCGTCCTGTTCGACACAGGCACCGACGCGCAGTTGAGCGGCATCGAAGCGCCAATCCTGTGCCTTGAGGTTCGGAAAGCCGTAGAGCAGATCGCCAACAGCCGAGAGCGTGGTCGATTTACCGGCTTCATTCGCGCCGTGGAAAAGCTGCAGATCCTGCGATGAGGAGTCGAATACATAAGAACGCTCGGAAAAGCCGCCGTAGCGTATGAGGTTGAGAGAGGCGAATCTCATGGCGCTTCTCCCTCAGCCCCCGGCGCAGACGTATTCCGGCGTTGGGGTGTCGAAACAGGAACTGGCGGGATCTGAGACTGCGCAGGCGGTTCTGGGCCGAGCCTCGCGCCGAGTCTCCCGGTCAATTCGGGCAAAATCGCGCCCCAGTCCCGGTCGTTTATGCGTGCGAGGAGGGAGTCCGGGGCGATTTCGCCCAGATTGAGCGTCTTGAGGCAGAGATCGAGATCGCTCCCGAGCGATACCAGAAAATCTTCGTCCCGGCTCGCCTCCTGCAGCAGTGGCCCCAAGGAGAAATTCTCGCTTCCTGCATCCGGCAGGGAGGGGGCTTCCTTCGCGCTCTTGCCCGGTAGGGTGGTCGCGACAACGAGTTTTTCGAGCTCGATATCGCCGCCGCTCAGCGTTGCCAGATGCTGAACCGCTTCACGCAGCGAGGGCCCTTGTCGTGAAAAACGATCATGAAGGACGGTCTCACCCACGAGCGTCAGGCGCGTCACACAGAGATGGCCTTCCTGTTCCTGCGCGATCTGACGAAAAAGCGCTGCGATCCGGTCATGAAGCGCGGCCTCGGTTTCAAGGCCGCTGCAGTCCTGATGCGCCTGGTGCCAGCGCACGACATCACAGGGTACGGGTGTAATGGAGTCGATTACCCTGTCCCTTACGGATACGAGAATGACGCCTTTTTCCCCCGTTTCATGGATATGTCGCCCCTGAAGCACGCCGGGATAGACGATGGGTGTGCCGTCACGCAGGATCATGCGCTCATGGACATGGCCAAGGGCCCAGTAATCATAGTTCCTGGCGCGGAGCCCTTCCACGGTGCAGGGGGCGTAGGTCTCGTGCTGGCCATGCCCGGAGAGCGAGGTGTGCAGCACGCCGATATTGAAATAGTCCGGCACCGGCGACGGGTAGGACGATGTCATGTCCTGGGGTACGTGACGGTTCGCGAAGCTCTGCCCGTGCAGGGCGACCCCCAGATCGTCCAGCAGGAAACTGCCCGGCTTCTGCGACGGGAAACGGTCGATACCTGCGGGGAGCGGAAGGTCGCGTGTCAGGACCGAGGCCGCATCGTGATTGCCCTGAAGCAGGAAGACACGAATACCCTGCGCCAAAAGGCGCCCCAGGGCCGAGGCCATATAGCGGCCTGTGCTGATCGTCTTCCAGTTGCCGTCATAGAGGTCGCCCGCAATCACCACGAAGGCCACCTTTTCATCGATGGCCGTCTGCACCAGACGATCGAGCGCCCGGCGTGAGGCAGAGCGAATACGGTCGATGGATAAATCGTCATGCCGCGTCAGCCCCCTGAGTGGGCTATCCAGGTGGAGATCGGCCGCGTGCAGAAAGCGAAAGGAGGTCATGGCCCCCTTCTAGCGCAATTTTCTGCCTTGTGCGCCGGATGAACGTCACCTGTTTTCACAGGGCCGTGTCTGAGGAGCCTGGTGTCCCAACGCCATGATACCCGCCGATAACATTCTCTTTCTTCTCTTGATGGCCGCCGGCAGCAGCCTGCTGGCCCGACTGCTCAAGGGGCGCATTCCCCTCCCGCTGATACAGATCGTCCTTGGCATTCTCGCAGCGCTCGTCGGGGTCACCATCGGGCTCCGGCCCGATCTGTTCATGCTGGTCTTTCTGCCGCCGCTCCTTTTCGCCGATGCATTTCGCATGCCGCTACGCGAGTTCCACGAGTTGCGGGGGACGATCTTCTTTCTCGCATTCGGGCTCGTCGTCTTCAGCACGATCTTCTGTGGATACGCGATCCATTGGCTCATCCCTTCGCTGGATCTGCCTTGCTGCTTCGCTTTGGCGGCAGCGCTCTCGCCCACCGACACGGTAGCGGTCTCAAGCCTGCTTGCCGGGCGGCGTGTGCCGGAACGCATGATCCATGTCCTGTCTGGCGAGGCGCTGTTCAATGATGCCTCGGGCCTGGTCTGCTTTCGCTTCGCCACGGCTGCCGCGCTCACCGGTGAGTTTTCCTACCGGCAGGCTTTCGATGATTTCCTGCTCGTGGCGTTTGGTGGCATGGCGATTGGCGGGGCGATCGCCTATGGCGCGGCGCGGCTCAACCGTATCCTGCTCAGGCGTGGTTTTGATGATCCGCCCTTGCAGATCACACTCATGATCCTGCTGCCCTTTGTGACCTATATCGTGTCGGAACGGGTGCATTGTTCGGGAATTCTGGCCTCTGTGGCGGCCTGTATGGTCATCAAGATGATGGGGATGATCGAGGAGACGAACACTGCCACGCGTCTTCAGGCGACCACGGTCTGGGGAATGGTCAATTACATCTTCAATGCGCTGATCTTTCTTTTGCTTGGCCTGCAATTGCCCGCCTTGCTGCGTGGCGGCATGACGATGGCGCATGAACGCGAGGTATCCCTTCTGCAACTCGTGGGGTTGGTCGGTGCGGTCTATCTCATCATGACGCTTCTGCGCTTTGTGGGGATCTGGCTGTCCATCCTGCGACGCTGGGCGATGGCCCGATGGAGCGCTACGCCCTTCGTCTGGCCCGATTTTCTGAGCTCTCTGCTCCTGACTTTCGCGGGAGCTCGCGGGGCTGTCACCCTGGCTGCGGTCCTTTCCCTGCCTGCGGCGGGCAGCGAGATGGGGGCTTTCCCTTATCGGGATCTGCTGATCACCATCGCAGCCGGGGTGATTGTGGTGTCTCTGGTGGGCGCAGGCGTTCTGATGCCGCTATTCGTACGCTTTCTGCCCAGATCCGGCATGGATCGCCACGCCACCGAGGAAATGATGGCGCGCCAGAGCCTGCTGCGTACGGCATTGGCCATTCTCGCAGAGGAAAAGTCACGCCCCCATGAAACGGGGTCAGGCACGCCGCATGAGCAGGATCTGAAGCGCGACGTGCTCGACAGGCTGGAACAGATTTATGAGAACCGTCTGTATCAGATCGATGAAACGACGCAGACCTCACTCATGAACCGCCAGCTCTCCCGCAGGCGAGAACGTCTGGAACTCGCAACGCGGTTTCTGCTGCTCAAGGCGCAGCGTCAGACCCTGCATCGCCTGTTTGTCGAACGCGGGATCAATGATCAGACCGAGTGGGAATTGCAGCAGGAACTGGATTTCGAAGAGCAGCTTCTTCGCGCCCGGGTGCAGCGCTTGCCGAAGGATATCTGACTCCGGCAGGTGCCATGTCAGGTGCTGGTGTATTCAGGTTTTTCGCCTGTTGCGGGAAGGCTCGCGATGGATTTGGCATTATACCGCGCTTCTGACGTGATCATCCACGATGACGTCTCTAATCGCATTCTTTGTTCTGCTATGGAATGCTGCTTTATATTAGAATAGCGATGAATATCTGGAGTTTTGACGTGAGCAGCGACCACTCAATCGAATTGAGACCAATAAATCGTCTTCTTTATGACGACGAAGGGAAGCCTGCTCGCTATTTTATTCCTGCCTACCAGCGTGGGTATCGATGGACCGAGAATCAGGTTGAGCAGTTACTCAATGATATATGGGAGTTTGTCCAAGAGAGCGACGACAATAACCGTGGGGCTTTCTACTGTCTCCAGCCTTTGGTGGTTCGCAGGATGTCTGACGGCCGTGTCGAGGTCGTGGATGGGCAGCAGCGCCTGACAACACTGTTTCTCTTGTTGTCATCTCAGCGTGAATTGCTTGAAGCGCTGCGGAAAAAGCCCTTCATGATCGAGTACCAGACGCGATACACTTCTTTTTTTCTGGATAAGATCGATACTGACAGAAGGAACGAAAACGCGGATTTCTTTCATATCTGTCAAGCCAAGGACGCAATTGCTCGATGGTTTGAGAGGCGCGACGGTCTGCTCGATCTCAAGCTGATCCAGCATCTGCTGAATCCTGATGAGGCTAGCCGCAACGTTCGTGTGATCTGGTATGAATTGGCGAAGGATGATGATGCCGTTGCGGCGTTTACGCGTCTCAATGTCGGGAAAATTCCGCTCACCGAGGCAGAATTGGTGAGAGCGCTCTTCCTGCGCCGGGCCATAAAGGATGATCATAGAGGGGGGTTATCGCTCAGGATTGCGAATGAGTGGGACCAGATCGAAAAACGGCTACAAGATGACGCTTTCTGGTATTTCCTGCAGAATGAGAGCGGCCAGGGCATAATTCGGATCGGTTTGATCCTTCAATTGGTTGTCGCTATGGCGCCACAGCTGGCGAATAAGACAGAAAGCGGCTCGCCTTGTCCTATATTCGATTATTTCTCTGAGTGTATCAAAAGAAATGGGGCAGAATATGAGTGGGATTATGCGCGATCTGTATTTCTGTCTTTACAGGAATGGTTCGAAAATCGAACACTTTTCCACACTATAGGATTTATGCTGAACTATGGCGGCGGTCGTAATACAAACGTGATGAAGGCGCTTATACGGAAAAGTCAGGATTTATCCAAACGGGAATTTGGCAAGTTCATTGGCCGGCAGATCTTCGTTCATCTTTTTGGCAGGGGCCTGAAGGCTACATCAGGGAATGTTGTCAGAGAAGAGATCAGGGAAGAGTGCGACAGGATCCATTATGGAAGGCACTCAGGGAAAATCAGGGATGTGCTTCTACTGTTCAATCTGACAACCCTGCTTGAGGATGCGCGGTCGAATATCCGGTTCCAATTCGACAGCTTCAAGCGGGAGCATTGGGATATAGAGCATATCAGATCGGTCAGCGATAGCCGCCCAGTCACGACCCGCGAGCAGGATGGATGGTTGAGACAATGCCTCGTCTATCTACGGGGAGTCGCCGGTAGCACTCAAAACGAGGGTGATGAGGCAGAAGACAGGAAGCCAACAGAGGCGGAAGAGGCGCGGAGGCTTTCTGACCGGATCACGCTCTACCTTGAGGCCAGACAGGATTCCAGACCAAAACTTCCTGAAGATTTCGAACGGATCGACCGTGATCTTTTGAGGTATTTCCGTGAGGAGAATACCCCGCCTGATCATGGGCTGGGCAATCTCACATTGCTGGATAGCGCGACCAACAGAAGTTACAAGAACGCGGTGTTTGCTGTTAAACGTCATACTCTTCTGCAGCATGACAAATCGGGAATTTTTGTCCCTCTTTGCACGCGCAACGTATTTCTCAAAGCCTATAGCCGAGAAGCCGGGGGGGTATTGTTGTGGTCTGCTAATGACGCGCAGGCGTATCGTGATCGGATCGTTGAGACCCTGAGTGCATTCTTCGAGAGACTGGAACTCCCCGCATCATGACCAGGTCCAGTTTCAGTCAGCTTATGGCTCGCGTAAAGCAAGTCGAGATTCCCATAATTCAACGAGATTATGTACAGGGAAGTGATCGTCATTCCCTCGTCCGGGACGGATTTCTGGAGGTACTCTGCGAGGCTCTGACAGCTACAGAGGCTCGCCCTCTCGATCTCGATTTCGTCTATGGCAGCATAGTGAATGGGGTCTTCCAGCCTCTGGATGGGCAACAAAGACTGACGACGCTATTCCTGTTGCACTGGTATCTCGCATGGCGGGATCGCGCCGAGGATCATTTCCGCGCGTGTTTCACGGACAAAGGGCGCTCGCTTTTCAGATATGAGGTGCGGCCTAGCAGTCATGCATTCTTCAACGCCTTGGCAACGAATTTCCCTCAAGTGGAAACGCCAGATGGCCATTCTCTCAGCGAGATCATCAGGGACCAGCCCTGGTATTTCCGCAATTGGCGACTTGACCCGACTGTATGCGCCGCACTGTCAATGCTGGACAGCCTTCATCTGCGTTTCGCCGGTAAAAGTGGCCTCTATGAGCGTCTGATCGATGACTCCCAACCATTAGTCACGTTTCAACTGCTCGAACTCGAAGGATTTGGCCTGTCCGACGACCTGTACATCAAAATGAACGCCCGAGGGAAGTCTCTTACGCCTTTCGAGACCCTGAAGGCGAGACTCGAGAAGGATCTGGAGGAGTTGTTCGATGGCGTGATGCTCCCGGCTGTGTGCAAGGGACGCCCTGTTGCCAGCTTCTTCGCCGACAGGATCGATAACGCCTGGTCCGACTTTCTGTGGAAATCTCGGGGCAGCGAGCAGAAGAATATATCATCTGACGAAGCAGCAATGAACCTGTTGCGTGCTCTCATTGTGATCACTCGGCCCCTGGACGCGGCTACAACAGATCAGGATCTGACGGATCTGCGTCGCGGTACGGAGGCAAATGGATATGACTGGTTTCATCGGCGTGGATGGCTCGATCGAGCTCTTATAACAGCTACCATGACTCTGCTCGAGCATTGGAGTTCGCACCATGATGAGCCCTTCCGCCTCACTGTTAGGGAGAAGCGTCATCTTGATGAGGCAGAGCTTTTTCAGAACATGATCCGGAAGCCGAAGGAACTCACCTATGTGCAGTTTCTTCAGCTGGCAGCTTATACGCAGTATCTTGTACGCGCTGAGGAGCATGTCTCAGGCGAAGGCTTCTCCGCATGGATGCGCGTCATCACGAATTTGGCGGAAAACACCGAGTATGCTGGCTCGGATGATTTGCGGCGCAGTCTGAACGGTTTGCAGAATTTTGCGGCTTATATGGACAATGTCCACGAATACCTTGTGAGTGCAGAAGGGGGAGAGATCAGTGGTCGATTTAACAGACTCCAATGTGCAGAGGAGCGCATCAAGGCGCATCTCATCCTCCAAGGCGAAGGCTGGTCTCAGAGGATAGCCCTTGCGGAGGAATATGACTACTTCCGCGGGCAGATTGGTTTCCTGCTTCGCTTCTGCGGTATCGATCTGGATCGTATCGACGATGAGATCGCGCGTCTCGATGCTCAAGCTGTGCAGGCGTTGGTTGTGCCTTTCGAGCGCTATCTCGCCTGTGCCAAGCAGATGATGGATGATCTGCTTAAATCCTCTGAAGACGCCGGGCGTAGATGGGAGCGCGCTCTGCTTACCTTGGGTAATTTCCTGCGCCCTGTTGGCCGCAATCGATCTTTGCTCGTCACACAACGCGATGAAGCGGGCAGTTGGAAACAACTCTTATACGATGCGGCGAGAGGGGATGAGCACGCGCTCGTTCTGAAGGCGCTTTGGGATAAAATTGGTCATCCAGAATCTTGTCTGGAGAAGCTGGACCAGATCATCGCAGATCCTGCTCCGATTGATGCTTGGCGGGCTGCAATCATCCGTACTCCCGGAGTCTATACTTATGTTACCAGGAGAATGCTGCGATTTGAGGGCGGGAACGTCTATCTTCTCAAGACTACCCAGATGAATGGCCGTCATACGGAGTTGTTTGTCTATTCTCTGCACGAGGAGCTGCGTAATAATGAAGCGGCTCTCTCTTTTTTTCGTGTTGAGCGCGTCGATATGCCGACGGCAGAGGACTACCCGCATATTCTGTTATCGAAGACTGTCGAGGATGGTCCCCAGATCAAATTTCGGGTGAGTTTCTCTGGTGCACATGGCAGATGGGAATTCCGGCTCGATTGCTCAAGGCTGCTACCGAGTTCTGATGCAGAGGCAGAATTGAAGGCTGAAGGGTTTGAATGGCACGATCAGGAGGTTCTGGGATGGTTCAAGACGACTGATCCTGACAGCGTCATGGCAGTGATCAACAGTCTGGATAGAAGGATGCAGCATTTGTTGGTGCCGTTCTGGCGCCCACAGATCGCTGAACGCTCATCGCTTCAAGCGTGAGCCCGGCGTCGCCCGATTTGTTTCACCAAGGGTCAGGGGCCCCCTCCTGACGTGGGGGACAGAGTTACGCTCGCGCCGGGAACGACCTCTCCCGGCACCGGTCCCTATGACGTGAAGTTGCTTCGACGCTGAGTCGCCAGCTTACTTGGGCAGAAAATGCTAAGGGCTACCTTGGCCCTATGAAAATCGGCGTTTCGCCTGGCTCGCTGAAGGTGTCGGTCGGCCCGATCACTCGGAGGACAGTTTCACCCCCGCGACCGGATATCAGGGCCGGTATACTGCCCTCCGGCCATTGGACGATTGACCGGCGGGGAGACCAGAGAGTCCGGCCAGGCCGGTTCGTCGCTGGCGCCGGGGACAATGGCGGTGCGGCCGCGTGGCAGGGATTGCGGAAGCTCTTCACGCAGACGCTTGAGCATGCGCTCACGCAGGTCGCAGCACAGATTCCACATGCCATTGGCATCGGCGGCTCCCGCGATCAGTCGGATGGAAATCACCTGAGCGTTACTGTCAGCAACCTGGCATCCGACAGAACTCATGTCTCGATCCCAATTGGCGGATTTTTCGAGCTCTTCATGGAAAATACGACGCACCTCATCCACGGGCGTCTGATAGTCGAGCCAGAGAAAGAGCGAGCCAATGAGCGACGGTGAGCTATGGGTCCAGTTCTGGAACGGATTTTCGAGAAAATAGGCGATAGGCACGATATAGCGTCGGCGGTCCCAGGTGCGCAGCACCACATAGGTGGCATTGATCTCCTCCACATAGGCCCAGTCACCATTGAGGATCAGCATGTCCTCCATGCGGATTGGCTGGGTAATCGCAATCTGGATGCCGGCAATGAGGTTGGACAAGGCGGGCCGTGCGGAAAGACCGACAACGAGAGAGGCCGCGCCTGCCGAGGCAAAGAGCGATACCCCGTATTGCCGTACGGATTCGAACACCATCAGGGCCGCTCCGACCGTGATCACCCCGCAGGTGATCTCGATCAGACGGCGCAGGATACGGATCTGGGTCTGGTGCGACCGTACCGTGATGTCATCGACATGTTCGCGATTGGCGATGCGGTCGAGATATTTATCCGTCCCGAAACGAAACGCCCTGATCAGCCCGAAACCGATGGTGATGATCACGGCGAAGGCGAAAAAATGCGCCAGAAACTGGATGGTGGTCGGCGCAAAGCCGGTCGTGGCGGGCAGGGCGGCACTGGCGGCCACGATCATCAGCAGCAGACGCACATGGTTCTGCAGCCGCCCGATCGTTTCATGAATGAACGCAATGCGCCTAAGCCCCGGAAGGCGTGGCAGGGCCTCGGTGATCAGTCGGCTGAAAAGCAGGGCAATGAGCGCAGCGGCCACCAGCAAAAGCGCTGAGGCCATTGCGGGGGGAAGCCAGTCGAACCAGGCGAGAAGCCGCGACATGGAGTGCACATAGTCTTGCTTGATCACGGGTTTTCCTTCGTCTCTCCGGATGACAGGGGGCTCTGCTATCACTTTGACGTGATGGAACAAAACCGTTGCATAACAGGGTTAACCCCTGATGCTGCCTGCGTTTCCCATGAAAGAGCGGTAAGGAACGGGCCCGAGCCCGAATAGGCTCTCGAAAGCGCCCGTGATCTTTTGGTGTGGTGTGATCAGGCTTCTGGTCGTGCCGCCAGACGTCGGGCCAGAAGGGTGCACACGAAAAGCTGGATCTGATGATACATCATGAGTGGCAGTACCACGGTTCCGACCACCGAGACCGGGAAGAGGATATTGGCCATCGGAACGCCTGTGGCGAGTGATTTCTTCGACCCGCAGAGCATGAGCGAAATGCTGCTCTCTTCCGAGAAGCCAAGCACGCGGCCCAGCAGACGCGACAGCACCAGAACAAGGCCCAGCAGTACGATATCGAGCCCTGCCATGAGCGCCAGATCGGGCACGGAAACGCGGTGCCAGATTCCCTCCACCACAGCATGGCTGAAGGCGGTGTAAACCACGAGCACGATGGAGCCTCGGTCGCTCAGGGAGAGCAGTTTCTTGTTGCGATGCGCCCAGGCGCCAAGACGCTTATGCAGCAATTGCCCCACACCGAAGGGCAGCAGAAGCTGGGTGGCGATATCGAGAATGGCGTGGGCCGACCAGATATTGCCCTTCTGCACGATAAGCCCCACCAGAATGGGCGTGGCCAGAATGCCGATCAGGTTGGATAATGTGGCCGCGCAGATCGAGGCCGGGACATTGCCTCTCGCGATGGAGGTCAGGGCAATCGAACTCTGAACCGTGGAGGGCAGGCAGCACAAAAAGAGAATGCCGTGCCACATATCCGGTTTGAGCAATCCCGGGACGGCGGCGCGCAGGGCGAGGCCCAGTAGCGGAAAGAGCAGGAACGTGCAGGTGAGCACGCTGCCCTGAAGCCGCCAGTCGCGCACGCTCTCCAGAACGGCTTCGGGCTTGAGACGGGCCCCTTGCAGGAAAAACATCAGCGCGATCAGGAAAGTCGTAAGCTTTGAAAAGACATCGGCCCACAGCCCCGAACAGGGCAGGAAGGTGGCCAGGGCGATGGCGGCGATCAGGCTGAGCAGGAAGGGGTCGAGTTTGCGCATGGGGAGGGATTTCCACTGCAATCACCCCATTTGGCAAGAGGGCGTGCGACACGCCTCCTGTAATCCACAGGTCGCCGAAGAAATCGACCGACATAAGGGGCGGTTCTTCCTTCGGGACGCGGCCGTGCGCCCTGGCGGGATAGTGCGCGATGATGCGGTCTGGTCTGCCACGCCTTCTTCCTAAACCGGTCCAGGAACGGCCCGTCTTCAGGTTTCACAGGAGAGGGTAGATGCCAGCCGGTGCGTCAGGCCTTCCTTTGCGTGGCACCATTGCCAACAGACGAAGATACAGGGGGTATGACCCCTCACCAGATCGACCCACCGCGCGGGTAGAGGCGCACCGGCGGCGCGTGGAGTGACAACGAAAAGAGGCGCAGGAGCTGATATCGGGTCGGCTGATTTCACCAGGCTATGAATGCGAAGACGAAGGCCGCGAGATTACGAAAAGCCAATATGCCGAGGGCTGATATGACCTCACGGTTTCGTTATAATGGACGCAGTCTTTACCCAGCGAGATAGCGCGTTTTCATGATCAAGAGCTTCCCCGGATTCTTCAAGGTATCCTCCCTTTTCGACTTGTTTGAGGAATGCGCGATGCTGATCCTGACGCTTTGCGTCATGGTCGTGGCTGCGCTGGGGCTTGTTCACGTTGTATACGCAGTATTCGACATGATCCGCACGGCTACACTGACCCCGTCGAACCCGGCTGTGCTCCAATCCTTGTTTGGCCTGTGCTTTACTGTTCTGATTGCCCTCGAATTTAAGCACTCCATTCTGGTCGCGCCCGATACGCCCTCGCATAGTCTCGTGCGTATGCGCTCGGTCCTGCTGATCGGCATGATGGCGACCGTACGCAAATTCATTGTGCTCGATCTGAGTTCGGTCGATGTCCTGCAGGTGCTGGCTCTCTCTGCCTCGGTGCTGGCTCTGGGCATCTGTTACTGGCTGGTGCGCAGCCGCAAGCCGGGTGCCGATATCGCTGGTCAGGAAGTCGCCTCACCGGGTGCTTCTCTGCCCAAGGGGGCTTTTGTAAGTGCCTCCCATGCAGAACCGGGACATCACACCGTTGCGAGAGGCACGACCGGGATGGGTGGGCAGGATACGAGCACCGGCGCCGTCTGAGACGGGTTATCCTGTCCGGAATATCTGTCCTGTTCCGAGGGGGCGTGGCAGGGTGATCCTGACGAGGCGGGGAAGCGCACCCCGGCCATGAATCAGACCATGCCCGCGGCGAGGCCAGGATGACCGACGAGAAAAGCCCGGGCTCCCCGGGAGAACCCGAGCGTGTGACGATCGGACAGACCCGGCTTCTGGCCAATGACTGGGGGGTGCTGACGAAATACACCCTGACCTATCATCGGCGTGATGGGGTGGCACAGCAACTCACCCGAGAAACCTATGACCGGGGTCACGGGGCGGCGATTTTGCTGATCAACGCCGCGACCCATACGGTCCTCCTGACCCGGCAGTTTCGTCTGCCCGCCTATGTCAGCGGACATCGCGAGGATCTGATCGAGGTCTGCGGCGGGATGCTCGACGACCATGACCCTGCCGCAGCCATCAGACGCGAGGTCGAGGAGGAGATGGGCGTCACCATCGACGCCGTGCGCAATATCGGCTGCTATTACATGAGCCCCGGATCGGTGACCGAGCGGATCCATTTCTTCATCGGGGCCTATGATTCATCCATGCGTCGCGCCGCAGGAGGGGGGCTACAGGAGGGGGGGGAGGAAATCGAGGTGCTCGAACTCGATTTCGATGAGGCATTGGCCATGATCGATGATGGGCACATCGTTGATGCCAAGACGATCATGCTGCTCCAGCACGCAGCACTCAAAAATCTGTTTGACCGGGCCTGAACGCTTCCCTGTTCGAACTCTAACACAAGGCTGTGATCCCTCACCTGCGGGGATGACAGCGCAGTAAGAATCATCTTACAAAACGAAAGACATATTTTCGTTTTGAAAGTTCTCTCTCGATGTCCATGGGTGTCAACAGTGCGACCCTGAAACGGCGTCTGGGCATTATCGATGCCGTCAGGCGGGCAGGGTTCCTGCGTACGGAGGCGCTGGCGGAGCAGTTTGATGTCTCCATGGTCACCATAAGATCCGACCTCGCTTATTTGCAAAGTCAGAATCTCGTCATCCGCACCAATGGCGGCGCGCAGCCCGCGCATGATTACGCAGTCAATGCGCCGCTCGATGAAAGTCCGACCCTGTTCGAGGCGCGGGCCCTGGCCCGAGCCGTGGCCTTCAGGCTCAAACCGGGGCAATGCGTGTTTCTGGATAATAGCCAGGCGGCCTCCTTCGTGCCGGTTCATGCGACAGCCGAGAACCTGCGCTTCGTCGTCAATAGTTTCGAGACCTATCACCTGGCGTGCCGGACGAGCGATGCTGCCGTGTCGCTTCTCGGGGGGGAGTATGACCGGCTCGGTTACCCCATGCTCAGCCCGGCCGCTGATCATGCCCTGTCATTCTACGATATCGATCTGGCCGTCATTTCTGCCTGTCAGATCGGCAAGACGGGCTTCACCTGTCTCGACCAGACGGGAAACTGCCTTGAGACCGCCCTGTATCGTGCAAAGCAGGTCTATCTGCTGACCGACCGTCTGGACCGTGTCGACGAGGATGGGCGTGTGATGGAGTGGCGCAACACCATGTCGGTCCTGCATGGCGGCATGCCGCCCGATGGCGCTGTCCTGTGTCAGGACTGGACCGTTTTTGCCGAGCCGCCTGCGCCACCGGAATGAGAGGGACGATACCCCGTCCAGTTCTCGATCGCGCCTTAACCCGGCCTTTCTTTCCTTGATTCTTACCTGATGGATTACCGATCATGGCATCCAGTTTTCTGATGGATCAGACCGCCGATTCACCCCGCTGCATCGTTACGATCGGTGAGATCGTGGTCGAGATCATGGCCCAGACGCAGGGGGTGGGTTTCCTCGAACCCATGGCGCTCAAGGGACCGTATCCCTCCGGTGCGCCAGCCATTTTCATCGATCAGGTCGCTCGTCTCGGTGTCGATTGCGGGATCATCTCCGCAGTCGGTCGCGATGATTTCGGCGCGCTGAATATCGAGCGTCTGAAGCGCGACAAGGTGGATGTATCTGCCATTCTCAGCGTCGATTCCTATTCGACGGGCTCGGCCTTCGTGCGCTATCGCCCCGATGGCAGCCGGGATTTTGTCTATAATATCCGCCAATCTGCCTGTTCGCAGGTGGGGCTGCATGAAACGTCGCGCGCCCTGCTCAAGCGCGCCACCCATCTGCATATCATGGGTTCGTCACTCTTTTCCTTCCCGATCATTGATGCGGTGACGACCGCAGTGCATCAGGTCAAGGCACAGGGCGGCACGATCTCCTTCGATCCGAATATCCGCAAGGAAATGCTCGACATTCCCGATATGCGCGCGGCGCTCGAGCTGATGCTTCAGGAATGCGATATCTTCCTCCCCAGCGGGCCGGAGCTGCTTTTGTTCAGCAGTGGCACCAGTCAGGACGAAGCCATTCGCGAGATTCTTGACATGGGCGTGTCCGAGATTGTGCTCAAGAAAGGCCATGAGGGCGCGAGCTGCTTTTGCGCCGACAAGACGGTGCATCACGACGCCTTTGCCGTCGAGGAGTGCGATCCCACCGGTGCAGGAGATTGTTTCGGTGCGACCTATGTGACCTGCAGGCTCTCGGGCAAGACACGCGAGGACTCATTGCTTTACGCCTGTGCCTCTGGCGCGCGCGCCGTTTCGGTATTCGGTCCGATGGAAGGGACATCGAGCTTTGCCGAGCTCGATGCCCTGATCGCGGCGCAGAAAACAGGAATCCCTGCATGACATCCGAATTTCTCACATCCCTGCGCGCGCGCCATGACAAGGGCGGAACGGACGCTCTGATTTCGGTCTGTTCGGCTCACCCTCTGGTGATCGAGGCGGCCTTGCTCCACGGGGCTGCGCGCCAGCAACCCGTTCTGATCGAGGCGACCTGCAATCAGGTCAATCAGGAGGGTGGCTATACGGGTATGACCCCGGCCGATTTCCGCGATTACGTGTTCGCCATTGCCGACCGTGTCGGATTCGATCGCGCACGAATCATTCTGGGGGGCGATCATCTCGGCCCCAATCCCTGGAAATCGCTCTCGGCCGATGAGGCCATGCAGAAAGCCTCGGACATGATCGCGTCCTTCGCCGAAGCAGGCTTCGTGAAGCTGCATCTGGACGCCAGCATGGGGTGCAAGGGCGAGCCTGCTCATCTTTCTGATCCCATCGTGGCCGAGCGTGCAGTGACCTTGGCGCGAAGGGCCGAGAGCGTGGCGCCGGGTCAGGCCGTTTATGTGATCGGTACCGAGATCCCGACACCCGGTGGCGCAACCGAGGCATTGGATCATGTCGTGCCCACCACACCCGATGCCGTGCGCGCCACCTATCATGTGCATGAAAAGGCGTTCAGGGCTGCGTTGCCCGATGCCTGGTCACGGGTCATCGGGATTGTGGTCCAGCCCGGTGTCGAGTTTGGCCACGAGGATGTGGCGGTCTATGCGCCTCAGGCTGCCCGTGCGCTGGTTGCGACGCTGGGCGACCTGCCGGGACTGGTCTTTGAGGCGCATTCGACCGACTACCAGCCGGGAGAGGCCCTTGCCCAGTTGCGCCGGGATGGGTTTCGTATCCTCAAGGTCGGGCCTGAACTGAGTTTTGCTCTGCGCGAGGCTCTGTATGGGCTCGATGCGATACGCTGTTTTCTTGAACCCGAATCTGTCTCTCTGGTCGCGGTGATGGAACAGGTCATGCTGCAATCGCCCGGGAACTGGCAGAGTCATTATCCGGGCGACCTGCGTACGCAGCGTATCCTGCGCCATTTCAGCTATAGCGATCGCATTCGCTATTACTGGCCCGTGGCTGAGGCCGAAAAGGCCGTCACGGCGCTCATGCAGTCTCTGGACGGGGTTGCCTTGCCCGAGACGATGATCAGCCAGTACCTCCCGCGCCTGTTCGAGCGGGTCAAATCAGGCGCGCTGGCCGCCGATCCGAAAACCCTTCTGCTGCAGTCGGTCCGGGATGTCCTGGATCGCTATGAAACGCTGTGACCCTCACGGCAACGGGATACATAACAGATGAGCACCAATAAACCTCTGCAGAACCGTGTTGCCCTGATCACCGGTGCCGCGCGCGGTATCGGGCGCGCCATTGCCGAGCGCTATGCGCAGGAAGGCGCCAAGGTCGTGATCGGCGATCTGAACGAGGCTGGCGCCACCAGCGCGGCAGCTTCCCTCGGTGAGGCGCATATGGGCGTAAAGCTCGATGTGACGCAGCAGGCCTCCATCGACGCGGCCCTGGCTGCAATCATCACGCGCTATGGGCAGATCGATATTCTGGTCAATAATGCCGGGCTGTTCGATCTGGCCCCTACGGTCGAGATCACGCGTGAGAGCTATCACCGCGTGTTTGCCGTCAATGTCGAGGGGCTGCTGTTCACTCTTCAGGCCGTGGCGCGTCAGATGATTGCCCAAGGCCAAGGTGGCAAGATCATCAATTTCGCCTCGCAGGCAGGACGCCGTGGCGAGCCATTGGTTGGTATCTATTGCGCCTCCAAGGCTGCGGTAATTTCTCTCACCCAGAGCACCGGTCTCGATCTGATCAAACACGGCATCAACGTCAATGCCATCGCGCCTGGCGTGGTCGATAATGAGCATTGGGACGATGTGGATCGTCGCTTCGCGCAGTACGAGAATCTGCCTCTGGGTGAAAAGAAGCGTATCGTCGGTGCCTCCGTGCCCTTCGGGCGCATGGCCCGCCCTGATGAAATCGGCGGTCTGGCCGTCTTCCTCGCCTCGAAGGATGCGGATTACATCGTCTCGCAAACCTACAACATCGATGGCGGTAACTGGATGAGCTGAGCCTCAGGGCCCAGCGCATCAGGGGGTCAAGAAAGCGCCTGTTCGATCGGAGGCGCTTTCGAACTTCCCTCATCGGAGCGCCTGAATGAAGAGGCCTCCGTGACAGCGCCGCCATGCGCGGGCGTTCAGGATCTCGTTCCGGCTTCGTTGACGGGATCGCCCTGACAGGGGCGGGGAGATGCTGACTGCCCGCCCTCGCGCCTCATAAATCGAAACGCCGTCTTTTCCGCCGCATCACAGGGCGGAGAGGGCCGTCCTGCGCCTTCGCCACCGGGTTCCCACCGGGGCGTCGCCGATCCCGCCTTGCCTGAAGAAGGGGAAAAACATGAATGAACGTGAGCACTCCGCCATCCGTCAGAACGGAGGGGCACCGAGGGGAGCACAGGAGTCCATCGAGACGATTGTGGCCGAAGCTTCCCCCATGCGGCATTCGTGGCTGATACTCGCCATGGCGTCCTTCGCGGCGGCGGTTTGCGGCGGGTTATACGGCTATGATACGGGGGTGATTTCCGGCGCCCTTTTGCTCATGACGCGCGAATTCGGTTTGTCCCATACCCAGCAGGAAATCGTGACCGCCTCCATTCTGGCCGGTGCGGTTGCCGGGGCGTTGATGACCAGCTGGGCTTCCGAGCGGTTCGGGCGCAAGAAGACCGTGCTGATCGTCTTGTTCCTGTTCGCGACCGGAGCCATTCTCTGTTCGGTTGCGCCAAGCGTGGGCAGCCTGATTGCCGCGCGTTTCCTACTTGGTATCGCTGTGGGCGGATCGACCCAGGTCGTGCCGATGTATATCTCGGAACTCTCGCCCAGTCGTTATCGCGGCACGCTGGTGACGACGTTCAACGTGGCGATCGGTATTGGTATCGTCCTGGCCAATATCGTCGGGTATTATTATCACGATGTCTGGTCGTGGCGGCGCATGGTCAGCGTGGCAGCGGTGCCTGCCGGTCTTGTTTTCGTCATCATGCTGTTCATGCCTGCGAGCCCGCGTTGGGTGGCCGAGAAACGCGGTCTTGTGGCGGCAGCCCGCATTCTTGAGCGTGTGCGGCGCACGCGGCTCGATATTCACCAGGAACTGACCCAGATCGACCGGATCAGGCAATCGACAGACAAGGCGGATTCCGGCTGGGCGGGCATCCGGCAGCCCTGGGCACGTCCGGCTCTGGTGGCGGCGCTTGGCGTAGCCTTTTTCACCCAGTGCGGCGGCCTGGAAATGATGATCTACTACTCTCCTACCTTCCTGTCCGATGCGGGCTTTGGCAAGAATGCCGCCCTTCTGGCCAGTGTGGGGGTAGCGCTGGTATATGCGGTCGTCACGCTGGCCGGGTGTTTTCTGGTGGATCGTATCGGTCGCCGACGCCTGATGCTGATCATGATCCCCGGCTCCGTTCTCAGCCTGATCGGGCTCGGGCTGAGCTTCATGTCCGGTAGCCATCAGGGGGTAGGCGCGCTTGCGACGGTCGCTTTCCTGCTGCTGTTCATGATGTTCAATTCAGGCGGTATCCAGATCTGTGGCTGGCTGCTGGGCGCTGAGCTTTTCCCTCTGGGTATGCGTGGCATGGCCACGGCGCTGCACGCAGCTATGCTCTGGGGAAGCAATCTGCTGGTAACGGGCACCGCGCTTACCCTGGTTCAGGCAGCGGGGATCGGGCCGACCATGTGGATCTATGCGGGAATCAATCTCCTCTCCTTTCTATTTGTGTATCGCTACGTGCCTGAAACGGCAGGATTGTCGCTTGAGGATATCGAAGGGAATCTCCGGGCTGGCAGCTTCACGCCGCGCGCCATACGCAAGATGAGCGCGCGTCAGACCCGCACGCACCAGGATCGGGAAACCGCGCTGCAGAGTTGAGTGCCAGGCCGGTTTTCCTCGCGGCGCAGAAATTCTACTCTCTCCCGATTGATGTGAATGGGAGAGAAAGATGGAAAAGCGTCGCGTCGCCCCTTGGGGCACTCTCGGAATCGGCGCGCTGCTGCTCGCAGGGTTGGGGGCAGGCGCTGCTCCCGTCATGGCAGCGCCCGGCCAGGTGTCAGCTGCCAGCATCGGTTTTACTCTGCCAGCAGAGCGCGTTTTCTCTCCTGCCGATCAGGCGCGTGTTGATCGGATCGAGCAGGAGATGGCGCCGGTTCACGACTTCACCAAACGGCTTGACCAGATATCGGCCGGGTTTCTGGGGACCCCCTATCAGGCTGATACGCTGATCGGTAGCGCAGACACACCGGAGAAACTCGTGGTCCGCTTCGAGGGCGTCGATTGCTACACCTTCATCGATCAGGTGCGTGCTCTGGCTCTTGGCCATGATCGACGGGGATTTCTCGAGGCACTCGTGGGAACACGCTATCGGGGTGGGCATGTCGCCTATCTGGATCGGCGTCACTTCCTGACGGATTGGGTCGCCTATGCCCCGAATAACGCGCGCGATATCACATCCGACCTGTCTTCCGGGGTGCGCGTCACGCATAAGATCCTCAACCAGCGCAAGGATGGCGGTGTGTATATAAGGGGGCTGTCTCCCCATGCACGCGATATCGCCTACCTGCCGCCAGAGGCTCTCACGCCTGAAGTGGCTGCGAAGATCCATACGGGCGATGTAATTGGTATCTACACTGCCCTGGATGGGCTGGATGTCACCCATACCGGGCTTGCCATCTGGAAGGATCACACGCTCTATTTTCGCAACGCATCCTCGCTGAAGGCCAACAGGAAAGTGGTCGACACCGAACTTGGTAGCTATATCCAGGGCAAACCAGGTATTCTGGTGCTGCGCATGATCGAGGGCGAGTGAAGTCGCTGCCGCTTGGACACGGGAGCGACTGGCCGTACCGATAAGCCTCGAACAATATCATCACCGGATGAGCGTCCGGGGCATACTGCAGAGCCTGGTTCTCTTCAGGCTCACCGCCAGGCGTGCGTCGTCCCCGTGGAGAGCTGCCTGAGCCAGAAAAGAGGCTCTCGTGTGAGATCATTCTCGGTTCAGGCGTCTCCTCGACAGAGGTATCGGCTGACCTGTGCATCGCGAAACAGGCCGGGCTTGCGAGATCTGACCCATGGGCAAATAGCGGCCCGTTGTCCCGGCCCTGAACGCCATGATGCGGAGTGTCATGGCCTAAGCCGCACGATGATCCGTATCTCGAACTCTTCGGGTTCGCGTATAAGCTGAACGGCGCTCAGGTCATGTGTAGGGCGTACTGATGGCGTACTCGGTTATTGGCAAGGATTGTTACTTGCTACCAATGGGACGACTCAGAAACGTTCTCGTGCCGCCTTCTCGTTTCGAAAATAGTTACCGCATTTGTCGCCCGAATTTCGGCGGTTATTTCCCTGCACTGTCCTGAACGCGTTCTGCGAAGCATGTCGCCTCAAAAAAACGCGCTGCCCTTATTTTTTACTGAATGCGTTCGAAGACCAGGGGGCGGCGGAAACATTTTATAATGATACTGATTGCGAAGTTTATTGACGAAAAAATACTGTATTTACAAGATGGAACATATCATCAATAAAAAACAATAATCAGGATGTTGCATGGCTTATACACTCAGCGGAACATGGTATGCTGTTCTGAGCGGTCAGGGGACCATCTACACGAGCACCGTTAATGGCCAGACCGTCTCGTATTCGGGTGCGGTCGTGTTTAAAGGCGCCACCCTGACGGTCACGAGCGGTGCGGTTGTGAGCGCCATCTCTGCCGTGTCGACGCAGATCTCGATTGCCTCGGGCGGCATCCTGCAGGGCTCGATCATGAGCAGCGGTGGCGTGACCATCGCGTCTGGCGGGAAAAGCATTTCCAACAGCTATAATGGCGGGGCGGATGTCACCACGCGCTACGAGGCGTATATCAGCGCGGGCGGGGCCTCTTACAGCGACACGTTCAATGGCGTCGGTACGATCAATGCGAACGAGGTGGACTCATTTGATGTTGGCTCTGGTGCCATCCTGCAGGATGCCACGATGGGAAGCGGGTCCTATGTCGCCATTTCCGATGGCGCCCAGGTGACGGGCCTGACGATTGAATCCACAGTAGCTTTTGTGGATTTGGGGGCAAGCTATGGATCTGTCCCGCTATCGGCCCCGCCGCCGCCATCATACACGCGCATGATTTCAGGTACCTGGTCGGCAGTCCTGAATGGCGGGCAAACCTATTACCAGAGTGGCACCAACTCCTTCCTGCAGCCCACCGGGGGGGTGTGCCTGACCGGTGGAGCGCTTTACGTCCAGTCGGGTGCAACGGTTGATCATGTCCTTGTGCAAAGTGGACAGGTCTTTGTGAGTAACGGGGCGTCGATGCGTAATTCCACTACGGAGAGCGGTGTTGACACGGTTATCCGTGATGGTGGCGTTTCGACCTCCAACGTCTATCGCGGTACGATTTCTGGCGCGGCTGGCAGCCTGTCGCAGGAGGATTATTTCGTCTCGCTCAACGGAATATTTAACCGGATCGACGGAACGGCGCAGGACGCGCATATCGGAACGCAAACCGAAGCGGGCTCGCTTTATATTGCTTCGGGCGGAAATCTCATCAATCCGACTGTCGCAGGCGGACGAAGCAGTGTGACGGTTCAGGGGGGTATGGACCCGTCCTGCTTCCTGCCGGGTGCCCTGATCGAAACCGTGAACGGCTATGGTGCAGTGGAGACGCTGCGTGCAGGCGATCTGATCGCCATTTATGATAGCGGTGAGCGGCAACTTGCGCCGATCTTGTCGGTATCGCGCCATACACATCACGCGCATGGACACAAAAACGCGGCTGATCTCGCCGGTTTTCCTGTCCGCATTCTTGCAGATGCCTTTGCACCGGGCGTACCATTCCAGGATCTGCTGGTGACCGGTGAGCATTGTTTCGTTTTCGATCATGCTTTGGTGCCGGTTCGTATGCTCATCAATGGCGGAACGATCCGTTATGAGACCGAGATGCCAAGCTATGACTATTATCACGTCGTCTGCGCCGGACATCACCTGATCCAGGCTAACGGTACGATGACGGAAACCTATCTCGACGCCACGACCGTATCCCGGGTCGAAACGATGCCAGCGGGGCGCCCTGTCGATACGACGCGCCACTTCGTGGAACCGCTCCATCGCGCCTTGCGCGCACGGGCGGGCATCATGGGCGTCGGTTGCGCCCCTCTGCCGGAAATCAGCGGTACTCGAGCCCAGTTGCCGTGTCTCGTGACGGGTGCAGGGACCCTGATTCATCCGCTGCGCAGGGCGGGTAACCGGGTGATTTTCAGCCTGCCTTCGGGTCTGTCCAGCGCTTATCTGCGGGTGCGCGCGGCGCTTCCCTCGCAGGTTTTTGGTCCCTTCATTGATGACCGGCGTCTGCTTGGCGTCTCGATCGGTGAGATGAACGTGTTCCATACAAGGGGGCAGCGCGCGATCACGAGCCACCTGACGTGCCACGAGCTTACGGGCTGGCATGGGCTGGGCGAGGCTGCATCACGCTGGACGACCGACCTCGCTTATCTGCCGGATCTGGCCCCGGCCGCGTCCTTGCAAGGTGGTCTGGACGATGTCGGCCCCTCTCTGCTCTCCATCGAGATTCTCGATGAAGGTCCTTCGGTCCATCTGCTGGCCGAAGACGGGGACGCGGCGCGTCTGGTAGGCTGAATCACGAGGGCTCGATCAGACGGTTCATGGGAGGGGCTTAGAGATGCCTCTCCCAGTCCTCTCCTTGCAGTGGGACGCCAAACAGATCGTGAGGTGCGGTCGCGACACAGGCAAAACCATTGCGGGCATAAAGGCGACGCGCCGTGTCCAGCACGGTATGGGTCCATAGCACCACGCGTTCATACTGTTTCTCACGCGCGAAATTCAGACATTGCTGCACGAGGGCATCGCCGATGCCACGCCTTCTGGCGAAGGGTTCGACATGGAGCAGGCGCAGCCGCGCCGTACCCGGTTTTCCGCGAGCGGCTTCATCGGTCAGAAAAACGGCCCCTGCCATGACGCCATTCAGATCGGCAATCCAGCACGCCTCGCGATCCGGTACGAATTCGCGCAGGAATTGTGCGGCGGTTTCGGCAATCAGACATTCCAGCATATGCCCCCAGCCATGGCTCTCGGCATAAAGCGCCGACTGGCGCGCCGCGATCAGGCTCACCTCTCCGGATCGCGGCGCGCGCAGGGTGAGCGTTGCCGGGGCTGAAGGGGCCAGCAGACGATGGGCGAGCGACAGGGATGAAACCAGGTCGTGCTGCTCCATAGGGTCCAGAACCGTGAGCGCCTTTTCGACGGCGCTCCGCATGCGTTGATCGAGTTGGGCGACAAGACGGGCGCCAGAATTGGTCAGGCTGACCGGACGCGTGCGTCTGTCCTGTGTCGTGGCGTCTCGCGCAACGAGTGCCCGTCGGCTGAGACGTGTGATAAGGCGGCTCAGATAACCTCGGTCGATCTGTAGGATCTCCTGCAAGCTGGCGGCGCGTACCGGCGCGTTACGGGCGATTTCGAACAGCACGCGCGCCTCGGCCATGCTGATATCCTCACCCAGGAAATGGGTGTCGATGGCCCCGATATGGCTCACATAGAACCGATTGAACCGCCTGATGGCCTCGATCATGTCATCCATAATACTGCAGTCCGTCCTTCACTGGCGTGGGGCGATGGGTCGCGTCTGCCCTCTGCGCTGCGAATGAGGCAATTCTCGGGTCATGACCTTCTGCAAATCTGTGCCTCGCGCCTGTGACGTAACAGATCAGTTCTCCAAACTGTGTCTTTGAGGCTTCAGAGCGGGCGATAAACCTGACTCAGGAGTCATTATGCAATTGACAATAACTCGCAATTGCAAGATCTCCGAGCGGGTTTCGTTCCAAGATGATGTGAATTCAAGACAATGCGCAGGACAATCGGTCTTCTCGCCCTTGCTGCGGCAAGTGCGGCTTCTCTCCCCATGGCTCTGGCAGAGGACAGACAGCCCGAGTCGATCCTGCGAAAAAAACCGGTCGCAGCCCGACATGATGCGGCCAGGAAAAAGGCCACGACCCGCGACAAGGCAGATGAGGTGATCGTTGTGTCGGCCACGGGTCTTTCCCAGGCAGGGGCCACGACCAAAACGCGGACACCGATCATCGATTCGCCGCAGACGATCTCGATCGTGACGCGTGAAGAGATCGAATTGCGCGCGTCACCGACCATTGCAGATGCGCTCTCCTATATGGCGGGCGTGCAGGCCGAGCCATCCGGTGTCGATAATCGCGTGGATGAGGTTTCGGTACGCGGGTTCGGCGCTGGGGGGTTCTCGTCGAATAATAATTTCGTCGATGGGCTGCGTCTGCCGTCGGGCGGCCAGTGGACGCGTACCTCCTTCGATCCTTTTGCATTGCAGCAGATCGAGGTTCTGAAGGGGCCCTCAGGCGCGCTTTATGGCCAGACGGCACCGGGCGGTATCGTCAATCTCACCACCAAGCGGCCAACCGAAAAGTCGCATGGTGAATTCTTTCTCCAGACCATCGGCTATACCAAGCTCGGCAACTGGCAGGGCCAGGCTTCGGGGGATGTTTCCGGCAAACTCAATAAATCAGGAACGGTCCAGGGGCGTATCGTTGCTGTGGCGCGTTATGGCGGAACGCAGGTCAATGATGTGAATAGCGGGCGCTATTACGTGTCGCCCAGCCTGACATGGAATTATGCCAAAGGGTCGAGCTGGACGCTGCTGGCGCAATATCAGCGCGATACGGGTGGGTCGACTTTCCAGTTCCTGCCGATGACTGGCACACTTGTGCCGTCCAAGGGACGCTATATCCGCAATGATGAAAATATCGGCGAGCCGGACTGGAACACTTTCGATCGGACACAGGTGCTGACGGGCTCGTTCCTCGAGCACAAGTTCAATAATATCGTCACGCTGCGCAACAACACGCGTTATACCTATCTCGATAATCTCTATCGCTCGACCGTGCTTTCGGGGGATACAATCACAAAATGCACGGCCAGCATCAAGGGTTGCGTGCCCTATCAGACCGTCAATCGTCGTGCAGTCGAAGGGCGCGGGCGTTCCCAAGGTGTCGCGACGGATACCCAGCTTGAGGTCAGGGCCAGAACAGGCATGGTGCGCCATACCCTGCTGTTCGGTACGGATTATTTCTACACCAATTGGGAAAGCTCGCGCGATCTGGTCAATTCGGCGCTTGTGCTGCCCTTGCTGAATATCTTCGATCCGGTGGCCCGTGGCACGACCGGCTATTCGGCCGGTCTGGCGCCACAGGTTTATGGCGCTACGGAATCACAGCAGAATGGTCTTTATTTCCAGGACCAGATGAAGATCGAGAATCTCTACATCACGGTCGGGGGGCGTCAGGACTGGGTGCGTGACAACACGCTCAATATCCTGACCAAGAAACGCTACCTGAACGATAATGACCGTTTCACCTGGCGTGCCGGTGCCGTCTATCGCACCAGGATCGGCCTGGCACCCTATTTCAGCTATGCCACGTCATTTCAGCCTCAGGTGTCCGATCCTTCCACCGCACTCGATAACAAGCCCTTCAAGCCGACCACGGGTGACCAGTACGAAGCAGGGCTGCGCTATCAGTACGGCAAGAGCATCTATGTGACCTTTGGCGGGTATCAGATCACCCAGCAGAATGTGACGACACCGGCACCGAACGGCCAGCTTTGTGGCACCGCTACCTGCCTTGTGCAGACGGGCGAGATGCGTGTGCGCGGTCTCGAGCTTGAAGGCCGGGCGACGCTGCCCTGGGATATGGCGGTCATTTTCACCGGGACGCGCAGCGCGGCAAAAATCACGGAATCCAATACGGCTTCGCAGATCGGTAACATTATGCCGCAGGCCCCGAAATGGATGGCTTCGCTCTTTGTCGATCAGCGCCTGCTGCATGGCCCCATGCGTGGTGCGGGTTTCGGTGGTGGCGTGCGCTATACAGGCCACTCCTATGGCGATACGGCCAATACACTCTCTATCCCCGGCTATACGCTTTATGACATGTTCCTGCGCTATGATTTTGGCGTGGCGCGGCCGCGCTATGACGGTCTCTCCTTCTCGCTCAACATGCGCAACATCGCGAACAAGCGCTTCGTGGCGACCTGTACGGCCGTTTCTGCCTGCTATTATGGGCAGGGTCGCAGCCTGACCATGCGCCTGGAATATCGCTGGTGAGCGCGCATCCGCTTTTCGCCCTCGCCGGGGGTATACTGGTCGTGATGGCGGGTATGGCTTTCTATCTGGCTGCCCATCAGCAGCAGCTTCTGGCGCGTCGGCTGCCCCTGCGCCCCGCAGTTCTCGCCGGGATGCTTCTCCTGGTTCTGTCCATGATCGGCCTTGCGACGGCTACGAGCCCGCTTGTGGGGGTTTTTGCGAGCGCGATCGGGTTGATGGTCGTACTCAGCCTGTTGCCCGTGACCGTGGCGGTCTTTCGGCGGGAGCGAAGCGGGTCATGAGCGAACAATCATGAAAGCCGCGCCGCTCACCACACGACACTGGCTGTCAAAGACGCTTGCGGCCCTGATTCCGGGTGCCGCGCTCGCTCTGGGGGTCATGGTGCTGATCGGGCATCTCTGCGGTAGTACGGGCAATCCGATGACCCTGTCCGCACAGTTCCTGATGTGGGGGGCAGCGCTGATCTGGGTGCTCTGCCTCAGCCTGTGTTTCCTGTTTCGCTCCGGGCTTGGGGCCTGGTTCGGCTTTGGCTGGCTCGCCTGCCTCGTCTGGCTTGCCAATACGCTGATGGCCGGTTTCTCTGCGGGAGGCAGTCCATGAAGCTGCGCGCCGATATTGTTGCGGTCTATCGCGAGGTTCATAGCTGGGTCGGCGTGGTGGCCGGGCTCTTTCTGTTCATTGCCTTTTATGCCGGGGCCATCACCATGTTCGAGCCTGCGCTTGAATCTTGGATGACACCACGCCCTGCGCTGCCTCAGCCCGTTGCTCTGGAACGGACACCGGAGCTTCTCGAGAAGGCTTTCACGGCGTTTCCCCAGGCACGCCGCCAATACTCGATCGTGGTGGCGCCTGATGCCGCGCATCCCGCCAGACTTGTATGGCCTTTGAGCGAGGGGCGGCATGGGCACGGTTCGGCGGCGGTCATGATGGCGGCGCTTGATGCGCAGGGTCAGCTTGTGACCGTGACGCGCCGACCTTCTCCCGTCGCGCAGGTCATCGATGTGATTCATCAGCGCATGGGACTGCCTTTGCCTCATGAGACGGCCATGATCGTCATGGGGTTCATTGCGCTGGGTTATGCGCTGGCACTGATTTCCGGCACGCTCGTTTTCCTGCCCGCTCTGGCGCGTGGCCTTTTTGCCGTCAGGCTGGTGGGCAGCGTGCGACGCAAATGGCTCGATCTGCATAATCTGCTTGGCTTCTGCTCCCTCCCTTTTCACATCGTCATGGCCCTGACTTCTGTGGTTTTCGCGTTCCACGACGTGATCTTCTCCGTGCAAGCGGGATTTCTGGGCGGGGAGCGTCGAGGCGCCGAGCACGGTACCCTTCAGGGAACTACGGGGCAGGGGCATGCACGCTTCGGTCGAGAAGCTGGGCAAGGCGCACTCTCGGGGCCGGGCGGTCCGGGCAGAGCCGTCGGGGATCAGTCAGCATTTGGCCCTGCCGGGCAAGGGCCCCGGATGCCGGTCGCAGATGAAGGTCACGTCATGGCGGCCCGGAGCGGCACGCAAAACATTCCGCCGGCTCTGTCACGCCAGGCAGCGGGGGATGACAGATCTGGCACGGGTGGCCCCGTTTTGCACGGCGGAGCTCCGGGGCGCGCGGTTCCCCTCGCGCTGCCGCCTGATCGCATTCTCTCACGCCTTGCGCAGAGCGCGCCCGGCTTTGTTCCGGATATATTGGATTATACGCAGCGCAAGCCTCGCGAACGTAGCGGTGCAGCACCCTCTGCTTCAGGGGGGTCTCTGACATTGCGTGTGTCAGGCCATGATGCCGCGCATGTCATGCGCGGCCCGAGCAGCGGCTTTGCAACGCTCGATCCGACAACGGGTGCGCTTTTGTGGCGGGACTATCTGCCCGGTCAGCAATCCGCCGGATTTGCTGCGCTGACGAGTTTCTTTGCGCTGCATTTCGGCAGTTACGGGGGCGTCCCCATACGCTGGGCTTATCTCGTTCTGGGCTTTGCCGGAGCGTTTCTGTTCTATACCGGTAATCGTCTCTGGATTGCCGTGCGCCGGCGCAGGGAGAAGGCCTCCGGTCTTGAGCTGGACACCCGTGGCACATGGTTCCTGGCAAGACTGACGACCGGATGCTGCGCAGGATGCATGGCCGGCATTGCGGTGCTGCTTGATGCAGGGCTTGCTTGCCCAGCCTGGGTTTCGGAATCCAGCGCCATGCTGGTCTATCAGGGTGTGTTCTGGCTCTTTGTTTCAGGCGCCTTCATTCCACGTATAGGGGAACGCCCCCTTCTGGCTCTCAGCGGTGCCTTCTATCTTCTGCTTGCCGGGCTCGTTTGTGTGCAGAGTGGTCGGGAGATCACGACCGGCTGGGCAGTTGCCGTCATCTCCCTGATCCTGGGTGGGGTTTTGTGCCGTCATTCTTTCCGAGCCGAGAGGCCGCGCGCAGCCTGACCGATGCCCCGGCTTCGGCCGGGGAGGAAGGATTTCAGTTTCTCAGCCTGTTTGCGATGGCGTTGAACATGAGGGACGCCTCGAGAGGTTGTCGGCTGAAGGAAGGTTCGGCCTCGGGCCAGGTCGCCCACTGGACGATCACCAGCTTTTCTTGCGGATCGACAACGAGCAACTGCCCGAAAATGCCCATGGCCCAGAGCGACTCACTCGGGCTTAGTCCGGTCTTCGGGGCAACAGTATCAGCCGCAGCAGGCACAGAGTTGTGCCACCATTCAAAGCCATACGTCCCGTCGGGGTGAGCGGGACTGACCGAATGACGTGCTTTGGTCCATTGGCTGCACGCCTTCAGCCATGAATCGGGCAGGGTCTTGCGACCATCGGGGAGGACCCCGTCATTCATGACGAAGAGGCCGAACTTGCCCCAGTCTTCCATCGTGGCATTGAAGCCATGGGCGCCCACGTCATGTCGGTTCTGCCGATAGCTGTGCCAGACACCGTCATGGGTCATGCCATAAGGCTGCCAGATCATCTCCTGCAGGTTTTGCGCGATGGTTTTGCCGGTCGCTTTCTCGAGCACGTCTCCAAGGACCCAGGCTCCCCCTGATGAGTAGGACCATGTGGTTCCGGGTGTGGCGACAGAAGGGCGCTCGGGCGAGGCCACAAGCGCTGTGACACATGCATACGGGTCCGTGCCTGCCTCGCAGCGTGTCAGACGCGCGAAATCGGAGGCAGGATTTGTATAATCCTCGTTCCACGCGACGCCAGAGACATGCTGAAGCAGTTGACGGATCGTGATTCCAGCCCACGCCGTGCCTTTGAGAGACGGATCGTATGTGACAGCGGTATCATCGAGGGAATGGATCGTGCCCTGTTTGAGTGCGATTCCAACCAGCGTGGAAACGACCGATTTCCCCACGGAACGTGAAGTCCAGAGTGTATCAGGCGTATTGCCGTTGCCATAATAGCGATAAACGACCTTGCCGTCCTTGATGACCATGAGGCCGGTCACATTGTTGCGGCTCAGATAGGCAGCAAGCGGATAGCGCTTCCCGTCGATTTCATAGTCTACGCTGGAGAGATCCTTCAATCCGAGAGGCAAGGCGGAGGGGTTTTTTGCCTTGAAGACATCACCGTCATACATGCGCCAGTCATTGCGGAAGCCGATCACCCGCTCCGCTTGTCCCCAGCTCAGCATTGTACGGGCATCGGGCAGAGCCGTGTCGACAGGTGTCGGGCAGACGGACAGGCCGAGGCGCCGACAGTCCTGGTTGGCGGTTTCGGCCCTGCTTGTCGACATGGTTGTGCATAAAAGCGCCGCCAAAAGGAGAGGAGAAAAACTGATCTGCATTGTACTGGAGACTCTTCTTGTTCTTGCCGAAACGGTCAGGGCAAGTTCTGACCCGAATTTGCGGCAAGTATGAGTCTCGAAAGCGAGATCACGCCTATTTCATCGGAATGACGGTCACGTTACGAGCGTGATCCTGCGCGGCGCCGATCCGTTCCCGAATGAGGTGCATGGTTCGAAACGATACGCGGCGTGAGCTCATGTGCGCTTCGATAGCGGCTTGTGACATCATGGGACGTCGAGACGGTCAGTAATTGTGTAAGTCCTCTCATGTCATTTGGGGTTAGGAAAGCGCTTTGCCCAAATCTGCTTCAGCGCAAGAGTGGCGGGCAGTGATACGGCCTGATGGCTGTCGATGGCCGCAAGACATGACAGCGCTCTGTCGGGGGTGTCCGCTCTCAGTGCTCTGTGGGATTGGGGATGGCGCAGCGCGGAGGTGGCAGAGCGCGTCCCCACCGGCAGATTCCAAGGCTTCTGTTCTTGAAAGCGTGTTGATATCCGACTTCGGTCCTCTTGCAACGCTCTATTCGAGTTGACAGCCTGGGTAGGCAATGTCCGACGCCTGATGGCATGTTTCCGGATATGCTTATCGATCTGGTCGATACGCATAGGGACCGGATTCTATATCCGATCTGCCACAAGACGAAATCGCACAGAGACAACATAGAATGTTGCGTATACGAAAAAAACACAAGTAAAATGTAGATAGTTTCATAATGTTTCTCGAATAAAATGACGAATCATGTTCGATCGGATAAGTTTCGAAGTAATTATGAAACCATATATTAATATCTGGAATCGTGACTTAAGCCATTGTTTGCAAAGGATTATTGAGTGGATCCGAGGTGTGATCCTCTGCGCTTCGCATTCGATAAGCCTGTTTTTGGTTGCGGATCAAATTCTTCTGTTGTCCCAGGGAAAACAAGATTTCTGAAACCGATTTGGAAGAATGCGACATGGCCGATTATGAAACCCAGGTCAGCGGTGCCAAACCTTGGGCAGATGGTAGCGTCGGTGAGGGCGATACCAAAACAATCATTGTCCAGTATTTTGGCGCGAATGGGAGCACCGCAGGGTCAACCGGGGGCGCTATTTGCAATCAGGATTATCCCAAGACCGCGAATGGCGTGATGACCGTGGACGGGCACCTCATCATCGATATGGCCTATGCAGTTTCCACAGTCTATTTCGGATATGGGTCGGGAACCGTTGGAAATTATACCACGCCTTGCATCAACGCGGGCGGTCAGGTGGACATCAACGGTTATGGAAGCTATAATGGAAATAATTTCGTAAATTTTTACAATACCACTACAAATAACGGCACGCTCAATGTGTCAAATATCACGATGTATACCGGAGATGCCAATAGTACGATCACCGGGACCGGCACTTTCAACATGACGGGTGTGCGATTGTCGGGAGACAATGGCAATTTCAATGCCTGCACGGTTGGCAAGATCGGTGGCGGTCAGACGATCAACATGACCGGGTCAGATTTGTCGGTCTATACCTCGCTGACGGATGTCACGATCAACATGAATGGTGGCGGGAATTACCTCGCTTTGAGACCGACAATCACGGCACGCAATGTCAGCATCACAGGGTTCGGTCAGGGAGATATCATTGATATCGCCTATCTGAATGGCGATGACACCTGGCATTATGATCCTGCGACAGGAGACCTCGTTGTGACCAGCGGGGCTTACTCCTTCACCGTCAATATTGGTCTCGGATACGATCCTGACCTGTTTGCGTCTACCAATACCGCTTATCCGGGCATGAAGGGGGTCACCTATCTCGCCACAGCGCCCTGCTTTCTGGCCGGAACCCTTATCGAGGCAGAGACCGGGCTGGTTGCGGTGGAAACCCTGCGCGCAGGGCAAAGGCTGCGTTGCATTCGTGACGGCAAGACCAGTTTTCAGCGTATCAAAGCCGTCAAGCGGGGAACGGTATCCGTGCTGAAGGCTTCCAATCTCGGTCTGGACGAGGCCGGCTGCAGCGTTCGTATCTGCAAGAACGCGTTTGGAGACGGACAGCCATTCCAGGATCTCCTCGTGACTTCCGAGCACCGGTTCTTGCTGGATGGAAAGCTCGTGGCGATCAGGACCATGGTCAATGGGGCATCGATCCGTTACGAGACCGATCTCGAGCATTATGTCTATTACCATATCGAGATGGAGCGCCACGAGATCATCCTGGCCAACGGCGTGCGCACCGAAAGCTACGCAGATGTTGTGGTGAAAAAGGATACATTCGGTAGATCGGCGATCCTGCGGACTCCTGAACTTGTTGCGCCTCTAGAGACACGCGCCGCATTTCTCGAGCCTCTCCATGACCGACTAAGCCGTAGGGCGGAAAGCCTGGGGATCGAACGGCGCGAGCGTGTTGCAGCGCCCGTCGCGCCCGGCGTATCTTCCCACGCGTCCCTTTCGCTCATCACTGCCGATGGGACGATTATCGAACCGAGATCCTGCGCAGGAGCCCATTACGCCTTCACGATTCCGGAGGGAACGCGAAGCGTGAGGCTTAGCACATCGGTGGCCCGTCCTTGCGATGTCATCGGACCATTTTACGATGATCGTCGTTATCTGGGTGTCCAGATCGGCGAGGTCGTCCTTTTCGGGGGGAGGCACGAATACAGGCTGGACGCGCATCTGAGAACGGATGAGCTTTCCGGATGGCACGGACTCGAAGGGGGTGAACGTCGCTGGACCAAGGCGAATGCCCTGATCGATCTCCCCTATGGCGCCGGATCTGGTCCTTCCGTTCTGGTCGTAGAGGTAGCAGCAACCCTTGAGCCCAGAATTGCCGTATCGCAGGAAACGGTAGCAGAGGCCGCCTGAGCGTGCCGGTTCCGTGGCGGAGATATCTCACCGATCTCCGCTATGGATCATTTGACATGGGCTCGCGCGCATGATGCCAATCTGGAGACGGGCCCGGCGCTGGCCCGGTTATGCCTTGATTGACTCGAGTTTGTGCTCGACCCAGTCCCGTGCCGGGTTTCCGCCCCATAGAAGCCAGGCGATATAGCCTGCCGAAGGGTCGCTGTCCGATCCCCATTCATGCGTCTTGGTATGCTGGTCGGATTTGTGGCGAGCGAAAAAGCTGTGCATGGATTTGAGATCACTCTCATCCAGATCCCTCTGCTCAGCCAGTTGTTCGGCGCGTTTGACGCCTGAATCTGTGCCACCCCGATTGAATTTCTCGCGCAATTTCAGACCGTGGCGTGCCGCCGAGGCCATTTCCTTGGTGGGATGAAAGCTGCTCTGCGTCATGATCCGACTTCCTTTTGCATGGCGGCCTACGGGCCTCCCTGGAGGAGGTAGAGAACTCATTCGGTTGGGGCGAAGTTGCAGAGATTTCGCGTATCGACGATGGCTCAGACTTCAGACTTCAGACTTCAGACTTCAGACTTCAGACTTCAGACTTCAGACTTCAGACTTCAGACTTCAGACTCAGGCAGAGGCAAGGCCTGGAATCGGGGAAAAGCGCGGCTCCGCCTGATCTCCCTCTCGGTCAGGCAGGGATGCGTGTCCGGGAGGCAGGCATGAAGAAGGCCCGTACTGCGAGGTACGGGCCTTCTTCTGGGCTGGTTTTCGTCTCACCTGACCATGATGCCACGTCTGGTGCCAAACGCGCACGCTGAACGCTGCCCTGGGCACCGTTATCGCGTGCAACGCTTACCGAACGGCACGAACCGTTCACGCAGTGGCTGCGCTCGTCAGCATGGCAGTCAGGCGCTGGGCAAAGCCTGCGGCGTCGGGCAGGGTCTCGCCATCCTGAATGCGGGCCACATCCAGCAGAACGCGGGCGAAATCGGCCACGCTCTCTCCTTTCTCGACCCGCGCCGCGAGATCACGGATGAGCGGATGATGCGGGTTGATTTCCATGATCGGGGCTGCCGGGGGCATGCCCTGACCCGAGCGCCGCATCAGACGCTGCATCATCAGATCGGGACCGCCTTCGCTCGTGATGACCACAGCGCTGCCGACCAGACGGACCGTGCCGCGCACGTCCTTCACGTCGTCGCCAAGGGCTTCCTTGAGCGCCGGGATCAGCTTCTCGAGATCCGCAGCCTCGCCTTCCGGCGTCGGGGCTTCGAATTTCTCCAGATCGCCATGGGCCTGGTTGATGGATTTCAGGGTCTTGTCTTCATAGGAAGACAGACGATCGGGCCAGAAACCGTCCACCTGATCGGAAAGCAGCAGCACCTCGATGCCACGGGCACGGAAGCCTTCGAGCTGCGGCGAGGCGGCGAGGGCCTCGGCGTTTTCGCCCGTCAGGTAATAGATCGATTCCTGACCAGGCTTCATGCGCGTCAGATAGGCGTCAAGCGTGGTCGGATCATCAGACGCCGTGGAACGGAAGCGCGACAGGGCGGCGAGCTCCTGGCGGTGCTCTGAGTCCTCCCAGATGCCTTCCTTGATGATCGGGCCAAAGTTTTCCCAGAACGTGCCGAAGGACTCGGCATTTTCCGTATCCTTGGCGCGGTTCTTGATTTCGGTCATCACGCGCTTGGTCACGGCCTTGCGGATGCGCTGCAACACGGGGGTCGATTGCAGCATTTCGCGCGAGACGTTCAGCGGCAGGTCTTCGGTGTCGACAACGCCCTTTACGAAGCGCAGCCAGGCCGGCAGGAGCTCGGCCTCGTCGGTGATGAACATGCGGCGCACATGGAGATGCACCTTGCTTTCACGCGACTGCTCCATGAAGTCGAACGGACGGGCCCCGGGAATGAACAGAAGCGCCGTGAATTCGGTCGTGCCTTCTGCGCTCCAATGCAGGGTCGCATAGGGCTCGTCGAACTGATGGGCAACGTGGCGGTAGAACTCGGTGTACTGCTCGGGCGTGATGTCGGATTTCGACTTGCGCCACAGCGCCGTGCCCTCATTGGCCGATTTGTCTTCCTCACCTTCACGCAGCGTGATCGGCCAGGAAATATGATCGGCCCATTTGCGGATGATCGAGCGCAGACGCCAGGCATCGAGAAATTCATCGGCATCGGTTTTGACATGCAGGATGATGTCTGTACCGGGCTGCTCGCGCGTGGCAGGCGCAATGGTGTAGGCGCCCTTGCCGTCAGACGACCACTGCCAGGCCTGATCGGAACCGGGCTGGCGCGAAATCACGTCCACCTTGTCGGCCACCATGAAGGCTGCATAAAAGCCGACGCCGAACTGGCCGATCAGGCTGGGGCGGTCTTCAGGCTTGGCGCTGTTCAGCTTCTCGCCAAAAGCGCGCGTGCCGGAGCGCGCGATCGTGCCCAGATTGCTCGCCAGATCCTCACGGCTCATCCCCGCGCCGTTATCGCTGATGGTCAGCAGGCGGGCATCCTTGTCGGGATTGATGCGAATGGCGGCATCTGCGGGCAGTGCCTTGGCAGCGTCGGTCAGAGCCTCGAAACGGCGCTTGTCGGAAGCATCGGCTGCATTCGCCACCAGCTCACGCAAAAAGATCTCGCGCTCGGAATAGAGGGCATGAACCACAAGGTCGAGCAGGCGCCCGACTTCTGCGCTGAATTCATGCTTCTCGGCGCCCTGGACCTGATCTTTTTCGGTATTTTCGGTCATGGAGATCCCTCAAGACTATGTTGGTGCCACAAGAGCACTGATTTGCATGGGAAAGTAGAAATCCGGCCCTGATTTTTCAAGAGAGGCGCGGTCTCAGGAAATCAGGGGATACAGAGGCAGAACGCAATCACGGGTGAGCGGGGCAAGAGGCAGGGCCTGTGCCTCTTCGGGCGTCACCCAGAGCGCTTCTTCGATTTCGGCGGCAATAGAGACGCGGCCGGGCCAGAGCAGGGTGAAGAGATCGGCGCGCACGATATGGCCGGGTTCATTGGCAGCGGGGGCCTCGATCTTTCCGAGGAAACGGCATGAAGTTTCGTCCGGCTGAATGCCGAGTTCTTCGCCGATTTCGCGCAACAGCGCGGCCTGCGGGGTCTCGCCCGGCTCGAGCTTGCCGCCGGGCTGCATGAAGGCTCGCGTGTCACGTTTGCGTACAAGCAGGAGCCTGCCCGCCCCGTCATGGAACAGGGCGGCAGCAATGGTGATGACAGACATGGCAGGTTTCAGACTGTCTCAGCGGGCATCGTCGCCCAGAATCGACAGACGGCCATCGGGCAGGCGATGCGCCTTGAGCGCCTCGTAACCCGGCACGGTGGGATGGGGCACATCGACTTCGTGGGTATGGGTGGCCGTGATCACCACCACGCTGGCACCTGCGGCCTCTCCCGCCTTGATCCCGGCAGGGGCGTCCTCGAACACCGCGCAATTCTCCGCCTTGAAGCCCAGACGCTCCGCCCCCAGCAGGAAGCAATCGGGCGCAGGTTTGCCATTCGGCGCATCTTCCGCCGTGATCAGGATTGTCGGCAGAGGCAGTCCGGCAATCTCGATGCGCTTGAGCGCAAGCTCGCGTGAGGCCGAGGTGACGATAGCCCAGCGATCGGCGGGCAGGCTGTTCAGAAAGGCCGTGGCACCGGGGATAGGGTCGATGCCATGCGTATCCTCCAGCTCACGGCTGGTGATCCAATGCGCTTCAGCCACCGGATTGACGCCCGGCAATTTCTGACGGCGTATGGTTTCGATGGTCTGGACGCCATGGATGGTGGGGAGGAATTTCTCGACATCGAGGCCATGCTTTTGCGCCCAGAGGGTCCAGACGCGCTCTGCCGCGATAATGGAGGTGAGGATCGTACCATCCATATCGAACAGGAAGGCATCGAAGGCTTTACCGGGAAACAAATCATGCTCGGCCAAGAGAAATCTCCGTCATGAGAACAGGTCACACAGGGCGCAGACCCTGCATGACCTGTCCAACGCAGGCAAGTTTGCGTCGGATCAAATTATACGGTCACCCCGCTGTATCGACTGCCAGACGACCCAGAGCTGGGTCGTCCGTGAAAAACCCGTCCAGACCCATATCGAGATAGCGTTTGACCTCGGCAATCATTCCCTTCGGGTTGCGGGCGTTGAGTGCCCCGCCATCGCGTAGCTCCTTCGGCAGACAGTAGTTTTCCGGACGTGCCGTATAGGAATGCACCAGCAGCCCTGCCTCATGCGCGTCGGTGATCAGTGTCGTGGGTGTGCCCCATGAGCCATCGGGCTTGCGTGGAATCAGATCCGTATTGGAAGGGCCGATCACGTCGGCAAACCGGCGTATGGCGCGCAGGCCTTCGGGCCTCATGAAGTCGCCGAAGGTTTGGGCGGCACTCTTGCCCAGCAGATCGGGCGGTGTCTGGCCGGGCTCGCCCATCAGGAACATGACCCGTGCCTGCGGGTTGATCGCGCGCGTCTTGTCGCCGATCGCCTTCAGATTGGTTGTTTCGAAAGACTGGAGCTCCAGAGGGGCCTGACGGGTGTATTCATGCGCCGCGATGGTGCGCAGGAACGCGGTTTCCGGGTCCAGACCGAGGCTGTGGAAATGGGTGGAATTCTTGATTTCGGGAATAAGCCCGAACACCTTGCCGCGCGCGGCAGACTCACCGGCCACAAAATCGATGACTTCCTCAAAGGTCGGCACATCGAAATGCCCGTCATAGCGCGTGTTATGAGGGCGAAGCTGGGGCAGGCGCTCTTTTGCCCTCAGAGTCTTGAGTTCTGCCAGGGTGAAATCGGTGGTGAACCAGCCCGTCTCTTTCTGGCCATCTATGGTCAGGCTGCGCTTGCGGGCGGCAAATTCCGGACGGGAAGCGACATCAGTAGTATCGGCGATATTGCTCTCATGACGCACGATCAGCACGCCGTCCTTTGTCATGACCAGATCTGGCTCGATGTAATCGGCACCGTCTTCCATGGCCTTGGCATAGGAGGCCAGGGTGTGTTCGGGGCGCAGGGCGGAGGCGCCGCGATGCGCGAAAACGAGCGGCTTGGGCGCCAGAGAGGGGGCAGCGAAAGCGCGCGGTGTCAGAGCAGGGGCGCAGATCCCGGCGAGGCCGAGAAAGAGGGTGTGACGACGTGACAGCAAATCAGCTCTCCTGAAGCCTGTCCCCGTCATGACCCGGCCGGGAAGAGGCAGTGTGACGACAGGAGCGATGCTGCCCGACCGGGTGGCAGATGGCGCTCCTGTTTTCTGGTCGCGGCTTTATGCCGCCTTCGGACCGAACCGGATTACCAGGTGGCGCTCAGGGTCAGGAAATACATGCGCGGCGCGATGGGGAAGGCGGTGAACTGGTTGGAGACCTGGTTCACATTGACCGTGGACCAGCCCTTGGTGTTGGTCAGGTTGGTGATATTGCCCTGAACGCGCAAGGCCGGAATATGGGGAATGCAGTGAATGGTATAGCCCGCATTCATGCTGAACTGTGCGGTGGGCGAGGCCCAGAGGTCGTTGGTATAAGTGGTGTAGCGCTTGCCCATCACGTCACCGATGAACTGGCCGTAGAAATTGCCCCAGTTCGTGGTGGCAACGAACTTCTCGGTCCAGTCAGGCTGACCGGCCACATTGCGGCCTGCAATGCGGATGGTGGACGTGCCGGAGTTGTAATTGTCGTTATAGACCGATTTGTTATAGCTCAGCCCGTTATAGATCGAGAAATGCGGCCCGAACTGCGCGGTGAAGGAGAAATCCATACCGTCTGTCGTGACCGAGCCCACATTGGCGAGCGTCGTGGCCGAACCGATGATGGAAGACAGCGATTGCGTGGTGGCAATGGCGACCAGACGGTTCGAGAAATGCACGTGGTAATATTCGGCCTGAGCCGAGATATCGGTCAGCGGCCCAAGATTGACATGGTGATGGGTGCGCAGGCCGGTTTCATAGGTCCATGAGGTCTCAACCTTGCCGTGCTTCTTGAAATCCTCGAAGGCGGCCTGGCTGGTCGCGCCCCAGGGCGTGGCATTGCCATAGCCCGCATCCTGATAGGAACGCATGTTTTCCTGGATATTGGCGAACCACTGCTCATTGGGCGTGATGTTCCACAGAGCGCCGAAAGAGGGCAGGAACGGCTTGACGGCCGCAATGGTGCCGCCCGGCACGGTCACGGCGGTGGCCGGTGAGAGCGAGCCCGGCTTGCCGGCTACAGGCAGCGTGCCATTGGTATAGACCAGCTCGGACTTGAAACCTGCCGAAAGGGTGAAGTTCTTCGTCACCCGCCAGCTATCCTGCAGATGGGTGGTGAAGGTGTTGGTATAGAAATAGTTCGTGTACTGCTTGATCAGTGCGTCCTGCTGGCGGTCATAGGGCGTGGTCGGGTTGTTCGCATCCAGCGGATACCAGCGACGGGCCTGGGTGTTGTTGTTGCGCTCGTACCAGCCCCCGACCTCGAGGTCGTGATGGCCGAGCTTGTAGCGCAGCGTCGTGAGCAGGCCGCCGCGATTATCCCAGTATTCGGTCGTGCGTGTGGCATAGCCCGAGCCGCCGAACACATTGCTGAGCTGGCTGGCGCTCTGGTTCGGGAAATACGCGCCGAACAGCGTGGGCAGACCTGCCGCCGTGATCGGCCCGGCGACCACGCCTTCGCCCAGATTGTGATGATAATAGAGCTTGTTGTCCCAATGAAGGTTGGCATTGAAATCATGCTGCCAGCCCAGATAGGTCAGGAAATCCTCACGCTGCGCTGCGGAGTAGTAATTGCGGTAATTCAGCCCGGCATTCTTGTAGGCGGCAGAGTTCAGATAGGATTTGGCATAGCTGAAATCGGGATAGGTAAAGGGACGCACATAGGTGCCGTAGCCATTGGGTAGCACGATGCCGTCTTCATTGGGTTCGACCTTGTCGGACCAGTCAAAGAAATAGGTGATCTTGTCCTTGCTGCCCTTGTGCACGAATTTCGCATTGACCTGATTGCCGCCCTGATGACCGGCGAAGTCCCAGGCGCGGGCATCCTGACGAGCCCATGAGATATAGGCCGAATTGCCGTTGCCGAAATTGCCGGTATCGAAGCGGGCAAAGGTACGGAAGGTCGAGAAGCTGCCGAAAGTCTGGTCCAGCTGACCACCCATTTTCTGCTTGGGGTCGAGCGACGAGAATAGCAGCGTTCCGCCCAGATTGGAGGTCGAGGCCGTGCCGAGTGCCCCGGAGCCGGTCGCGACAGTGGCATTGCCCACGTTCTCGCTGATCACGGCGCGCTGGGGTGAGAGACCGTTGTAATTGCCATAGGCCTGATCGCCTAGCGGAATGCCGTCCAGCGTATAGCCCAACTGGTTCTGATTGAAGCCATGGATGAAAAGCGAGGAGTTCTGCTCGTTATTGCCCCAGGGATCGGCATTGTTGAATACGACGCCCGGCAGGATCTGCAACGCCTTGAGCGGGCTCACGCCAGGCAGGATACGCTGAAGTTGCGTGTGGCCGACGCTCTGCTCGGAGCGGGTGCGTCGCGCGGTTGCGATGACCTCTTCCGCTGGGGCGGTGGAGACGAGAGCCTTTGCTTTGCGTGATGCGCTGTGCGCCTGAACCTGCGAGGCGGGCGCTGCATTCTGATGGACGGGAAGCTTCGCTTCTGCGGCCTGGGCGGTGGCGCTCATCAGGGCGAGGGGGGAGCAGAAGAGAGACAGCGTGAGAGCGTTGCGCTGCTTGCGAAGCTTCATCAGTAAACTTTCCTTTAAGACGGGCTGGAACGCGGCGCACCCTATTCGGAGAGTTCGTTACAGTGTGTGAACCTTCCATGATCGAGTTGTGAAGGATTGATGAAATAGCGAGCCTGACCTGAAGCATCTCGTGCGATATGACGCAAAGACGCTCCGCGCTCGTTACTCGAAAGAGAAGAAGCCGCTTCTCTCGCCTCTCGCGGGGCAGCGGCTCCGCCCCTTTCTTCCATGCCCACGAGCGTGACGTCTTGTGAAAGCGGTCACGCAGCGGGGGCCTCGCGTGGAAAAGTTTTCGTTGTCCGCGCGATCACGTCCGGTGGGTGAGGAAAACTGCCTCGTTGCACTGGGACGGTCGAGGGACCCTCCCTCGAGAACGATCGAAAAAATCGATTGTAATGCCCAAAACAATGCATTGGAATTCTATTTCTCCGACGCCTAGCCATGAGGTCGAAAGGATCTTCCATGGCCAGTTTGCAGTCTTCTCCTGTTCTCGGTGGTGCGTCGTGGGGCAGGGTCGCGAGTCTCCTGCCAGGCCTCGCGCTTTGCGCCACTGTGACGGGCAGCGCGATGCTCGCCGAGAATGTCTCGCACCGCATCCTCGAGGGCAGAAGCCTGGAGGCTCTCGTTTTCGCCATTGTCTTTGGCGTCGCTCTGCGCAGTGTCTGGGTGCCCGGCCAGCCTCTTCAACGCGGTATCGGGTTCAGCGCCAAATATCTGCTTGAGGGGGCCGTGGTGCTTCTGGGGGCTTCGGTCAGTCTGGGCGCAGTGGTCGCAGCCGGTCCCTTGCTCCTGCTCGGGATCATGGGGCTCGTAGCAACGTCTATTCTGGTCTCCTACGGGATAGGAAGGGCGCTTGGGCTCGCGCCGCGCATGGCGCTTCTGATTGCCTGTGGCAATGCGATCTGCGGCAATTCCGCTATCGCGGCAGTCGCCCCTGTCATTCGGGCCGAAGGACGCGATGTCACGGCTTCTATAGCCTTTACCGCTGTTTTCGGGGTCATGGCCGTGCTTGCTCTGCCCGTCCTGGGGCTAGCTTTGGGCATGAGTGCAACGGCATTCGGCACTTTTGCCGGGCTCGTTACCTATGCCGTGCCTCAGGTGGTTGCCGCCGCCGCACCGCTCGGGCTTGTTGCGGTTCAGACCGGCACATTGGTCAAGCTGGTGCGTGTGATGATGCTTGGACCCGTCTGCATCGTGTTATCTCTGTTTTTCAGGGCTGAAGGCGGGCAGCCCCTCATCAATGGGGCGAAAACAGGTTGGGGGAAAACCGTTTTCCGCCTCGTCCCATGGTTCATCATCGGCTTTTTCGCGCTGGCCGCCCTGCGTTCTGCCGGGCTCGTTCCACTGGTCCTTCTGCCGTTGCTTCACCACCTAGCCATGCTCATGACCGTCATGTCCATGGCGGCACTGGGTCTTGGCGTTGAGGTCGCGTCCGTCGCAAAGGCTGGCCGGCGTGTCATCGGAGCGGTGACGCTCTCCTTGCTGGCGCTGGGCCTCATGAGTTTCGGCCTGGTGGGGCTGCTAGGGCTTCTGTGAGTGCCCCGGCCACGGGGCGGTCATGAGGCTCAGGCCAAACAGGCAGGCTGGAGACGCTCCCGGGAGTGCAACTTTCCGAAGCGAAGTCGAGAGCAGGTCATATCCTGTGGCCGGTAATAAAAAAGGCCGCCCGGTATCCGGGCGGCCTCGTTTACTGATTGTCCCGGGGAGGGGAAATCAGAAGCGGTATTCGATACCGGCACCGACCACAGTCGGGTCGAGCGAGTCATGGGCCTTGATGAAGGCGCCCGACCCACGGTCATTGGCCCAGGCATGCATGCGCAGGAACATCTGCTTGGCATCCATGTTGAAGAACCAGTTGCCGACCAGCTGATAATCGAAGCCGACATTGACCGACGGGCCGCCCGTCACGCCGACATTGAGCTTCTGCACGAGGCCACCGGCGGGGGACACGTTATGGAACCATGCCAGCGTTGCACCCACGCCCACATAGGGGTTGAAGCGCTTGTGCGGGCGGAAGTGCCAGGCCAGCGTGATGGTGGGGGGCAGAGCCCAGGCGCTACCGACATCGATATTCCCAAGCGGCGTGCCCTTGGCAGCCACTTCATGGCGGGTGCTGGCTGCAATCAGGTCGATCGAAATATTATCGGTGAAGAAATATTCGAATGTCAGTTCCGGCATGACCTGGTTGGTGGTCTTCACATGACCCGGTATAGCCGAGCCATTCAGCCAGAGCTTGCTGTCGCGATCTTCCGGAATGACGCCGAGAGCCGACAGACGCACGATGAAATCGCCCTTGCCAAGACCGATCTTGGTGCTCGAGCAGGTCTTGAACAGGCCGCACTCATCGCTTGAGGAGGCGCGGGGTGCCGCCACGGCCTGTGCCTGAGGGGCCAGAACCATGTTGGTGGAAACGGGAGCGTTCACGACCGGGGCGTTCTGTGCCTGGGCGGCAGGGGCCGCGACGGCGGCTGCAACAAAGCCGGTGAGCAGCGCGCTCGAGATTTTGAAAGAGGTCTTCATCGACGTCATCCGTTATTAAACAGTGACGTTCTCTCACCATGCGCTATGATGCGCTGCCTTGATCCATGTCAAAGCGGTGACACTCAAGTGTTCGACCGTGGGGATTTGGCCACAGTATATGACTTAATGTTAACGAAACAAGAATAAGAATAAAAAAAGAGGACCGAGTTCGTCATGGATGTTCAGACCAGGGACAGTATCAGCATGCTCGGATCTTGTGGCAACTGCGGGCAATGCCTCCACTGCGAAGCACGACCGCGTAGCATTTGTTCCGTGATCGATCCGGACGACATGACCCGACTCGCTCAATACTCCCACCGTCTGGCCGTGATGGCGGGCAAGACGTTCATTCAGGAGGGGGAGCCCGCCAGTGATTTCTTCATCGTTACTTCCGGTCACGTCAAGATCTTTGCGCTGATGCCCGATGGGCGTCGCCAGATCACGGGCTTCGCACAGAGCGGCGATTTTCTTGGGCTGGCCAGTGGGTCCACTTACGGGTTCAGTGCAGAGGCGCTCGGCCCGGTTTCCCTTTGCCGCTTTTCCCGTACGGGCCTGAATATCCTCAAGCGCGAATTCCCCGATATCGAGCATCGATTGATGGAGGAAGCCTCACGCGAGCTGGTTCAGGCGCAAAAGCGCATGCTTCTCCTGGGGCGCAAGACGGCGCGCGAGCGTCTGGCAAGCTTCCTGCTTGAGCAGCATCATCGCTCCTCCACGAAGGAGATCGTTATTCATCTACCGATGAGCCGCACCGGGATTGCGGACTATCTCGGTCTTACGATCGAAACGGTCAGCCGTACGCTCAATGCGCTGCAGCGCGAGAAACTGATCGCCATCACCCAGGTGACGCAGATCACGCTTTTAAGCCTGCCTGCGCTCGAAACTCTGGCTCGCGGCGGGTAAGGGCGTGCCGGGCGGAAGATGCGGCCCGACCATGCCCAATTGATGCCTTGACGCAGCCATGATGACGGGGGAGAGAGGACACTTTCCCGCGAGAGCCTCATCCTTCAGGAGCTAGAGATCATGGACCGTTTCATCATACGTGGCGGCAGGCGTCTTGAAGGCGAGATCGTGATCGGTGGCGCCAAGAATGCCGGTCTCAAGCTCATGGTCGCGGGGCTTCTGACGTCCGAGCGTCTCATCCTGTCGAATGTCCCCAAGATCGCCGATATCGAGACCATGCAGACCCTGCTGCGTCAGCATGGCATTGCGGTCGACCCGGTCGATGCGGAGGGGCGTACCCTGTCGATTGGTGGCCCGATCACCTCGGTCGAAGCGCCTTATGACATTGTTTCCAAGATGCGCGCCTCGATTCTCGTGCTCGGTCCGCTCCTGGCCCGCGCCCATGAGGCGCGTGTTTCCCTGCCCGGCGGCTGCGCCATTGGAACGCGCCCGGTCGATCTGCATCTGAAGGGACTCGAGACCCTGGGGGCGACCATTCGCCTAGAAAATGGGTACATCAACGCCAGCGCGCCGGGCGGTCTGGTGGGCGATCGTATCGTCCTGCCTTTCGCCTCGGTTGGTGCGACCGAGAACCTGCTCATGGCGGCCACTCTGGCCAAGGGACGTACCGAAATCGTCAATGCGGCGCGTGAGCCCGAGATCAGCGATCTGGTCGAGTGTCTGAACCGCATGGGCGCACGCATCGCCGGGGCAGGGACCGGGACGCTGGTCATTGATGGTGTCGAGGCACTGACCGGCGCCCAGCATGCCATCATGGCCGATCGCATCGAATGCGGCACCTATGCCTGCGCTGCGGGTATCACGGGAGGCGATTTGCGCCTGATCGGTGGCCGCGTGCGTGATCTGGGTGCCGTGGTGCGTACTCTCGAGGAAGCCGGTGTCGAGGTGCTGGAAGAGGAAAACGCCATTCGTGTGCGCCGTACGGGCGCTCTCAAGGGCGTGGATATCATGACCGAGCCTTACCCTGGCTTCCCCACGGACATGCAGGCCCAGTTCATGGCCATGCTCGCCGTGGCCGAAGGCGCGTCGATGGTGACGGAGACGATTTTCGAGAATCGTTTCATGCATGTGCCCGAACTCAACCGTATGGGCGCACGGATCAACGTGCACGGGTCGTCCGCCATCATTCGCGGCGTGGATCATCTTTCCGGTGCTCCCGTCATGGCGACCGATCTGCGTGCCTCGTTCTCACTGATTCTTGCCGGACTCGGTGCGCAGGGGGAAACCTCGCTGAGCCGCATCTACCATCTGGATCGCGGCTATGAGGCAGTCGATCGCAAGCTTTCCGCCGTTGGAGCGGATATCGAGCGTATTCGCGAGTAAGAAACAGGGACTGCCTCTCACGGAAGCCTGGGCAGAGTCACCAGCGAAAACGCAGGCCTCCCGTGATGGCGGCTGAGCCCGGCGGCGCGCCGAGCCGGGTGTCGCGATGTCCCGCAAAGAAGCTGGCCGTCAGGTCGAGCCCCTTCACCCCGGAAACCGGTAGGGCGAATATCGTCGTCACGCCCTTCTCGAACGCAATCGGTGATTCGGTGCGGTGTTCGATCGTGATCGGCGTATGACGGCGTAAAAGCGTGGCGAGATCCGGTTCAGGAAATACCTTGCTGGGTACACTGGCCTGAAGCGTAAAACTCGGGCTGCCAGCCGCGAGACCCTTGAGCGGGGCGGGTTGACACCGAATGGGTGAGACCCTGCGGTGGCGGCATGAAATACGCGGTCTGGCCCTCCGCCGCCCGCGCATTGGCCCCCCAATACCCACCTAGCGACAAGGCACATAACAGGACACCACCCGAAGTGCCGACGCGATAGTGACGGGTGGTCCCGCTTGGAGAGGGGGGCTGAATAGTCATCGGGCGAGAGTGGCAGATCCCGCACCCGAGGCGCTGTCACATTTGGAGGCGTTTTGTTACGTCAGGAAAAATCGGCTGTGTAAGGGTTAGGGCCTGTACGTCCATCCGCCCGGTCCAGAGTGGCGATACGCGCCATATCCTCTGCATCGAGTGTGAAGTCGAACACATCGAAATTCTCGTCGATACGCTTCTGGTGCGCTGATTTCGGGATGACGACATTTCCCTGATCCAGATGCCAGCGGATCGTGACCTGACCCGGTGTCTTGCCATGTTTATGGGCGATGCTGGTGATGATTTCGCCATCAAGCCCCGTTCCACGCCCGAGTGGGCTCCAGGCTTCGGTCCGAATGTCCAGCGATTCGTTGAAGGCGCGCAATTCCTTCTGCTGAAAGGCCGGATGCAGTTCGATCTGGTTGAGCACGGGCTTGACGCCTGTTTCCTCGATCAGACGGGTCAGATGCTCGGGCTGGAAATTGCAGACGCCGATAGAGCGGATGCGACCCTCGTTTTTGAGGTGCATCATCGCTTTCCAGCTTTCGACGAAAAGATCCGTTTTCGGCATCGGCCAGTGAATCAGATAAAGGTCGACCACATCGCGTCGCAGCTTGCGGGCGCTGATGTCAAAGGCGCGCAGGGCTGCGTCATAGCCCAGATCCGACGCCCAGAGCTTTGTCGAGGTATAGAGATCGGGGAAGTCCTGCAGGGCATCTCCTACCCCTTCCTCATTCCCATAGAAGGCCGCCGTATCGACCATCTTGTATCCGGCCTTGGCGGCGTAGCGGACGATCTCGGCGGTTTCGTCGGCGGGTGTCTTGTAAACGCCAAGCCCGAATTGCGGGATACGCGTCCCGTCATTGAGATTCAGATGGTTCTGCTCTTCATCGACACGCGGGGTTGCCGTAGCGAGATTGGGGGTAAAGTCGCTGTGAGACATGAGGGGCTCCTGTCTTTCCCATAGGGTCATTCTTTCCCTGTCTAGCGGATCGGATGGCCGAGGGTTGCAGGCGCGGCCGGATTGGCGGTCATCACTGCGTGAGCGCGCTGCCCAGGAAGGCGGGGCAACCGGTACGCGATGCAGGCAGGGCCATGAAGCAGCGCAAAAACACCCAGCGCTCCCGGTTCTTGCGCGCGCCAGACTGTGATAGGGAGGGCACGTCATGAACGCCGCAATCGATCCCGCCCCCATCTCCTCAGCCCCTGATCAGGACGCGCCCCTCATACTGGCGCTGCCCAAGGGACGCATTCTCAAGGCGCTCGGCCCTGTGCTGGAGCGGACGGGGCTGTTCCGTGATGGCAGCGCGATCGGCGAGGGAACACGCAGCCTGCGCTTTCCGACGCTCGATCCGCAGGTCGATGTCGTGCGCGTACGGTCCTTCGATGTCGCGACATTCGTGGCGCATGGCGGCGCACAGATCGGTGTTTGCGGCGCCGATGTGCTGATGGAGTTCGATTATCCCGACATCTATGCGCCCCTTGACCTCGGTATCGGGGGGTGTCGCATTTCCATCGCGCGTCCCGTAGGCACGGGCGCGCATGACAATCAGGCTGCGAGTTCGCATCTGCGGGTTGCCACGAAATATCCCACCATCACGCGGCGCCATTTCGCCGCAAAGGGTGTGAATGCCGAGATCGTGCATCTGCACGGTGCCATGGAGCTTGCCCCCACGCTCGACATGGCCAGCGTCATCGTCGATCTGGTGGATACGGGCTCGACCCTCAAGGCCAATGGTCTGCACGAAACCGATGTCATCGCGCATGTCACGAGCCGCCTTATCGTCAATCGCGTTGCTCTCAAGACCCGGCCCGACGCCATTCGTGCCCTGATCGAACGCTTTCGCGACGCGCTTCAGGAGAATGTCGCATGAAATGGCTCCAGACCAACGAAGCCGATTTCGAGTCCCGTCTTTCGGTCCTTCTGACTGATCGCAGCGCCGTCGAGACCAGCGTGGCGGCGCCTGTGCGCGATATCATCGCCGCAGTGCGCGTGCAGGGCGATACCGCCTTGTGCGACTACACGACGCGCTTCGATCGGCTCACGCTGACCCCCGGCACCTTGCGCATCTCGGCTGACGAGATTGCCCATGAGGCAGATAAGGTCGATGCAGAACTCATGGAAGCGCTGACGCTCGCTGCGTCGCGCATCGAGTCCTTCCATCGTGCCCAGATGCCAGCGAACCTGTCCTATACGGATGAGGCAGGACTGACACTCGGGATGCGCTGGATCCCGCTCGATGCCGTCGGGCTTTACGTGCCCGGCGGCAAGGCGGCCTATCCGTCCTCGGTGCTGATGAACGCGCTTCCGGCCCGCGTGGCAGGGGTCGAGCGTATTGCCATGTGCGTGCCCTGTCCCGATGGCGTGCTGAATTCTCTGGTTCTGGCGGCTGCGCGCGTCTGCGGTGTGAGCGAGATCTATCGTGTCGGCGGGGCCCAGGCGGTAGCGGCTCTCGCCTATGGAACCCAGACCGTCCAGCCGGTGGATCGCATTGTCGGTCCGGGCAATGCCTATGTGGCTGAAGCGAAGCGTCAGGTATTCGGCCATGTCGGTATCGACTCCATTGCCGGGCCGTCCGAGGTCGTGATTGTGGCCGACAACCGCAACGAGCCGCGCTTTGTCGCGCTGGACCTGTTGGCCCAGGCCGAGCATGACGAACTGGCTCAGGCAGTGCTGATTACCGATGATGCTGAATTTGCCAGGCGCGTGGTAGAGGCTGTCGAGACAGAGCTGAAAACCCTGCCGCGTGCGGCCATTGCAGGCAGATCATGGACCGATCATGGCGCTGTGGTGATCGTGGACAACTGGGAGGAAGCCGCTGCTATCGCCAACCGCTTCGCTTCCGAACATCTCGAGGTCATGCTTGAGGAACCCGAGTCCTTTGCAGCGATGATCCGTCATGCCGGGGCGATGTTCCTTGGCCGCAACTGCCCCGAGGCGGTGGGTGATTACGTGGGCGGCCCGAACCACGTTCTGCCCACCAGCCGCACGGCGCGTTTCGCTTCGGGGCTTTCAGTATTCGATTTTCTCAAGCGGACCACCACGATCGCAGCCGATGCCAACGGGCTGCGTGCGGTCGGCCCCGCCGGAGCCAGACTGGCACGGGCGGAAGGCCTTCACGCCCATGCGCTCAGCTTGTCGGCCCGACTCGACGCACTTGGCTGAAACGCAATCGGCGGTGTGAAGGAAGGGGAGATACCCTCCTTTTCGCCCGCAAAATGAGCAAGAAACTTGACGGAACGGCGCTGAGTCAGCACATACGCGGCAGAATTCTTCCTGCCGGGTCTGTTCCGGCCCTTACCAGCGCACAGTCTAAAGGACTCAGATGTCAAAAGAAGACATGATCGAATTCAGCGGCACGGTTACCGAGCTGCTGCCCAATGCCATGTTCCGCGTCACGCTCGACAACGAACACACCATTCTCGCCCATACGAGCGGCAAGATGCGCAAGAACCGTATTCGTGTTCTCGCCGGTGACCGCGTGAATGTCGAAATGACGCCGTACGACCTGTCCAAGGGCCGCATCACCTTCCGCTTCAAGTAAGAGCGTTTTCGTGACCGACGGCACAAGGCCGGAGCTGGTCCTCGCCTCGGCGTCGCCAAGACGGGTCGACCTCCTGCGCCAGATCGGGCTTATTCCCGATCGTATCGACGCGGCCGAACTGGACGAATCGCCCCGACAGAACGAGACGCCACGCCTGTGCGTGGCGCGGCTTGCCCGAATGAAAGCCGAGACTGTGGCTGCGCGCTGCGAGGGTCGCGCCCTCGTGCTCGCAGCGGATACGCTCGTCGCCGTGGGGCGTCGTATCCTGCCCAAGGCAGAGGATCGCGCCACTGCTGAGCGCTGCCTGCGCCTTTTGTCAGGCAGGCGCCATACCGTACTCACAGCCGTTTGCGTCATGCCGAGCGCTCTCTGGAATGAGGGGCGGGTGGTGGAACGTCTGGTCGAGACAGATGTGACCTTTTCGCGCCTGACCGACGCCCAGATTGCCGCCCTGCTCGATCAGGGAGACTGGCAGGGCAAAGCCGGGGGCTACGCCCTTCAGGGTGCTGCGGCCTCGCTCATCCGCTATGTCGGAGGCAGCCCTTCGGCGGTGATCGGCCTTCCCCTGTTCGAAACTGCCCAGATGTTGCGCGGACAGCCCTACCGGTTCATCGCATGAGGGAATGTCGCCTCGCCTGGTCGCCCGGCGAAGCGCGCATTGCTGTCTGCGATGATGAGACTCTCATCGATTTCGCGCTCTGGCGCCCCGGCATGTCCGATAGCTATGGCGACGTCCATGCCGTGCGCGTGCAGAAAGCCGCCGCGGCGCTTGGAGGCGCCTTTGTCACCCTTGCCGGAGGCGGGACCGGCTTCCTGACGGGGACCCATCAGGAAGGGGCGCTGGTTGCGGCGCGCGTGACCCGTAGCGCCCAGAATGGCAAGGGACTACGTCTCAAGCCACACGGAGTGCTACCACAAGCGTGTGAGGCGCCCCAAGTTCTGGGTCGTGGCCCGACGCCGCTGGAAACACTCGCTGCCCGTTATCCTGATGCACCCATTCTGTGCGATGCACCGGCGCTGATGGCGCTTCTACCGGTTGCGCTCAGGTCGCGCCTCGAGCGTGTGGGCCAGGCTTTCGACAGCGTTCTTGACGCGCGTTGTGACGATCTGATGGCCGCCCAGACGCCGCTGCCCCATGGGCTCTGCGCCACCATTACCCCCACACCGGCCCTGACCGCGATCGATCTGGATGATCCGAACCCTGATCAGAGACGCCAGATAGACGGCTTCACAGCCAATCGTCAGGCCTTCTCAGCCCTGGCTGCAGAAATTCGGATGCGCAATCTGAGTGGAGCGATCCTGATCGATCCGGCAGGGGTGGCCCTGCGCAAACGTCCGGCGCTCGTGCCGTTTCTGGCCGAGGCTCTGACAGATGATCCGCAGCAGGCAAAGGCTCTGGGCGCAACCGCGCTCGGGCTGCTGGAAGTCGTGCGCACACGCGGTCGTCCCGCCTTGCATGAACTGACGAACAGCCCCGGTGGTCATGCGCTTGCGGCGCTTCGTACGATCCTGCGCGAGAAAGAAGGGCGGGGGAGAGCCGGCAAGCCGCAACTGCGCGCGTCTGTAGGCGTGGTGCGCGCACTGGAGGCGGATCGTGACGCCATGGCGGGGTTTGCCCTGGACTGGGGCGCGTCACTGACATTGGTCATGGACCCGGATTATCCGGATCGCGTTTGGAGTTTCACCCCATGAGTTCCTGTCCGATCTGCAAACGACCCGGTGTGGAGGCCTTCCGGCCATTTTGCAGCAAGCGTTGCGCCGATATCGACCTGGGGCGCTGGTTCAGCGAGAGCTACAGCATTCCGGCCCTGCCGGATGAGGATGACGAAAAAATCGTTCCTCCCCCGCTTGATCCCCGGAACACTCTGGAGTAAACCCCCTCTCACACCGAGCGGTGCCGGTGCCCAAGTAGCTCAGTTGGTAGAGCATGCGACTGAAAATCGCAGTGTCACTGGTTCGATTCCGGTCTTGGGCACCACTTCTTCCGAAAAATTCGACAGATCCAGTCTTCATGAAATGCGGTTACGATACGCCGTGTTTTCAAGGGGCTGAATGCCCTCCCGAGGGAGGGCGAGGCTGAACGACGCCTCCTTGAGGGGATTATTGCACCCACGGAACGCCAGCTGATTTGCCATATCGGTTCTCGCCGTCTTCTCCACGCACGACCATCAGGACGATGACACCTACGAACGGGATCAATGTGATCAGAACCGCCCAGCCTGACCAGCCGCAATCATGACAGCGGCGAACGCTCAGGCTCAACTGTGCGATAGCGACATAAATCAGGGCGAGGACCATGAGGATGACAAGCACAAGCAGGATGATCTTGCCTTGTGGCCCGTAATTCTCGGGATCCAGCGCACCGAGCTGCGAAAAATGGGTAAATATTCCCGCAAAGAACCAGCCGGCGATGGTGAATATGAGATAATCACTACGTGAGCTGCGGCCTGAGAAATGAAACGCGCATTTGAGAGAATAAAGGAGAGAGGTCATTTTCTTTTTTTCCTTTTCTGTTTTTCATACTCGCATGATGCGTGGCGTCTGAAAACAGATCTCCTCAACGCTGCTAGAGCACCAACCACGCTTCGGATTCAAGGATTTGCGTGTTGAGGTTGCGCCATCTCACTTCCTGCATCGCAAGTGAAATTTCTCAGATCTGTGCCGACCAGGCCTGCATGGTCTCGATGAAAGCTCTCAGCTTCGCCGAGACGACTTTCTTCGGGGCATAAAGCAGGGCAATGGAAGGATCGGTTTCGCCGGGGCACCAGTGATATTGTTCGAGCACAGGAACGAGCATGCCGCTCGCCAGTGCTTCACGGACGATGATTTCAGGCAGGAGGGCAGTGCCCGCCCCGGCCAGGGCCGCCTCATAGAGGGTATCCACATCGCGGCTGCACAGGCGCGGCCTGAGAGGCGGCAGGGAAGGGGGCACGCGTCCCTCACGAGGGATGGCACGCCAGTCGGGGTTCTCCGTTGTCGCGAGGCAGGCGCTCCGGGCAAGATCATTTACACCGAGCAGGTGCTTTTCATTGGTCAGAATAGAGGGGGCGCAGACCAGACGATAAGCCAGCGGGCCGAGTTGACACAGGATGAGGCTCGACTCTGGCAGTCCACCTACATGGAGCGTCGCGTCATAGCCTCCGCCAATCGGGTCTGCTGTCTCCTCCGTGAGTGTGAGATCGAGCGTGATCTTCTTATGACGATGCAGAAACGGGGTCAGGGCTGTCAGGAGCGAGCGACGACCGAGAAGCGGAGAGACACCTATCCTGAGAACGCCCTGCGGGCGGGCGTTATGCTCGCGCACGACAGTAATCGTCTCGCTCATGTCCTCCAGGAGATGCTGGGCGCGTTCATGGAACAGATGCCCGGCCTCCGTCAGATGGATCATGCGCGTTGATCGGTTGAAGAGTGCCGCGCGCAGATCCCGCTCGAGCGCGACGATATGCCGTGAGATCGTGGAGACCTCGACATGATGGTGCGCCGCAGCTCGGGAGAAGCTGCCGGATTCTGCAACCGTCACGAAATAGCGCATGGCTTGCAGGTAGTCCACGATCCCCTCCCAGGAAGTTACAACGAATAATGCCGTAGGAAGATCTTGCGCATCTCGCAATACTCATTTGCCAAGACACCTGTGGATGCCCCTCCTGATGAAGGCGTAAGCCAGGCCCTCACCTGACATCGTCTAGGCAGGAGAAGGTTCATGACGACCCATACCCGTTCAGGATTGCCTTTGTTACGGCGTGCGACCCCGGTTTCCGCTGGTGAGATCCATGAATACAGCAAGGCTGCCAATCCGGTTCGGCCGAGCTTGACCCCACCCGTGCCCTATCATTTCTTCCCGCCCTCTCTCTACAACGCGGGAGAGACCCGCACTGTGCCCCTGGATCTAAGCGCGGCGCTCAAATGCGCGGCTCCGGCCACCGGGCCCGGCTTGCTGGCAAGCTTTGTGCGTATCCTGCCGGGCGAGGAAATCGCGCTCTCGCCCAATGCGACCTCAATGGCGTTCTATGTAATCAGTGGCAGAGGCAGCGCCGTGTCCGGAACGACCGAGTTCGTGTGGAAAGAGGGTGATTTCTTTGCTGTGCCAGGGCCTGACGGCATTGCGCTTGAGGCCGAGCAGACAGCGACGCTCTATCATGTGAGTGATGCGCCGCTGCTGACCTATCTTGGCGTGACTGCAGACCAACGTCGCTTCGATCCGGTCCTGTTTCCTGCCGAGCAGGCGCAGGCGGCGCTCGCCGAGGTGATGGCGCATCCCGCAGCGGCAGAGCGTAATCGTGTCAGCGTTCTCCTGGCCGCCAAGGAATTTCCGCTCACCCGGACAATCACTCATGTGCTCTGGGCGATGTATGGCAGTATCGGCGCGCGGAGCGCTCAGAAACCGCATCGCCATCAGTCCATCGCGCTGGACTATATCGTCTCCTGCGCGCCGGGATGTTATTCGCTCGTGGGTGAGACGCTGAACGAGGCCGGTCAGATCGCCAATCCTGTCCGAGTAGACTGGGAGGCCGGATGCGCTTTTGTCACGCCGCCTGGACATTGGCATGCCCATTTCAACGAGTCAGATCAGGAGGCTCGCCTGATTCCGATGCAGGATGCCGGTCTGCAGACATATCTGCGCACGCTTGATATCCGCTTCGGAGTCTGACGCGGGCAGGCCCGGTCCCGGCACCTCGTCCCGAGGGGCGAAAAACCGGGGTGCCAAACGCGTGTTTCAGGCAAGCAACCCGCCATCGACCGCCAGTGCCGAGCCGGTGATGTAGCTCGATCGCTCATTGACGAGGAAAGACACGACATTCGTGATGTCGTCGATCTCGCCATAGGCTCCCGTAGCGACATGGCTGGCCAGCATGGCGGCGGCAGGGGTGTTGGAGGGGTTCATGGCCGTATTGACCGGTCCTGGTTCAACCACGTTGATTGTAATACCGCGGCTTCCCAGATCGCGCGCTACACCCTGGGCAAAGCCTCGCAGGGCTGCCTTGGTGCCCGAATAGAGGGAGAGGCCCGGTAATGGCGCCCGACCGCCGAAGGACGATCCCATCAGGACGATACGCCCTCCTGCTTTCATATGGCGGATAGCGCACATGGTCTCGATCATCGGACCACGCACATTGAGGTTGAGCACGGCCTCGATGCTGTCCACCGTGATTTCATCGATCGTACCCTTGGGGTACATGCCTGCATTGCAGACGAGCACGTCGAGACGCCCGAAGACTCGGATAGTCTCGGCCACGATTTTTTCATTCCCTGCTGTCGTGCTGCCATCGGCCTGGACGGCCAGGGCCCGTCGACCCAAAGCCTCGACTTGACGGATCGTGTCCTGTGCTCCTGCAGCGTCATGGGGGTAGGAAAAGGCGATGTCATAGCCTTCACCGGCCAGTTGGCGGGCAATGCCGGCGCCAATGCCGCGGCTGGCACCGGTGACGAGAGCGACTTTACTGGTCATGATCGATCTTCCTTATATGGAGAAAACGATAGAGGGCGCTGAGTCCGTATGTTCTGAGGGCGTCCGAGAGGATCAGAAGCTCAAGCATGGTGTCGGTCTTCCCCCCCCCAAAAAAAGCGCCGTTCCAGTCGTGAGGAACGGGTTCTTTATGCGGGGGGCTCGGCGGGCAGCGTTATCGCGCCATTGCGAAAAACTTGCCTTTTTCGCTCATCTTGCAAGGGTGGCGTCATGAAATCCGAAGGCACATCCGACACCCTCGCATCGGTTCAGGCGCTCATCCGGCGGCATTGCCCGCGCAAGAGCACACAGACGCCAATCGCGGATCTGACGCTGTATCGCTGCGACAACACGACGGATCCGCTGCTCGTCGTTTACGAGCCGCGCATCTATCTGATCCTGCAAGGTGCGAAGACCGTCACGATTCACAAGCGCAGTTTCCACTACGATGAGAACCACTATCTGGTCGCCACCGTGGACCTGCCGCTCTCAGGGCATATTACCCGTGCCACGCCGGAGGCGCCTTATCTGGCGGCCTGTATCGCCTTCGACCCTGAGGAAATAAGCGAGATCATCGTCCGATCCGGCATCCAGCCCGATTTGAACGCACCGCTCGCGGCCAGTCTGGGGCTCAGTCGGGTGACACCGGATCTGCTCACCCTGATTCATCGCCTGCTGCGCGCGCTTGATGAGGGGGAACATGGTTTCATGGCACCGCTCATCAAGCAGGAACTGCTTTACCGCGTGCTTCTGGGCGATCAGGGTCATGTACTGCACGAGATCGCCGACCAGAAAAGCGACGCATCGCGCATCAATCGTGCCCTTGCCCATATGCGGGCCCATTTCACGGAGGATACTTCGCCCCTGAGGCTGCCTGAACTCGCGGGAATGGGACAATCGACCTTCTATCGCAAGTTTCTGCAGATCACAGGGCTTTCGCCGGTGCAGTACCGCAAGAGACTGCGTTTGCAGGAAGCCCGACGATTGATGCTGCATGAGGATCGGCTCGCAGCCGATGCAGGTTTTGCGGTTGGCTACGAGAGCCCTTCGCATTTTACCCGGGATTACAAGCTGATCTACGGGCTGCCTCCCCATCAGGATGTTGCCCGCATCCGCGAGATCGGCGTTGCCCGCTATCGGGAGATGAACGAGGACGTATGGATCTGATTGTTGCGGCGCAGCCCCTCCGGGACACAACGATGAATGTTACAAACCCTCACTCTCTCGCGACTTGGCCTGCAAGCCGTCAGGGCGCAGAGTTGCCCCCTCTCAGGGGAGGAGATCAATGCGCCGTTTGACCTGTTGCGGAGTGCTTGTCCTGCTCACGGGCTGCGCTCATCCGCGCCCTGTTCAGGAAGACAGCCGCGCTGACCTGCTTCGTCCTGTCTCCGGGAGCAGCCAGACAAATGCGACTCAGTCGCCCCCGGCCTCGGGGCGGAAGAACCATGGTCACCTCTATATGGGGTCAGGCTTTGGGGGGAACCACGTCTGATGTCCCGCAGGGATACAGACTTTCCCTGGTTTTTCCGCAGTGCCGAACGCGATCTGACTGGAGACGCGTGCGGCTGAGAGGAGTCACTTGATGGCGTCGAGGACAGTCGAGGCCGTCAGGATCTGGGGCAGGATCGTGCCGTCCTTGTGCGGGGCGTAATAGACATAAAGCGGAACGCCATCGCGCCCGTGCTCACGCAGGAACGCGCTGATCGTCTCATCGCGATTGGTCCAGTCACCCTTCATGTAGGTGATGCCTTTTTCCTCGAAGGCTTTTTTTACCTGAGCTGATTGCAGGGCTACACGCTCATTGACCATGCAGGTGATGCACCAGGCCGCCGTCATGTCGATGAAGACCGGCTTGCCCTCATCGCGCAGGCTGGCCAATTTTTCGGGCGCAAAGGCGACGATCCCGATTTCACCCGGTGTGGTAATCGGGCGGCTATCGGCAGCGGCGTCGTCAAGGCGGGTGAGGCTGGCAGCAGCCAGGAGGAGCGCCAGCAGAGCGATGGCGCGTCCGATGACGACGGACCGTGTCGCCCCCCGAATCATGGCCTGGCGCTGGGTCGTGCCGAACAGCCATGCTGCCATGCCGAGAGCTACGGCACCGCCGAGTCCGACCGGCAGGATCATGGCACCACGCTGAACGCAGGCTACCCAGAAAAGCCAGACCGATGTTCCCAGGAGAGGGAAAGCCAACGCCTGTTTGAGCACGGCCATCCAGGCCCCAGGTCTGGGCATATGACGCGCAAGAAACGGAATAGTGGCAATGGCGATATAGGGCGAGGCCAGGCCGAAACCCATGGCAAGAAACAGGGCCAGACCGGCCCAGGCCGGACCGCTCAGGGCTGCGGCGATGGCCGCCCCCATGAAGGGGGCTGTACAGGGTGTGGCCACGATCACGGCCAGAAGACCGGTGAGCATATCGCCCCAGACGCCATGACGCGGGGTCGCATCCTGACCGATACGGCCCAATGTGACCTCGAAGACGCCCAGAAGGTTCAGGGCCATCATGACAAGCAGCCACGCCACGCCAATCACGAAGACAGGTGACTGGAACTGGAATCCCCACCCAGCCGCCGAACCGACGCTGCGCAGCACGATCATGGCGACACCCAGGGCGGCAAAGCTGCCCATCACGCCAGTCGTATAGGCCAAGGCGCTCTGGATCTGCTCATGACGATGCGAGCCCCCCAGCCGGGCCAATGAAAAGGCTTTCATGGCCAGGACGGGGAAGACGCAAGGCATCAGATTGAGGATGAGTCCGCCCAGAAAGGCAAAGACCAGCATCTTCCACAAGGCGCCTTCAGCGTTGGGCGGTATAACAGGCGTTTGTGCTACGATGGACGGGGAGGAGGCTCCGGCGCCGGGCATCGCAGAACCTGTCGTGATCCAGAGCGGGGTCTGTTGTCCAGCCGCGTCCTGCAAGACCACAATGCCCTCAAGCGTTGGGGGGCGATGGGACGGATCGATCCAGCTCAGCTTGAGCGTGACCGTGCCCGTTTTCACGTCGAGCGTCTGCGGCGCGACCTGATCGATCACCCCGGTCACGGAGGGCATGAACCAGGCACGTTTCACGCTCTCCGCCGAAAGGCCCTGCCCACTCAAACTCAGCAGGCCCTCGGACGATACCGAGGCCGCGAAGGGCGAGGGTACTGGGCTTGATTGGGCAGCATGGATGAAAAGCGGGCCCTCTGCCGAACTATTGGGTGTCGTCTTGCCCTGTGCATCGGGGGAGGCCGGCAGGTTGAGCGAGAAATCACCGCTTTCGGGTACGCAGGTCGAGGCGCAGACCAGCCATTCTGCATGGGCCTTGAGCGTTGCCGTTCCAGCACTCCCCGTGAGTTTCAGGGTTTGGGGCAACAGCACGTCGCCCGTATAGGCATAGGACATCAGCCCGCCCTCGCTGATGCGCACGGGCGTCGGGAAGGCAATCGTCTCGCTCTGGCCGCTCAGGGCACCAGTGGCGGTGGTTTTCAGCGTCGGGGCCTCACCGGCATCGCCCGCATTGAGCCAATAGGTATGCCATCCGGGCTTGAGCTGGAGACGCAAGCCCACATGAAGGGTTTCACCCGGCCTGACAGCATCGCGATCCGTCACAAGAGTTGCGATATCATGGGCGGAAGGGACCGGCGCGCTCTCTGCGGCAACGGCAGGGGTCAGGGCGGGAGCAAGGGAAAGAGCCCCGAAGGCGGTCAGGAGAGAGGCAAGGGGAGACAGCTTACGCAGCATGAGACCGATCGCAGTGAGGGAAGAGAATTGCCGAGCGCCCTGTGGACGCGCCATAGAGGTCATTATGACCGGTCCGATATCGCCCGCCAATCTCATTTCGCTCCCCGTTCTTCCTGTTTCCGCAGCATTGCCCGCCTTGCAGGCTGCACTGGACTCGGCACGCAACGCCGTGCTGGTCGCCCCGCCGGGGGCAGGCAAGACGACTTTGGTGCCACTTCATCTTTTACAAGCCCCCTGGCGTCAGGAGGGGCGCATTCTGGTGGTCGAGCCACGGCGCGTGGCCGTGCGTAGCGCCGCGCATCGCATGGCATCTCTGCTGGATGAGCCGGTCGGGCGAAGGGTGGGCTATCGCACCCGCACCGATTCTGCGGTCAGCGCAGCCACAAGGATCGAGGTGGTGACAGAGGGGCTTCTGCTGCGACGGCTGCTGACCGACCCGTTGCTAGAGGATACGGCCTGCATCCTGTTCGACGAAGTGCATGAGCGCTCGCTCGATCTCGATACGGCGCTGGCATTTGCGCTCGATCTGCAGCGCACTATGCGGCCCGAACTGCGTCTGGTTGCCATGTCTGCCACAACGGACGGGCGCGCCTTCACCACCCTTCTCGATGGTGTGCTGGTGGAAAGCGAGGGGCGGGCCTACCCGCTTGAGATCCGTCACGCCAGACGCGATCTGGCCGCTGTGCGCGAGTTGCCTGACGTCATGGCCCGGACCATCCGCGGGCTTCTGGCCGAGGAAGAGGGGGATATCCTCGCCTTCCTGCCCGGTGTGGGGGAGATTCGTCGGTGTGCCTCTGCGCTTGAGGGCGTGGAAGCCCTGGTTCTGCCGCTTTATGGCGAGCTCGATACACGCGAGCAGGATCTGGCGCTGAAGCCCGACACGCGCCGCAAGGTGGTACTGGCCACCTCGATTGCCGAAACCTCCCTGACTGTGCCGGGTGTCCGGCTTGTGGTCGATGGCGGGTTCCGTCGCGAGCCGAGGCTCGATGTTGGTTCGGGGCTTTCGCGCCTCGAAACGCTCCGCGTCTCGCGTGCCACGGCAACGCAGCGCGCGGGCCGTGCAGGTCGCGAGGCGCCAGGTATTGCCGTGCGCCTATGGACGGAAGCCACAGGACGCGCCCTGATTGCTCATGATCTGCCCGAAATCCTGGCCAGCGATCTGAGCGGCCATTGCCTCGACGTCGCAGCCTGGCGGGAGGTGATGGGGACGCCACCCGAGGCTCTTGCCCTGCTGGATGCCCCGCCCGAGGGCGCACGCCAGGCCGCAATCGCATTGCTGCAGGCTCTTGGCGCACTCGATCCGGCAGGACATATCACGAAGCTCGGCAGCGCGATGGCGCGTCTGGGGGCCCAGCCCCGTCTGGCGGCGATGATGTGCGCGGCCCGCACTCCGCCCGAAAAAGCCACCGCCGCCGCCCTGGCCGCTCTGCTTGAGGAGCGTGACCCGTTGCGCCCGCGGGTCGTACCGGGGCAACGCAACCCTGCCACGCTAGCGGATATCCAGACGCGCCTTGCACTCATTGATGGAGCCGATTTCCATCCGCAGGCGGATCGGGCCAGTCTGGCGCGCATTCGCCAATCCGCGCAGCGTTACCAGAAGCGGCTTGGCCTGAATCAGCGTCTTCCGCTCGATCCTTCCTGTGCGCCGGCGCTTCTCGCGGCGGGTTTCCCTGATCGCGTGGCCATGGCGGCCGGTGAAAAAGGGCGGTACCGCCTGTCCGGGGGTGGCTCGGCGCGTTTGAGCGCCATCGACCCGATGGCGCGTGAAACGCTGCTTGTGGCACCTTCCCTGCATATGCGCACAGCCACCGAAATCTGTCTGGCGGCCCCGCTTGATCTGAACGATCTGCCCCGAACTCTGCTGGCCCGGACGGAAGAACAGGTCGAAATGGCCCTCGATACTGCAACGGGAAATGTGATTGCGCGCAGGCGTCTGCGTCTTGGCACGCTCGTGCTGCGCGATCGCTCGGCGCCCGCGGCCCCCGAGGAGATACAGGACCTTCTTCTGGGGCGTATCAGGGCCGATCCTGCGGGCAGTCTGGGCTGGACCGATGCCTGTCATCAGTTCCGCGCCCGCCTTGCCCTGGCGCGTGCCCATCTGGACGAGACCTTGCCTGCGGCGGACGACGACACGCTTGTGGCAACGCTCGATGAGTGGCTGCTGCCCTATATGGAGGGCATGACGAAACTCTCTCAGGTTCAGGCGCTGGATCTGTTGTCGCTGCTGCGCCAGAGGCTGGATTATGCACAACTCAGGCGGCTCGATCAGGATCTGCCAACCAGCCTGAGTCTGCCAGGGGCGCAGCCTGCCATCGATTACTGCGATCCAACGCCCACCATTTCGGCGCGGGCCCAGGCTTTTTACGGGCTCAAGGAAACACCGCGTCTGGCCAATGGACAGGTGAAGCTGCAATTCGCGCTTCTATCTCCTGCGGGGCGTCCTCAGGCGATCACGGCTGATATTGCGGCCTTCTGGAAAACAGGCTGGGCCGATATGCGGCGTGACATGCGCGGGCGTTACCCCAGACATGACTGGCCGGAAGACCCCTCCACGGCCAGCCCGCCCCCGCCCCGTCGACGCTGAGCTGCGCGCCCCTTGGATGTTGCGCGGCGCTCAGAGGCGGGGTGTCGTGACGCCGAGCTGCTTCATGTATTTTCCGGCGCGATCGGCATAGCTGGTCTCGCAGGGAGAGGCGCCCTGGAAGAACAGGAACTGGCAGATGCCCTCATTGGCGTAGATACGTGCGGGCAGCTTGGTTGTGTTGCTGATCTCGATGGTGACCTGACCCTCCCATTCGGGTTCCAGCGGGGTCACGTTCACGATAATTCCGCAACGCGCATAGGTGGACTTGCCGAGGCAGACCACGAGCACGTCGCGCGGGATGCGGAAATACTCGACCGTATGGGCGAGGGCGAAGCTGTTGGGTGGAATGGTGATGTCGCCTGTGCGCGTCACGAAGCTGTTTGCAGCAAACTGCTTGGGGTCCACCACGGCATTATCGACATCGGTGAAGATCTTGAAATCCTCGCCCACGCGTGCGTCATAGCCATAGGAAGACAGCCCGTAGGAGATTACGCCCTCGCGTTTCTGCGCCTCGACGAAGGGCTCGATCATGCCCTTTTCCTGGGCCATCTGACGGATCCAGCTATCTGGCATGATGGGCATGGCATTACTTCCGGTGCGTAAGGGAGAGAAGGGTTTGCAGGTCTAGCCTTGCGGGCGTGTCTCTGCAAACCGAACGGTGCTGCTCAGGCGATATGGGTGAGGAACACGACCTTGGAGCCGCCGCCTTCGACCAGGGTCTTGATGGCATTGTTGAAGACCTTGCCATGTTCCATGCCCATATGGGCCTTGAAAGCGTCTTCGTCCCTGTAGGTCTCCTCGACATGGAAGAAGTCCGGATCTTCCTCAAGGGTGTAGACCACAAAGCGTTCATTGCCGGGTTCGCCGCGCACGTCATCGGCCAGTGCGGTGAGCAGTCGGGCGATTTCCTCACGCTTGCCGGGCAGGGCGCGCATGGTCGCATAAAGAACCTTGGACATGGGGTAATCCTTTCAGGATGAGGCGGAATCGTCGCGCGCGGGCGGCGTTTCCTGGTCTTCGGGAGCCTTGACCGCACGGTTGCGCACCTGCGCCTTGCGACGCAGCAGATTGGCGCGCAGGGCTGCGGCCTCACGAGCCAGACGCTTGTCGAGATCGGCCTGAGCCTTCTCGGTCAGGGTCGGGGTGGCGCGCGGTGGTGTAGTCATTGATCAAGGTCCCGAAACTGGTCCGACAAACCGGTACCGAGCAGCTCATCATAGACAGCGAGCGTGGCCGATTGCATCTGCCGGGTCGTGTAGTTTTCTGCAATGTGATGACGCGCAGTTTCAGCCAGAAGATCCCGCGCGCCTTCGGAGAGAGTCAGAATCTGGCAGAGGGCTTCTGCCAGCGCTGGGGCGTCATCCGGCGGGACCAGAAGCCCCGTGCGATGGGGAAGCACCGTTTCCATGGCGCCTCCCTGGGCCGACACCACAACGGGGCGGCCCATGGCCTGCGCCTCGATCACCACACGGCCAAAGGGCTCCGGGCGAAGAGACGGAACGGCCACTACATCGGCGAGGGCATAGGCTGCCGGCATATCCTGACACAGTCCGGCAAAGCGCAGACGCTCGCGCAGACCCAGGCGCAGGGCCGTGGCCTCGATCTCCTGCACGTAACTGTCCCTGGGATCAGCCGGTCCGACTAGTACGGCAAGCCACGGCCCCGGCAGCTCGGCCTGAAGGATCGCCATTGCGCGCAGCAGAAGCAATTGCCCTTTCCAGCGTGTCAGGCGGCCTGGCAGCATGATCACGGGCGTGCCGGGGGGCACCTGCCATTTCTCTGCCAGCGCCTGCATCCGCGCCCCATTGATCAGGGCGGGGTCGAAACGGGCCATGTCGGCTCCGCGCGGAATCAGCCGCAGCCTGTCCTGGCCCACACGATAATCCTCACGCAGGCGGGTAGCGATATAGCTGCTTATGGCAATCACGCGTGCTCCCCGTGCGAGTACGGAGTTATAGTGCTTCTTGCCGGGAAAACTGGCCTTGTGCACGCCATGCCAGGTGGTCACGAAAGGTGTGCCTGTGCGTCTTGTCGCCTGCCACGCCGCCCAAGCGGGCGCCCGCGAGCGGGCATGGACGAGATCGATGCGTTCCTCGCGGATGATCTGGGCGAGGGCGCGGCTGTTGCGCAGAATGGCGAGCGGCGATTTCTGCCCGAGAGGCAGGTCGATATGACGTGCCCCGACAGAAAGCAGGCGCGGCAGCAGCGGGCCCGAAGCCCCTGCAACGAATGCGCGCCCACCGGCTCTTACGATCGCCTCGGCCATCTCCACTGTGCCCTGCTCGATCCCCCCCGTGCCAAGGGCCGGGAGAACCTGAAGTATATGAGGGCAGTGGCGTGACATGGGTTGCGGGTAGCATGAAGCGGCCGCCTCAGGGAGAGGAAAGAATCCGGCGTCATGAAAAACCCCCGCCCCGTGCCCCAAATGCCCATAGCCCATCGCGGAACGCTGCTGCGTGGGGATAACGTCAGAAAGGATCGCAAAAAGGCAGTCGTGAAAGCACCGCCTTTAGCGTACATGGTCTGCGCCAGACTGAAAGGGCTGGCGCGCGCCCCAACGTCATGCGGGTCCTCGGTCCCGATCTCTGGCTAGGTGCATGGCGTGTCAGGGGATCGAAGAGTCTCTTCGACGTGCGGGTACGAAAAAGGGCCGGAGGAAGATCCCCCGGCCCTGACGCTCTCTCCTGTCGCGCTGCGACCGGGAAGTGCTCTTAGTGCTTGGTGTCGGCCCCGTCCGGGAGGGCGTAGACGACGAGCTGGTCGGTCACAGGCGTCATCATGAAGTGATGGCCACCGGCCATGATGGCGACATACTGCTTGCCGTTGACCTCATAGGTCATCGGATTGGCCTGACCGCCACCCGGCAGAACATCGGACCAGACATCCTTGCCCGTCTTGATGTCGATTGCGCGAATCTGGTTGTCGGTTGCAGCCGCAACAAAGACAAGACCGCCCTTGGTGATGACCGAGCCACCGTTATTCGGCGTACCGATATTGAGCGGCAGGCCTGTCGGCATGTTCCACGGGCCATTGGCGCGTGCGGTACCCAGAGGACGCGACCACAGGACCTTCTTGGTCTTGATGTCGATCGCCTCAATCATGCCATAGGGGGGCTTGTTGCACATCATGCCCGTGTAGTGGTTCCAGAACGGAGTCACCACGATGCCATAAGGTGTATCGGCCTGGGCGCCATTGCCTTCTGCACCCCCGCCATTGGGGTTGTAGCTGGGGTTGTCGATGGGCTTCAGGCCCAGCGCATCGGCCTTTTTACGGGTGATGAGCTGATCGTACATCGGCGTGGAGTTCCAGTTGGCGATGACAATGCCCGATTCCGGATCATAGGCCATGCTGCCCCAGTCGCTGCCGCCATTATAGCCGGGATATTCGATATTCGGCTTGTCGAGCGCGGGCGGGGTGAACTCGCCGACATAGCGCGCCTTGCGGAACATGATGCGGCAATAGAGCTGGTCGATAGGCGACATGCCCCACATGTCGCTTTCCTTCAGATCAGGGAAGGCGAGACGGGGGAAAGCATCGGACCAGGGCTGGGTCGGACTGCGCGGATCATCTGCCATGGTGCTGGCAGGGGCGGGCTTTTCGACAACCGGGAATTCCGGCAGGGGCTTGCCCGTCGCACGGTCGAGCACGAAGGTCTGGCCACGCTTGGTGGGCACCAGCAGAGCAGGCGTTACGGTACCGTCGGCATGATGATAGTCGAATTTGGTGGCCTGTGAGCCGATATCATAATCCCAGACATCCTTGTGGGCGGTCTGGAATACCCAGCGGGGTTCACCTGTCTTGACATCCAGCGCGACGATGGAGGACGAGACAGCGTTCTCCTTGTCGGTGCGCATGGCGCTGTAATAATCGGCGGCGGAATTGCCTGTCGGGACATAGACGAGGCCGAGCTCGTTATCACCCGTCATGGCAGCCCAGGAATTGGGCGTTCCACGGCTGTAATGCTCGCCGGGGGCAGGCTGGTGGTGGTTGTCAGGATTATTCACATCCCAGGCCCAGACGAACTTGCCGCTTTCAGCGTCGTAGCCACGAATCACGCCTGAAGGAGCCCAGCGGCGCTGACCGTCGAGCACCTCGTGATTGACCACGACGACGCCATTGATGACCGGGGGCGGGGTCGTCATGGAAACGAAGCCCGGTACCGACTCACCCATGCCCTGCATCAGATTGACCTGACCGCCAAAGCCGAAGCCCTCGCACAGCTTGCCCGTCTCGGCATCGACCTGAATCAGGCGCATGTCGAGCGTGGCTTCCATGACGCGGTTATGGCAGGGCTGGCCTTCGGGGATGGTGGAGGAGGTGTAATAGGTCACGCCCTTGCACGCGGCGGTGTACGGGATGGACTGGTATTTCACCCCGGCATCGTGACGCCAGATCTCCTTGCCGGTTGCGGCATCGATGCGCATCATGTCGTTCAGGGCTGAACACATGTAGAGCGAGTTGCCCACCTTGATCGGGGTGGTTTCGGCAGCCCATTTATTGGCCTGACCCGGACCTGGCTTGCTGCCCGTGTGATACACGAAGGCGCGCTTGAGCTTGCCCACGTTGTCGGGGGTCAGCTGCTCCAGAGGCGAATAGCGCGTCTGGTTGGAATCGCGGCCATATGCGGGCCAGTCTTCGCGGGCCGGGGTGCTGTCGATCTGCGGCACGGCGGCCGGAACGTCAGCGATACCGATCTCGGAGATGTCCGGCAGATTGGCGGCATTCACGCCTGGAGCCTGCGGAGCGGAGGGGGAGGGGCCACCAAAACGACCGGGACCCTGGCTATGGGCATCGGCGGTTGACGTATTGTCTTCACCCGGGGTCGAGTTAGAGGGGGGAATCTGCGCCAGCGCGACCGAGGCAGACAGAAGGCCACCGAGCATGGTGGCGGTCAAAAGGGCTGGTCTACGCATCAGACGGCTCCGCGGGAAACTGGACGAACCGTATCCTGGCGACGCAGGACAGGCAGGCTGAGCACGACAAGAATGGCGATCAGCGTCGGGCCGAACAGGCGCGGGAGCCAGCCCCACCAGTCAAAGCCGCACTCGGCAATGGTCCAGACCAGCGTGCCGGCCCAGGCGAGAAGGAAGAGGTAGCCCCCCAGAAGACGACCCATGGCCATGAGCCCACCCGATGCCAGCAGAACGATGCCGCAGATCAGATAATAGGCAGAGCCACCAAGGCTCAGAAGGTAGCCGCCACCAGCAACGAAGATGAGACCGAAAACCACGATCAGGATGGCGAGACCCAGTGCTGCCCAGTCGCCGATGCGTCTGGGTCTGGAACGAGACGTCATGAATCCTCCTTGAGACAAGGTGCGCAACCTATCCTGAACGCGAACAGAACAGAGCAACACATATCAGTGAAAACTCTGATACGTTTGGTGGGACGCACGGTTTTCCGATCACAGGATAGCGTCTTATAGATCTCTGCAAGGTGTTTTCAGCGCGGGCAGGGGAAAACGGTCGATGTGGCGGGTCGTCTCAGCTTTCTTTCCGGTCGCGCAGGGCTCTGACCACGGATTGCACGGTCGAGAGAATGGTCTCCCTGAGCCATCGATGGACCGGATCATTATCGAGTCGCGGATGCCAGGCCTGAAAGCTGACGAGATCAGGCAACGGGAAGGGGAACGCGAAGGCACGTGCCCCGATGGCCTCGAGCGGTAGACGGCGGATGATGATCTCCGGCAGGGGCAGGATCATGTTCGTCTCGCGCATGGTTTCGATCATGGCATAATCGCTGGGTACGACCAGCGCGATACGTCTCTCCAGACCGTATTGCTTGGCTAGGATCGCATCGATGGGCCCGTGGGCACGCCCCTTGCGGGACGTGCTGATGTGATCATAGGCAACCAAGGTCTGGGGTGTGATCTCCTGCTCCAGGATCGGATGCCCGGCGCGCACCACGGCCTGGAAATGGGTCTGGAACAGGGTTTGCTTCTTGATTTCGGGCAGGAGGTCTTCGGTGGCGCCGATATAGAGATCGATCGTGCCACGCCTGAGCGCATCACCGATTGAATCCTCCGTTTCCGGCGAGAAAACGATCTGGCAGCGCGGGCAGGATTCTCTGAGCCTCTCGGCGATGGCGCTGCCGAAGGCTCCGATGAAAAGGTCCCGCGCCCGGATCGTGAAATGGGGGGTGATCTGAGACAGGTCCAGTCGCGCACGCGCGCTGACCAGTGCCTCTGCCTCGGCCAGCACCGTCTGCACCCTTCCCAGCAGGTCTTTGGCATAGGGGGTCGCGACCAGATGTCTGCCGGAGAGCACCAGCAGAGGGTCCCCGAACAATGTGCGCAATGAGGCCAGGTGACGGCTTGTGGCAGCCTCGCTCACCCTGAGCCGCTTTGCCGCGCGTGTGACGCTCTCTTCCTCGAGGAGCACCTGAAGCCAACGGAGATGATCGAGCGAATAGCCACGCTTGGCAGGCAGATTTCTGGTCATAAGGCCCGGCTCTTGGGGTGTTGCGCAGAATGAAAGTGATGTGCCGGACCCTTACGCCAACTGGAAGGACTTTTTACCTTGATTGCGGGTTATTGAGGCGGGGAGGCACCGCTAGAGACCGGGCGGAAAGGATGTCGCCCCATGATCGTACCTACGAGGCAGGACGCAAAGGTCCTGCCATCTTCTGCTCCCTTACCCCCCTTCGGGCTCAGAACGATCATCGGGTGTCTGGGCATGTTGCTGGCCGTCCATGTCGCTGGCTTCAATGAACATGTCACGGAACTTGGTCTGTCCGATCTGCGTGGGGCCATGCATCTGGGTCACGACGAGGGAAGCTGGTTCATCTCGCTCTACGAGGCCTTCAATATTGCGGCGATGGCCTTCACGCCGTGGTTCTACATGACGTTTTCGATCTATCGCTTTGCCTTGTTCATGACGGCGACGCTGGCCCTACTTGCCGTGCCGTTGCCCTTCATGACCGATATGATTTCCATCGGTATCCTGCGCGCCATGCAGGGGCTGAGCGCGGGATGTCTGCCGCCTATCCTCATGACGGTCATGCTCAAATATCTGCCGCCGCCGCTCAAGGTTTTCGGCATAGGCGGTTACGCCATGAGTGCGACCTTCGGCCCCAATCTCGGCATGCCTTTCGAGGCCCTGCTTTTCGAACGTTTCGGCTGGCACTGGCTCTATTGGGAGGTGATGCCGCTGGGTGCGGTCGCGCTTGTCATGATTGCCTGGGGACTGCCTCAGGACCCGGTCCAGCTCTCGCGTTTTCGCAGCTTCAACTGGCGGGGATTTCTGATCGGCGCGCCGTCCATCCTCTGTGTCGTGACCGTTCTTTATCAGGGGGACCGGCTCGACTGGTTTCGTTCCCCTCTCGTCACGCATCTGACATTCTGGGGTGGGGCGCTCTTTCTCGGGTTCCTGATCCACGAATGGCATCATCACAGCCCGTTTTTCCGTCTGCAATACTGGAAGAGCCGCAATATCACGATGTCCCTTCTGTCGCTCGTGGCGGTTCTGATCGTCTGCGCCTTGATGAACGAAGTCACGACGACATTCCTGGAGGAGATCAAGGGCTACCGTCCCGTTCAGGCGGCTCCCGTCGCCCTGACCGTGGCTCTGCCCCAGCTCGTCGTGCTGCCGATGGTTGCGGCGCTGTGCAACATGCGTCGGGTCGATTGCCGATGGGTGCTCGGGATCGGCATGGCGCTGCTCGGGCTTTCTGCGTGGCTCGGGCTGGGCCTGACATCCGAATGGGTGCGCGACAATTTCTATCTCATTCAGGCCCTTCAGATCTTCGGTCAGCCCATGGTGGTCATCCCGGTCCTGATGCTGGCCACTCTGGCGCTCGGGCCGAGCGACGGCCCCTTCATCTCGGGCATGGTCAATATGCTCAAGGGTATGGCCAATGCACTTGCCTTCGCCCTGTTCTCGATCCTGCTGCGCCGTCGTGAGCAATATCACTCGACCATGTTGCTGGATCATCCCGGCTTGGCGCAGGGGGGCAGCGGGGCGGACGCGCTGCGCAGGGTGCATGAGATGCTGTCTGCTCAGGCTCTGGTGCTCTCCCTGGTCGATATCCTGTTCGTGGTGGTCGTGATCTGCGCTGTTTTCGTGGTGCTGACCGCCATTCTTCCCGGTCGCGTCTACCCCCCGGGGAAGGCGCCGAGCGATTGCCCTCCCGGGCCACCCGTTGCCCCGGTGCGGCAGCCCGCGACTTCACCTCTCGCAACACAGTAACGGAAATCTCCCCATGGCTTACAAAAAACCGCTCCTGTTTGCGGGATGCACCGCGCTTGTCCTGACCGGTCTCGCCTGGAGCGCAGATCGCTTCTTCGTCGGGGATGGGCGTCATCAATCCACCAATGATGCCTATATCACCGCCGATTTCACCCGCGTGGCGCCAAAGGTCGCCGGGCGTATCGACAGTGTGCCTGTTGCGGACAACCAGAAAGTGCAGGCGGGCGATGTTCTGGCTCATATCGAGGACGACGATTACCGCACGGCGCTGGATACCGCTCGGGGCAAGCTCCGTGCAGCGCAGGCTGATATCGCCAATCTCGCCGCCGCCCAGCAGCGACAGTCAGCTCTGATCGACGCGGCTCTCGCGACGATCGAGGCCGATGAGGCTGCCCTGCTTTTCGCCCGACAGAACGCGGCGCGTTATCGGGCGCTCTCGGCGGGAGGTGCCAGCACGATCGAGCAGCAGCAAGGTGCCGAGGATCGCCAGCGCGAGGCCGTCGCGCGGCTCTCTCGCGACAAGGCAGCCGTGAATGCCGATCGCGCCGGGCTTGCTGTGCTCGCTGCAGGGAGCGAGCGCGCGCAAGGCGTGCTGATCCAGACGCAAGGCCTTGTGCGTCAGGCCGAGCTCGATCTGTCCTATTGCACCATTACCGCCCCTGTTGATGGCGTTGTCGGGTCACGTGACGTGCGCGTCGGGATGTATGTCCGCCCCGGCACTGGACTTCTGGCGGTGGTGCCGGTGCGTCAGGCCTATGTAATTGCCAATTTTCAGGAGACGCAGATGGCTCGTGTACAGACCGGTCAGAAAGCCGACATACGGGTCGACAGCTTTCCCGACGCGGTGCTCCATGCCCATGTCGACAGCGTAGCACCGGCTACGAATGTCGCCTTTGCCCTGATCCAGCCTGATAATGCGACAGGGAATTTCACCAAGGTGGTGCAGCGTGTCCCGGTGAAACTGGTTTTTGATGACGGGCAGCCTCTGGCGCGACGCGTTCGTGTCGGCATGTCCGTCGAGGCCATGATCGATACCGGCGCGCCTCGTAACGGCGCTCACGCCGCCGATGCGCGCTTTGTGTGGGAGTAACGGGCATGAGCCATTTGTCCCGCACGGCAGGGCTGAGTCTTTTCTTGATCCTGGGGGGATGCTCGGTTGGACCGGAGTTCCAGAAACACGATCCGGTCGCGGCGTCTCATTGGCATGAAAGCGTGACACCCCAGAAAAGCCACCCGGATGAGCGTGCGCCCGTCGAGGCGCAGTGGTGGACGCTCTACCAGGATCCGGTTCTGACAGCGCTTGAGCAGGATGTGCTGAGGGTCAATCTCGATCTCAGGGAGGCGGCGCTCCATTTCGAACAGAGCCGTGCCGAGCGCAGGATCGCAGCCGCGGCGCGCTTGCCTCAGGTGCAAGGCGCCGCCTCTTATGCCCGCGAGCGCGCGAGCACGAACGGCATCCTGAGCCTGCTCGGTACTGAAGCGGATCAAGATCCGGCACAGATTGCGGACGGAACACAGGGGTTCGGGCCCGTTGCTGCTGCCGGACCGAAGGGTAATCCTGCTTTCAACCTGCCCCAATACGGCCTCGGCGCGTCATGGGAGGTCGATCTGTGGGGGCATGTGCGCCGCCAGGTCGAGGCAGCGACGGCCTCCATGCGGGCCATGCGGGAAATGCAGCGCGATACGCTGGTTTCGCTCATGGCAGAGACCGCGCAGGATTACATTGCCCTGCGTAACGTGCAGGCCCAGACCGAGATTACCCGACAGAGCCTCGATATCGCCCGTCACAGTGTCGAACTGACCGTTTTGCGTGTGACCCAGGGTACGGCGACGAAACTCGATCTCGCCTATGCGCGCGGGCAGTTGCATGGTTTTGAAGCCCGCCTGCCCCAACTGCACCGCGAAGAGGTGCACCTTCTTAATGCCCTTGCCTTTCTGATGGCGCGCGAACCGGGTGCCCTGTCACAGCGTCTTGCGGAGAAGGGCAGCATTCCACCACTCCCGGTATCCATCCCGGTTGGATTACCGTCGCAGCTTGCCGAAAGACGCCCGGATATCCGGGCGGCTCAGGAGCGTCTGCATGCGGCAACAGCAACAATCGGGGTAGCCATGGCGGATTTCTTCCCACGGATCACGCTGTCTGGCAGCCTGGATGTTCAGGCTCTCCAGTTCAGCGGTCTCGGCTCCTGGGCATCGCGTCAGTATGGTTTTGGTCCGACCATGACCATTCCGTTGTTCGAGGGCGGGAAGCTTGCGGGGCAACTTGCCTTGCGCCGTCTGCAGCAGAGGGAAGCGGCCATTGCGCTTCAGAAAACGGTTCTCCACGCCTGGGAGGAAGTCGATGATGCCATTGCCGATCTGGGCACGGCCCAGGAGCGTCACGACCGCCTGGCCGAGGCGGTTGCTGAGAGTGAGACAGCCGTCAGGGTGGCGCAGCTCCAATATGCCCAAGGGGCGGGAGATTTTCTCAATGTTCTGACCACACAGAACGGGCTGCTCGAGAGCCGTAGCGCGCTCTCGGACGCCCGGGCCGAGGTCTCGGTATCGATGGCACGGCTTTATCGGGCTCTGGGGGGCGGTTGGGCCCGAATATAGCCAGACCAGGGGCGACGCTCCCGGGGGCTGTCGTCCCTTTTGCTCAGCCCGCGGGGATAGTGATAACCGCGCCGGGTGAGTGGCTGGTCGCGGCGAGGGCGGCGAGAATCTGCATCATGGTAAAGCTCAGCTTGCTCCGGAAATCATCATCGCTGATCCAGTACCATCGGCCCCTGTAGCGTACCTCGTCATAATTATGCTCGGGCGCGGATTTGCCGGAATGGATCACCACATCAGGGCGTGTCTCAATGCCGACGGGGCTGATGGTGGGCAATGTCCGCGTGGCTCTGACATCCTCTTCCGGGACCTCCATCTCATAGGCGATCTGGGAGAGCATGGCGAACATGGAGCGGGTGAGAATGGCAATCTGCCCCGGCACCTTCGGGTAGGGGCCGTAAACGATCTCGGCCTCTTCGGCGTGAGGGTCGAGATGGAGCAGACGACGCACCTCTGCCTGGATGGTGGTCAGGGCGGGGTCAGAGGTGGCGGTGAGCACAAGATAGGCGTGTTCGGGCTGCGTTCCCGATGGCTTGTTCGCCGAGCCGGAAGGTGGCTGGTCCGCCGTTGCTTTGGGGGCATCGGTGGAGATGCGTATGGTCATGGCGCCCTGTACCTGCAACTGGCGCAGATCATGCAGCAGCAGGTAGAAACGGACCGAACCGCCGCCAGTGGGTCCGGCACCAAGGGCGCGGACATTGGACAATCCGTCGATCGACTGAGCCGTCAGGCGCAGGAGTGTGTCGATAGGCAGACCACCGAGGCTGAGTGGCATGATGACTACGGGTGAGATGGGCCGGATGACGTTTTCGGCATATTGCTGCCCGGTCTCGGGCTGATAGGTGAAGGTTGGGCTCTCCTGCAGCGTGGCTGTGCTGCTGCCGAAGAGATAGCTTCCGACACCTGAAGGGAACGCATTGAATCCGCCATTGACCGAGCGATTGAGCTGATAGCCCGCGATGACCTGAGTTGTATCGAGAAAGGTCGGTGGATCGGCATAGCGGATACGAATGATGTTGAGCAGCATCGCATGTTTTTCCGCCTCGCCCAGCGCGCGCGAGTAATCGAGCTGATCATGCGACAGGCGCGAAGGGCCGATCGTGATGCAACCCGACAACATCAGGGGCAGGAGGCTGGGCAGCAGCGCGCGGAACACCCCCGGGCGAGGGCAGGGAAAACGGAGCATGATCATGGGTGTCTCTGGCTTAGCGTATCCTTGGAGAGGGTTGCCAGCCCGTAATGATCGTTTTGCGTCCCACGGGCCGGGGGAGGGGAAAGCTGAAGCACGGAGCCGATCGGGTCGCAGGGCTGGCACACAGTATTTCTTCCTCTTCAGGGCTTGGGCGCCTGCTCTGCGGCCAGAATAGCGGCCAGACCTTCGCGGTAGCTCGGGAAGCGCCATCGACGGTCGAGGCTCTGCTGGGTCAGGCGGCTGTCGACCACGCGGCGCTCGGACCAGAAGCTGCGTGCCATGGGGCTCAGGCTTTCCCAGGCCTCATCCAGCGACAGTCGTTGAGGCAAAGGAGCTTTCGCCAGACGAGCGGCCTCTTCGAATACCGCGGCCTGCGGGCTTGGCGCGTCATCGACGAAGTTCAGAATGCGGCATCCTGAGGCGGTGGAAATGGCAGCCATGGTGCCCTCGGCGATATCGTCTCGATGGATGCGGCTGAACAGATGGTCTGGCGCGTCGATCAGTCGGGCCTTGCCGGAGCGCAGGGTATCGAACGCCGAGCGGCCGGGCCCATAGATCCCGCCCAGACGCATGATATCACAGGCGATGGATCTGCGACGGGCCAGTTCCTGCCATGCCCGCTCGGCCTCGACGCGCGCGCGGCTGCGTGTCTGGCCGGGTGAGACTGGCGTCGTTTCATCCACATGTGCGCCCTGACGGTCTCCGTAAACGCCGGTAGTTGAGTAATAGCCAATCCATCGCAGGGTCGGGCTTTCCGACAGAAGGGCGGCGTATCGGATAAAGGCGGGATCGCCCGACTCCGATGGCGGCGCGCTGATCAGAAGATGGGTTGCCTCACCAAGCGCAGAACCAGCCTCATCGAAAGCGATCAGTCCCGATCCCTCTTCAGGCACGCGCCTTGTGCCGGTCACGCGCCAGGCTTGGGCTCTGGCAAGCGGCACGACGGCGGATGCTGAATAGCCCTGACCCAGAATAACAAGGTGAGGTGGCATGAAAGCTCCCATTCGCGCTTGACCGCTGACGCGGTGGCGCGCCAATCACACTGTATGAAACATGGTTTTGGAGCCTTGGCGATAGGAAGCGTTCTGGGAATGGGGATGGCGGCTGCCAGCCCGGCCCCGCAGAACCTTGCCCAATGCGTGGCTTCGCTTCCTGACACGCCCGATCTGGTGCAGGAGGCAGCACAGAACTGGCTGCGCCGCGGCGGCGGCGGCGAGGCACGGGACTGTCTCGCGCAGGCCGATCTGGCGCTCGGAGACTATCGCGAGGCGGCGCAGCAATACGAGACGCTCGCCCTGCAGGGTGGGCCTCGCAAATCGCTGTCGCCTCAAGGCCGGAGAGCCGGCCAGCCTGAGGCAGGGAGCGAGGGGGAGCGCGAGGCAGGCTATGCTGCCCGGGCGGCGGAAGCGTGGTTGCTGGCGGGCGATGGCGCTGCGGCAGAACGTGCTGCGCGTCAGGCGTTGCTCGTTTCATCGTCATCGCCGGGCAAGGTGCGGTCCGATCTAACCTTGCTGCTGGCGCGCAGCCTGTCCATGCAGGGCCATTATGCGGCTGCCATACAGGCGCTGGGGGTCCTGCCCGACAACGGCAAGAATACCGATCCCGTTCTGGTGCGGGCGCTCGTGCTGCGCGCCGGGGCCTATCGCCAGCTTGGGCGCAATGCCGATGGGCTGGTGGATGTCACCCGGGCCCTGACGCTTCAGCCCGACGATATCGAGGCCCTGCTAGAGCGCGGCATCCTCAATGTCCGCCTGACCCGCTACGCACAGGCCCGCAGTGACTGGGATCGGGTCATCGCACTCGCCCCGGACGGACATGAAGCCTATCTGGCTCGTCAGGACGAGGCTGTTCTGGATTCAGATCCCGATCAGGACTGAGCAGTTTCCCGGCGCTGTTCGGCATTCCGTCCTGCCGCCGCCGGAATTCCCCGGTTACGCCGCGCCGGGGGGTTTACCGGTTTCGACAAGGGCAACGACCTCGTCCCAATGAGGCGCGGACTCGGCAGCGCCAAGGCGCGTGGTGGCCAAAGCGCCGCAAGCTGCCGCGAAATGCACGGCCTCGCCGAAACTCTTGCCCAGTGTGAGGGCGGTGGCCAGACCGCCATTGAAGCAATCACCCGCCGCTACTGTATCGATGGCATTCACGCGATAGGGCGGTACGAAGCCTTCCGACTCTCCGGAGCGATAATACACACCGCGCGCGCCCATCTTGACCAGTGCATGGGTGGCGCCCAGTTCCTGCAGCCTGCGTGCGGCTCTGGCCGCGTCTTCCTGCGTTTCGGGATAGATTCCGGTCAAAAGCCGTGTTTCGGTCTCATTGGGGGTGACGACATCCAGGGCTGCCCAGAGCGCTGCGGGCAGGCCGTCAGCGGGGGCAGGGGCCGGGTCGAGAATGACCAGTGTGCTGGCTCGTTTCGCTTCCTCGGCAATCTCGATGGTCAGGGCCAGCGGGATTTCCAGCTGCAACAGTACGGCCGAAGCCTCATGAATGAGCGCGCGATGGGCCCGGACATCGCTGCCGTCCAGCGCCATGTTCGCGCCGCCTGCAACGGTGATGATGTTTTCCGCCTTGCTGTCCACCGTGATCAGCGCCACCCCGGTTGGATGGTCGGGATCCTCACGCAGGGCTGAGAGATTGACCCCGAACGGTGTCAGGAGGGAGCGGGCAAGCGTGCCGAAACTGTCCGTGCCGGTGCGGCCGGCCATGAACACCTTCAGGCCGCAGCCTTGACCAAGACGGGAGGTTGCGGCCGCCTGATTGGCCCCCTTGCCCCCCAGCCCGGTAGCGTAGCTTTCCGCATGGACCGTTTCACCGGGATGAGGGATGCGCTCAGCGCGCGCCGTGATGTCGATATTGACGCTGCCGAAGGAAAGGATGGAAGAGGGGCGGTCGGACATGAGCTTTTCCCTGATCGCCCTGCGGGCGGAAATGGTGCCACGAGGCTGTGTCTTTGCGGGCGATGCCTGAAGACGGACGCGTGAACGCATGGCGTATCATCGCGTCGCAGCCTCGGCTAGGATCGCGGCATGTTTCGCATTCTCGTGATCAAGCTCGGGGCTCTGGGCGATGTTGTTCAGGCGCTCCCTCCTTTTGCCGCCATCAGGGCCCATTGGCCCGAGGCCGAGATCACCCTGCTCACCACAGCGCCTTTTCGCGCCTTGGCAGAGGCTAGTCCCTGGTTTGATCATATCCGGATCGATACGCGGCCGCGCTGGCATGATTGGCGCGGTTTGCTGACCCTGCGCCGGGAACTGCGCGGCTATGATCTGGTGATCGACTTGCAGACATCCGGGCGGAGCACGCGTTATGCGCGGCTATCAGGACAAAAGGCCTGGAGCGGTATTGCCAGAAAATCGGCCCATTTTCACGATAATCCCTGGCGCGATTCCATGCATAGCGTGGCGCGACAGCGCGACCAGCTCGCGCGTCTTGGCGTAGCCGAGCACAACGCGCCCGATCTGGAATGGCTGGGTCGTGGCGGGCCGGATCTGCCCGCACCCTATGCCGTCATCGTTCCTGGCGCCGCCCCTCACCGCCCTGCCAAACGCTGGCCAGAGGGGCATTACGCGGCTCTTGCCCGGCTTTTGCAGGCGCAGGGCCTGGCTGTGGTGATGGTTGGCACACAGGCGGAGCGCGCTCTCGTGGATACGATAAGGGCGCAGACGCCCGGCGTGATCGATCTGGCGGGTCAGACCGATCTGCTGGCCCTGGGCGGCGTGTTTGCGCGGGCGACGCTGGCAGTGGGGAATGATACCGGCCCCATGCATCTCGCGGCAGCCATGGGATGCCGGTCGCTCGTACTGTTCTCGGGGGAGAGCAACCCGCGCCTGACCGCGCCGAACGGGTTGAGACCGGGTCAGGTTCGTGTTCTCGCGGTTGAGGATCTGCGGACGCTCGACGTTTCCAGGGTTGCGGCCTGCCTGAACTGGGGCCATTAGAACAGCTCAACTTATCTCTTACGCCAGGAGCGCATCTCCATGCCTGCCATTACCCTGCCCGATGGTTCCGTTCGTACGTTCGACGGTGCCACGACCGGCACGGCAGTCGCGGCTTCGATCGGTCCCGGTCTGGCGCGTGCTGCCGTTGCGATGAGCCTGAATGGCAAGCTGGTCGATCTCTCGACCGTCATTGCCGAGGATTCAGAGCTGCGCTTCATCACGCGCAAGGACGATATCGTTCTGGAGATGATCCGCCATGATACCGCCCATGTGCTGGCCGAGGCCGTGCAGGCGCTCTGGCCCGGCACGCAGGTAACCATCGGCCCCTCTATCAAGGACGGGTTCTATTACGATTTCTTCCGCAACCAGCCTTTCACGCCTGAGGATTTCGAGGCGATCGAGGCCAAGATGCGTGAGATCATCGCGGCCAATGCGCCGTTCGAGCGCGAGGAATGGGATCGTGACGCCGCCATTGCCTTCTTCGAGGAGAAAGGCGAGCGCTTCAAGGCCGAGCTGATCCGCGATCTGCCCGAGAGCGAGACCATCTCGATCTATCGTCAGGGGGCATGGCTCGATCTGTGCCGCGGGCCGCACATGCGTGGCACGGGCGATATCGGCACGGCGTTCAAGCTCATGAAGGTAGCCGGTGCTTACTGGCGCGGCGACCACCGTAATCCCATGCTGACGCGCATCTATGGAACGGCCTGGCGCGACCAGAAGGAACTCGACGCCTATCTGCACCAGCTGGAAGAGGCCGAGAAGCGCGATCATCGGCGTATCGGCCGCGAGATGGATCTGTTTCATATCCAGGAAGAGGCGGTGGGTCAGATCTTCTGGCATGCGAAGGGCTGGCGTCTTTACACCGTGCTTCAGGACTATATGCGCCGTATCCAGACGCGCTATGGCTACGAAGAAGTGCGTACCCCACAGCTTGTAGACCGTGCGCTCTGGGAAGCCTCGGGTCATTGGGATAAATATCGCGAGCACATGTTCATCGCGACGGTTGAGGATGAGGAAAAGACCCTCGCCCTCAAGCCGATGAACTGCCCCTGTCATGTGCAGATCTTCCGTCATGGGCTGCGTTCCTATCGCGAGCTGCCGCTGCGTATGGCCGAGTTCGGCGCATGTCATCGCTACGAGCCTTCAGGCGCGCTGCATGGTATCATGCGCGTTCGTGGCTTCACGCAGGATGACGCGCATATCTTCTGTACCGAGGAGCAGATTGCGGCCGAGACGGCGACCTTCGTGGCCATGCTCGACGAGGTCTATCGCGATCTCGGTTTCGAGAATTTTCGTGTGAAGTTCTCCGACCGCCCCGACGCGCGTGCGGGTGACGACGCGACCTGGGACAAGTCGGAAAAGGCGCTCAAGGAAGCCTGTGCCCTGGCGGGTGTCACCTTCGAGACCAATCCGGGCGAAGGGGCCTTCTATGGCCCGAAACTCGAATTCGTGCTGACGGATGCGATCGGTCGCGACTGGCAATGCGGCACATTGCAGGTCGATTTCATTCTGCCAGAGCGTCTGGATGCGTCTTATATCGGCGAGGACAGCGCGCGTCATCGTCCGGTCATGCTGCATCGCGCCATTCTGGGCAGCTTCGAGCGCTTCATCGGTATCCTGATCGAGCAGTTTGCAGGCAAGTTCCCGCTCTGGCTCGCTCCGACCCAGGTGGTGGTCGCCAGCATCGTGACCGATGCGGAGCCCTATGCACAGGAGGTGGCCGCGAAGCTGCGTCGCGCAGGACTTCAGGTCGAGGTGGACGGACGCAACGAGAAGATCAACGCGAAGATTCGTGAACACTCGCTCGCACGTGTTCCTGTCATTCTTGTTGTGGGTCGTCGCGAGGCAGAAGAGGGCAAGGTGGCGATGCGTCGTCTGGGCGGTGCTGCTCAGGAAATCCTTGCGCTGGATGAGGTGGTGGCGATGCTGGGTCAGGAAGCCATGGCCCCGGACATGCAGCGCCTGCAGGTCTGATGCGCGCGTGTTAGACGCGAAAACCTTGCAATCCCGGTGTTTCATGACTATGTCGGGGCACCGGGAGTCCCGCAAACAAGCCGTTAATTTTGTCACGCTAAGGTGATGAAATCTTTGGCGTGGTTGAGCGTATTGAATTCCCGCCAAGCAGATTGTTGAAAACGTCGACAGGAGACGACCATAGCTAGACCACCGATGCAGGCCGCACCCACCCGTGAAGGGCCCCGAGTTAACGAGGAAATCCGTGTTCCTCAGGTGCGCTTGATTGACGCCGACGGCGAAATGGCTGGCGTCATGACAACGCGCGATGCTCTTGCACGCGCCTATTCGGTCGGGCTCGACCTTCTGGAAATCAGCCCGACGGCTGAGCCACCTGTCGTCAAGATTCTCGACTACGGCAAGTTCAAGTACGAGCAGCAGAAGAAGAAGAACGAAGCGCGTAAGAAGCAGAAGGTCATAGAGATCAAGGAAGTCAAGGTGCGCCCCAGCACCAATGAAAATGACTACCAGGTAAAACTGCGCGCCATGAACTCGTTCCTCGCGGAAGGCGACAAGGTCAAGGTATCGTTGCGCTTCAAGGGTCGTGAAATGGCCCATCAGGAGCTCGGTATCAAGATGCTCGAGCGCATTCGTACCGAGATGGAAGACAAGGCGAAGGTCGAGCAAATGCCCAAGCTTGAAAATCGCCAGATGATCATGGTGCTCGCACCGCGCTGACCGCATGAAAGCGGTTTAAGCCTCACGAACCTCCGGCCTGTGCCGGAGGTTTTTTTTTGCCATGACGGAATAGGGCGGTGCAGCGGTGCGTGATGTGAGCGCCAGCATTCTTCCTTACGGAAACTTCGGGCCCGTACCGCGGATGGGTTCTGAAGAATTTCCCCCTGCGCTAAACGAGTCTGGCGCGGGTCGCTGCAGGACCTGTTGTTTGAGCGCCTCAGCGTTCCCCATCCCAATCCGGATACGTCATCCGTGGGGGAAGACCTGCTCTCAGGGAAGGCTCAGATGCGAGGTCCTATGAAGGGTTAAGGCGTCTCAGGATGCCGATGCAGATTGTCGCGTCGGTGTGAGCATATTCGTTGCCCTTTAGTTTTCTCTAGTCTCTCAGGCGGGCCGACTCTGCACGCAACTACCCCGATCCTGGCGTGCTGGTTCGCCCGAATCGGGGAACATTTGTCCTTCAACGGCACAGCCTGGACGATTTTTTCGATAAAAATCACTTTCGCGTCATATTTGAGAAACTTTTTTGAAGACCTCTGAAAAGAACAAGAAACCGGATCACCGGTGAAATTCAGGTGTCGACCGAGCAAATAATCGAAAAATGATACAGATTTTGATCACCTATAACGATTTGGATCAAGGATTTTCACGGGGTTTGACATATTTGACGAGCGAGTATCAAATTATACGTGGATCTTAACGAATTATGGTGTGCCATGACGATTCTTTGCCGTTACATTACGAATGGAAACAGGGGATTTGCCAATCGAACCGCAATATCGTTCTGTAATAGTCATGTAAATTGACATCACGTTTTGGTGATCTTTTCCAATCCAAATTAATGGATTTTAAAGGCTAAGCAAGCAAACTGTCTTCAGTTCAAAGCGTAATGTTGCTATTTACGATCCAGGGGTCGGATTAACGATGAATACCAATAACGGCCAGACTCTGAGCGAGATCTTTACTGACCCGAGCGTCGAGGGTCCCAATCTGCCGATGAACACCCAGCAGGTGATTAACGGACAGATCCAGTACAACAACACGCTCTCGGACCTGACAGGTGATGACTCTCCTGACTGGGCCATCGTCCAGTGGAATGCGGCGTCGGCCTTCGACCCGCTTGTGGGTGATGATACTCAGGTCTGGGATAACGATTTCGGGTATTCGGTGGGGCATTGGACACAGGGCTCCTCCACTTCGGCCTCGGGTACGACGAGCTATAATGTTTTCCGTGATCCGGATAACGGTCATTACATTTACCAAATGGCCGCTCAGGGTGGGCACCTGCTGGACGTGCAGCTTGCCGCGCTTGGCGACATTGATGGGCAATATTCATTCAATCATCAGCTGACCGCCTCTTTTATTCAGGGTATCAGCGACTACCGGGGCACGACTGGCACTTACCAGGCGGGTATCAATTTTACGATTAACTATCATAGCGCCAATCTGAACTTTGGCCTCTTCCTGCAGTTCGAGACGGTAGACTATACGGGCAAGCCGGAAGCTTATGTTTATCTTCCGAATTCTCTCGGCGGGACGATCTACAACGTCAGTGGCTCGCGTGCGGCCTATATCAACCCGCTTGATCCGTCGAATGACGGTGTGATGTATCAGACGACGATCGACCTCAATCAGGGTCTGATGGCCGCGATCAAGGCGATGATCGGCATGTATCCGAGCCTCGCCAGCGAACTGACCAATATGGCCAACTGGTATCTCAGTGGTGTCTATATTGGGGTTGAAAGTAACGGTACGGGCTCTGCCACAGACGTTACCGGAAACTACAATGTCGAGAGCCCGACGGTTACCTACGACACCAGCAAGACGGTCAGCTACGCCGACCGTTCCAGCACCAGCTCAATCGTTTCAATGACGCCGGAAAACAGCACTGGCGCGAACACAACAGAGGTCACGATGCCCAATCTTGTCGTCAAAGGCGTGAATAACACGGTTCTCATTCCTTACACGTCTGGCGATACGGCGGGAACGCTGGCCCAGTCCTACGCTTCCAGCATCCAGTCCCTCCTCGCGGCCGGCGCCTTGGATAACAGCATTTTGAGCCCGGGCTCGAATGGCTATGTTTCGTCAAACCGGGCATCGCAGGCGATCATCGACGTGGCCGGGAGCTATGGCGTTTCAGGCAATTATTCCAACATCGTTGTGGCCTCGACGAGTACAACTGCGCTCGCGGGGGCGGTGAGCCTGGATACGACTCAGGATTCGGCCAGCTACCAGAATATCGTGTCGTCCAATCAGTATGGATCGACGGTCAAGGTAGGTAATGCCTCCGGCAGCTTTGCTGGGACGCAGGGAAACAACGTCTTCAATGCCTCGCAATCCTCGGGCAACTGGAATATTGCGACAGGGTCGGGCAACGACACGATCTATGGGGCGAGTGGAACCAACACGATCACTGGCGGTACGGGTAGCAACCTGATCTATCTGGGTGGCTCTAATAACTTCGTGACGTCTTTGGGTCAGGACACGATTTACGGCGCTGCAGGCGCGATCGACACCGTATCACTCCAGGGTGGGAACGCCACGGCGATCATGCAGACCAACGCTGCAGTGATGGATTTCTCCGCCGGCAACAAGATCACGGTGGGCGATAACAGCTCGGTTTATGGGGGTACCTCGTCAGTCGTGAATGTCAGCTTCGGTTCGGCGACTGTGACCGGTACCCAAGGCGACACGATTTCCGCAGCAGGCGATTTGCAGGTGGTGCATGGAAGCAACCAGAACATCAGCGTGGCAGGGGCGTTGCGTTTCATTTCCGGTACCGGGCAGACAACCATTTCGGCAGGAGCGGGCACGATTTTTGGCGCAAACGCTCTGACCGCCACCCTGAGTTCCTCCTCCCGGCTCCTTTTTACGGCCAATCAGCCTTACACAACCGGGGATCAGTATATCGACGGGCGCGCTGTGGCCGGGGGACTGGACGCCTGGACGGGCGCGGGCCAGCAGACGGTCATCGGCGGAACGGCCTCCGATCAGTTCTATTTCGGTACGGCTTTTGCTGGCACATCGAATGCTTCAGCAGCGGCTACCGTTACGGGTGGCTCGGGTGCGGGGAACCTTTTCGGAATGCTTGCCAACCACACTGCGGGTAATTTCACCATCACCGATTTCCGTGCTGCTGATAACAAGTTTTTCCTTTATTTTTATAGCCCTGCCAACCCGACTGCGGCTGCACAGAATATTCTGAATACCGCGACGATCTCGGGAGGCAATACCTCAGTGATGATCGACGGTGATGCGAAAATCACTTTCCTTGGTGTGACCGATCTGAAGGTCTCTGACTTTTCGATAAGTTAAGGGCAAGAGGGGTGAGAGCTTGCGGCTCTCATCCTTCCAGCCGCTGAAGGATAGATATGGGCCTCTGGTTCAGATAGATTTTAACCAAGGGCGTGCAGAATTATATCAGAAAGATGCATTGTTCTGGCGCGGCGATGCCGAATGATCTCGCTTTGAATGTGAGCGCCGTGCAAGTGTTACCCCTTTGGGGCGGCAGATCCTACTTGCTTGTGGAGTTCGTCGTACACCGCTCGATGGAAACTGGCGACGCTCGAACGACGCCATGATCGCGCGGTTTGCTCAGGCTGGGTCGGTTCGAGGCGAGCCGCGGGTGCAAAAACGTGACTGCTTTTGCAGAGCGAGAACGTTCTTTGCGACTTGTTCGGAGCAAAGTGGCGGAGAGAGTGGGATTCGAACCCACGGTACGCTATTAACGTACACACGCTTTCCAAGCGTGCGCCTTAAGCCGCTCGGCCATCTCTCCAGCGCGGGCGGACCATATCAGTTTCTCTCAGGTGCGCAAGTACCCACAGACGCGCTTCGGGCGTTTTTGATGAAGTTTCGAATCAGCTCTGGTGATTTCTGGCCCGGAGCAGTTTCCACCCCAGATGAAACATCCACAGCCTGTGCCCCGGAGGCAACGATGGCGTCGGCAACGCTCTCCGGGGTGAGGCCGCCTGCGAGCATCCATGGAGCGGGCGCCTGCCAGCTGCGCATCAGGCGCCAGTCAAGGGTCACCCCGTTACCGCCCGGGCGCGTCGCGCCCGCCGGTGGACGGGGTTCGATCACATATCCATCGATGTCGGCTTCGGTCGGCAGGTCCCCTGTGCCGCTCACGGCGCGGGACAGCCAGACGGGCAGAGAAAAGCGCTCGCGGATGCTGCGCGCGCGTTCAGGTGTGTCGTAGATCTGCAGGACCGAGAGGGGGATCTCGGTCAAAGTTGCGGCGATCTCTTCATCCGTTGCCTTGACGAAAAGTCCGACCGTCTCAGGTAAAGGGGTGGAGATCGAACTCACCAGGCGTGCCGCTTGGACAGGGGTCACAAAGCGTGGTGAGCGGGCAAAGAAGACGAAGCCAATCCATTCTGCCCTCTCGTCACAGGCGGCTCTGAGCCCCTGCACCTCGGTCAGGCCACAGATCTTGACGCCTCTTTTCACGCCAATGCCAGTTCCGCCTGAATGGCCGCGGCAGCCTTTGCGGGATCCGGGGCCTGTGTGATCGGGCGACCGACCACAATCCAGTCAGCGCCTGCCTGGGCTGCTTGCCTGGGTGTCATAATGCGCTTCTGGTCATCCGCGCTGCTTCCTGCTGGACGGATGCCGGGTACGACTAGAACGGGTGCCTCGCCCAGTGCGTCGCGCAGGGGCGCAATTTCCTCGGCCGAGCAGACAAGGCCATCAGCGCCAGCCGTCATCGCGAGGCGGCCAAGGCGTACGACCTGCTCACGTGGTGTCGCGGCGACACCGATCTCGTTCAGCGCTACGCTACCCAGGCTTGTCAGTACCGTGACGGCAAGAAGGATAGGACGGTGCAGGGGCGGATAGGCGGCGTCGATCGCCTGGCGCGCCGCCCGGATCATGGCGGAGCCTCCGCTGGCATGAATGGTCAGCAAAGATGCGCCGATTGGGGCGAGGCTCGCCAGCCCCTTGGCGACCGTGTTGGGGATATCGTGCAGCTTGAGATCGAGGAAGAGCGTCCTGTCACCGGCCACGTCCCTGATAGCGGACAAGCCTTGCGCATAGGTAAATTCCATCCCGAGCTTGATTGCATCGACCGATCCGTCCAGCGCGCGCGCCCAGTCTCGGGCCTGTCCAAGATCCTGTGTGTCGAGGGCGGCAATCAGACGGGTGCGTTTCATGAGGTCTCGATCGGTATTAGCTGAGGGGATCGTAGCGGTTGCGGCTTGCGGGAGCGACCTGCCGCTCAGACAGCGGGGGCTGAGGGAACGGGGGCTGTATCATAGGGAGCGCGGCTGGGATCCGTACCCACGGTCAGGCGGTCGATGCGCTGATGCAGATCGAGTACCTGGGTTTCGAGGGCGCGCACCTGCTGCTCTGCCTTGCGGGCGCGTGAGCGCTGCTTGAACTCGCCGATCAGCATAACAAATCCGCCAATCAGGAAGCTGGCCGCGCCGACGCCGAGTACCAGCATGCCGACCGAGAACTGCCAGCCATAGGAGACGATCCAAAGCGGCTGGGCGTCGGGATTGCTCAGGGCGAAGGTGATGAGGGCCACGAGAAACACGACGATAACAAGAAGGCGCACCATCAGGGTAGTCTCCGCAGAACGGGTTGTCGGCGCAAGGATCTCGTGCCGCAGATTGAGCGTATCGCCTTACATTGGGTTCCTGCAGGCAGCAAGGTTTGTTGCCAACCCTTGACGATACTGCCCGCAACGTGATCCGCTCGCTGGCACAGGAATGAATATCCGGGGGGCGGCGATCGATGTCTCAACTGCTGATGTTCCGACAGCCTTTGCCTGCGACCGACCGGCTCTGGGCGGTTATCGCCTGGCAGGGGCGCAAGAGCCGGATTGCCAATATCCATGCCAGCCATGAAGCTGCCTGGGCGGATTGTGCGTGGCGTAGCCGGCAGGTTCAGGAATACAGGGCATTTCTGGCCTCTGAGCAAAAAGCGCCATTGCGTTATGATGTACGACAGATACGGCGTGCGGAGCTACCAAAGAGCTGGTCTCCGTTGCCCGCACTCGGGTTCATGCGCGGCCAGATCTTTTAGAATCTGTCTTTCCGGACTGTATTAAAGAATGAACGGAAGGCCTGTTTGTCCTCCCTTGGCTGGTCTTGAGCGGCAAGTCATGACAAAAGCGAGGCCTGTAAATGCTTTCTGAACAGTAAGCATTGGCGTGTTCAGGACAGCAAGAGGACGGGATATCATGTCAGAACAGGACGACCAGACAATAGCTGCCCCTGCCGAACGGACCGCCCCCGAGGCCGCCCTCGTCTGTGGAACGCAATATCTCAAAACCTCCGGAACGGTGTCATTCGGTGCCCCCGAGGTATTCTATACCCTGCCACCGCGCCCCCATATGGCGCTCCGGCTCGATGTAACAGCGCGTCAGATTGCCGAGGATCAGCCGAATTTTGAGGTGAGCCTCGCAATCTCGGCCACGGGGTATCGGCAGGCGCCGACGCCCGATAATGCGGAGCCTGATCGGCTCTATCAGATCGATATGGTCTATGCCGGGCTGTTTGCCTTGCAGAATGTCCGTCAGGACAGGGTCGAGGCCTTGCTGCTCATTGAGGCGCCGCGTCTCCTGTTTCCTTCGGCGCGTCATCTCCTGCTGAGTTTGATCCGTGAATCGGGCTTCCCGGTCGTCAATATCCAACCGGTCGATTTCGGGGCGCTTCTGCAAAGCCGACGTGCCCAGTCCTGAGCCTGTCGTTCCGATTTCCGACGTCCTAAACCTGGCATAGCAGTCCCATGACCCTGATATCCGATATCGTCTGTGCGTACGGCCCCGGTGACGAGCCCAAGGCCCATACACCGCTTTGGGCGGTCTTCGATCCAGACTGGTACCGGTGGCGCTACCAGGCCTCGATCATCGAAATTGCGGGCAGCCTGCCGGAGGATGACAGGGGACTCTACGCGTTCTGGCAGCGCGACGGCGCGCGTCACGCCCATGCACCCAACCGGTATTTCGACGAAATGTGGTACCGACGGGTTCATCCCGATGTCGAGAACGGAATCCGTATGGGTGTGTTCGATTCCGGGTTCCAGCATTATTGCGAGACGGGCCACAGAGGGCGGTCTTGCCACTGGCTTTTCTCAGAGAGCAATTATTTCTGGCTCAACCAGGATCTGACACCCGCCTTGCTCAGAGAGATGGGCTACAGCAACGGGTTCGACCATTATCTCGCGGTCGGGCAGTCGGAGCGGCGGGTCAGTTCGTGTTTCTTCTCACCCGATGTGTTTCGTTCATCGCTCGTACAGCAGCGCCTTCCGCTCGATTCCGGAATGGGCGATTTCTCGCGGATGATCGATGATCCCGATGCACGGGCGCTCCGCAGTTCCTGGTATTTTGACCCGTCCTGGTATCTCGAAACCTACCCGGAGGTTGCGGAGAAGATTGCTTCTCGCGAATTTGCCTCTCCGCTTCATCACTATCTCTCCAATGATGCTCCAACGGTTTTTTCTCCCAATCCCTGCTTCGACGAGAGCTGGTATCTGGAGGCTTATCCCGATGTGCATGACCTTGTGCGGCTTCGCGGATTCCGGAATGGCTACGATCACTTCGTACGCAACGGTCTTTTCGAAGGCAGGAGCCCGTCAGAGGGGGTGAGCCTGCCCGCGACAATGCGTGCGGGGGAAGCGCCGTCCTGGGGGACTCTGAGTCAGAATGCGTTCCTCGAGCATGTGCGTCGTCTCGGGCAGGAAGTCCCGAAAACCACCGTTGAGACGCCGCATCTGACCCAGTACGAGCAGCTCCATGCGGCCAAGGTCGAGGCCATGCTGCCGCTCCTTGCGCGTACCCCGCTCGACTTCAGGTATGTGGGCAGACCTGAGCTCAGCGTGCTGATCAGCGCGCGCGGCGGCGTCCAGCCTCTGCTCACCACGCTGGCCTCGTTGCATGAAGGCAATACGGGCGCGATGCAGGTCATCCTGATCGATGACGAGGCAGGGACGCATAGCGCCGAGATTGCCCGCTATACGCAGGGCATCGACAGGGTCATTACGTCTGAAGACATGCTCTCCAGACGCTGGCAGCGCGGTGGGGCACGGATTCTGGCGCCAGTTACTCTGGTTATCGAGCCGGGCGCGCATCTCTATTACGGTGCGCTCGCGTCAGCGATGAGCCGTCTGGATGCTCACGGCATCATTGGCGTGGCGCCTCAATGCCTTGGGCCGGATCTCAGGGTGATCGAGGCGGGGCTTTCAGTCTCGCGTGACGGAACCTGCCTCGCTCATGCGGTTGGAGCCGAAGCCTTCTCGGCGGAAACGGATTTCCTGCGTCCCTGTGACACCGTGGGTGGCGGTGCGCTCCTGTGCCGGACTGAAATCCTTCAGGCCGTGCCCATGAAGGAGGATGAGGGCGGCTCCCTGCGCAGCATTCTGCATGTCTGGGCGGTATTGGGGCTCAGCCTGCGTCAGGCGAAGCCGGAAGGGAGGATCCATTATGATCCTTCCTTCCTGTTACGGGTCACGACTCCCGATGATCCTGCCGCGCATCGACGCGATGAGGAGGCGCTCGTCCTGCGTCGTCTCTTTTCTGATCTGCTGCGGGGCAATCCCTATAAGGGGGCGGCTCTGCGCGATACCGTTCATCGTTCCGCACGGTGGGGACGACGCGTCCTCGTGCTGATGGGGGAGTGGCCTGTCGGCCGGGAGTGCCCAGCGCGCATCCGGACATTGAGCGATGTTCTGATCGATACCGGGGCGCAGGTGACTGTCTTCTCGCTGACCGGACAGGCCCTCTCCCAGGGAGCGGGCCAGGACCGCCCTGGCTCTTCCCTGCCTGAGACGGTGGAGTATCGGAGCGGATCGATCGAGCAGCTGGGCGGTCTGATCGAACGGCGTATGCGCGGATTCGATCATGTCTGGATTTGCGGGGGGCAGATTCTGAACCGGGTATTTCCGCTCATCAACGAGAAAGCTGCGCTTTTGCCTGAGGAGGGGTTCACCCTCGATCTGCGCGATATCGAGGCGTTTGGCCTGCTCAACGATCGCAGGCAGGTGGGAGACAGGCCCAGTGAGCAAGATAGAGCACTCTGCGCGGAACAGCTCGACGACGAACTCCGTAATGCCTGGTTTTGCCAGAATGTAGTGGTAAGGGACAACGCGCAGAAGCAGGGTCTGCAAGAGGCTGGACTTGTCGATCTGACGGTTCTGGGCGATTGGCATGCGCCCTTGGCCGGGAGGCGCTATGAAGCGCGCCGCAACCTCCTTTTTGCGGCGCCCTCCGCAACGGGACAGAGTTACGGCCTGCGTTTCCTCAAATGGTTCGTGCGTGACGTGTTCCCCCGGATCGAGGGACGCGTGGATGGAGCGCCCAGACTGATCATCGGGTGTGACGGGCTGCAATCGATCGATCTCTCCATGATGACCCATTATCACGGGGTCGCGCCACTTCTGGACGGGCGTCGTCCCCTGCCATCCCTTGCTGCGGAATGCCGCGTGCTGATCGTGCCTGATGACATGGACGGGGCCGTGGCCTCTCCCTGTTCATTGGCTGCGGCCTCTGCCTTGCCTTCGGTTCAGGGAGGGATGCTTGCGCAACCTGGTGTCGATGTCTCGCCCGTGGTGGCCGACCGGTTTGCAGAGGCGGTCATCAGGCTCTATCAGGACGAGAGCGCCTGGCAGCAGCTTTCGGATGAGGCTTCGGCAGGCGCCGCCGCGAGCAACGCACGGTATCGCGAGACGCTGGCAAGGCTGATGGGACAGGAACAGGTGAGGGAGAGCACACTTGACTGACAATACGGGAAAAGTTCTCGACCGGGTCGATCAGGATCTGGAACAGAGTCTCGAGCGCCTCTTTGCCCTTCTGCGCATTCCCAGCATCTCGGCTCAGCCAAAACATGCGAAGGATTGCCGCAAGGCTGCCGAGTGGTTGCGTACCGAGCTGACCGCTCTGGGTTTCGATGCCAGCGTACGCGAGACACCGGGTCATCCGATGGTTGTCGGTCATGATGCGGTCGGGCAAAGCGGCCCGCATGTGCTGTTCTACGGACATTATGACGTGCAGCCTACCGATCCGCTCACGCTCTGGAAGAGCGATCCGTTCGCGCCCGTCATCACCACCGAGGGTGATGGACGTCGCATTATCGTCGCGCGTGGTGCGTCCGATGATAAGGGGCAGCTTCTGACCTTTATCGAGGCCTGTCGGGCCTGGAAAGCAGTGCATGGCACATTGCCGCTGAAGGTCTCGATCCTGATTGAAGGCGAGGAGGAAAGCGGCGGCGCCAATCTCATGCCCTTCCTCGAGGCCAATGCGTCGGAACTCAAGGCGGATGTCGCGCTGATCTGCGATACGGGTATGCCGGATCGTCGCACCCCGGCCATCACCACGGGCTTGCGCGGTCTGGTTGGTGAAGAGGTCGTGATCGAATGCGCAACGCATGATCTGCATTCGGGCATGTTCGGCAACGCCGCGCGCAATCCCATCGAGCTGCTCTGCAAGGCGCTTGGGAGTGTTCGCGATGCCCAGGGACGGGTGACGCTGCCTGGATTTTATGACGGCGTTAGCGTCCCTTCCGAGACAGTGCGCGCCCAATGGCGGGCAATCTTCCCAGATGACGCGCTCACCCTCGCGCCTGTCGGCCTCAGCAAGGCGGCCGGTGAGGAGGGCTTTACGGCGATCGAACAGATCTGGGCGCGTCCGAGCTACGAGATCAATGGCATTTCCGGCGGGTATGAAGGCGATGGATTCAAAACCGTCCTGCCTGCCCGCGCCATGGCCAAAGTCTCGTTCCGCCTCGTGCCGGGACAGGATCCGCAGGCTGTCCGCGATGCCTTCCGTGCCCATATACGTGCCGTTCTCCCCCCGGACGCGAGAGTCAGCTTCACGGAACACGGTGCCTCGACGGGATTTGCCGTGCCGGAGGATGGCCCGCTTCTGCGCACGGCGTTGGGAGCGCTTGGCGAGGAATGGGGTGTGCCAGCCGTCTCCATCGGGTGCGGCGGGTCGATTCCGGTCGTAGCCGAAGTCAAGGAGGCACTGGATATGGATTCCCTGCTCATCGGATTTGCGCAGGATGATGATCGTATCCATTCCCCCAACGAGCAATATGGCGTGGACTCCTTTCACAAGGGTATTCGCTCCTGGGTGCGTATCCTGGACGCCTTCGCTCGGTAACACGCCCGGGGGGCGGCTGTTTTTGCGCCCTGACATCTGATCGGGTCGATAGGAGGCTTCATGCTGCCTGCTCTGACGATGGGGGATCCTGCCGGTATAGGCCCGGATCTGACAATCAAGGCCTGGGAAACGCTCAGAGGACGAAACGAGGCTTTTCTCTGGATTGGCGACCCCGCGCTGCTCGAAGGGCGGGCGCCTTTTGCCGTGGTTGAAAATGTTGATCAGGCCTTGGCAGTTTTCGACGAGGCTCTCCCCGTTCTCCCCTGCCTTCTTCCCGGGAAGGTCATTCCGGGCCAGCCCGATACGGCGATGGCGGGGGCAGTCATCGCCTCCATCGAGCAGGCGACGCGTCTCGCCTTGCAGGGAGATGTGACTGCGGTCGTGACCAATCCGATCAGCAAGCTCGTGCTCAAGCAGGGCGGCTTCGGGTTTCCCGGCCATACCGAGTTTCTCGCCTCGCTCTGTGGCGTGCCGGGGGAGGAGATCATGATGCTTGCCTCCCCCCGCCTGCGCGTGGTTCCGGTCACGGTGCATGTGGGGCTGCGTGAGGCGCTCGATACGCTCTCGACGGTGCGTATTGTCGAGACCGGGCGTGCCCTGGCCCTGGCCTTGCGACGCAATTTCGGGATCACTTCCCCAAGACTTGCCGTGGCGGGGCTGAACCCTCATGCGGGAGAGGGCGGTGTGATGGGCAGCGAGGAGCAAACCCTGATCCAGCCGGCAATCGACCTGCTGCGAGCCGAAGGGATCGCAGCGACTGGGCCCTATCCACCGGACACGCTGTTTACCGATCTGGCGAGGCCGCTCTATGACGCAGCGCTATGCATGTATCATGATCAGGCGTTGATTCCGCTCAAGACGCTGGATATGGCCAGCGGTGTCAATGTGACGCTGGGCCTGCCGATCGTGCGGACATCGCCCGACCATGGAACGGCCTTTTCGATCGCAGGCACCGGAACCGCCGATCCGGCCAGCCTGCTCGCCGCGCTGCAGATGGCGCGCGATCTCGGCGCGAGACGCGCCATGAGCAAGGAGACCTCTTCATGATCCGATTGGGTGTGAATATCGACCATGTGGCGACTGTGAGGAATGCGCGCGGGGGTATGCATCCCGACCCCGTGGGCGCGGCGCTTCTGGCAGCATTGCATGGCGCAGATGGCATCACTGCGCATCTGCGCGAGGACAGACGGCATATTCGTGACGAGGACATGCTGCGCCTGCGCCGTGAGTTGACCGTGCCGCTGAATTTCGAGATGGGGGCCACAGAGGAAATGGTTGCGATGGCCTGTAGCCTGCGCCCTCACGCCTGCTGTCTGGTGCCTGAGCGGCGCGAAGAGGTCACGACCGAGGGCGGGCTGGATGTGCGCGCTCAGGAGGAAGATCTGCGCAGGAAAGTGGCCCGGTTGCGCGATGCCGGTATTCGCGTCTCACTCTTCGTCGATCCCGATCCGGCGCAGATAGAGGCTTCGGCCCGCATCGGCGGCCAGGTTGTCGAGTTGCATACCGGAGCCTACGCCCATGATCCGGGGGAGGCCGAGTTCGGGCGTCTCTATGCCGGAGCGCTGGCCGCGACCGCGCATGGGCTTGAACTTCACGCAGGTCATGGCCTGACCTTTGCCAATGTGGGGCGCGTGGCGGGTCTGCCGGAATTGACCGAGCTCAATATCGGTCACTTCCTGATCGGTGAGGCGATTTTTCTTGGACTCCCCGCTGCGATTGCCCGCATGAAGCAGGAAATCGCGACAGGGGCGCTGTTCAAGGTCTCGGGACGATAACCGGTTTGGTCGGGTCAGTGTAATTGGGCACTGTCTCGCCGGACTGCGTATTATAGGTCGCCGTCGTGCTCTGGTTCGGGGCGGCCGGCGAGTGGAAGGCCGAAACCGGTCCGAACGGGCCGCCGCTGACCTTGCGCATGCTGGCTTCAGGCTGACGGGCGCATCCACGGGTGATGATCGAGCAGATACCGTCCGATCCGATGATCTCGTCATCATCTCCCGTGTAATGGACTTCTGAAACACGGTCATGATCGAGGCGAATGACGGCTTTGCAGGTCGTCCCTGCTCCGCCAAGCGTCACCTGCGTCATGTTCAAGAGTTGTTGAACAGGGATGATCGTCGAGTCACTTGCCGTGGGCAGATTCATCGTTGCAGTATACTGATAGATCTGGGTCGTATTATTGAGAACCTTGGTCGAGGCAGGAATGCCGGCGCAGGCCTGGAGGTCGTTAGAGGTCATGCCGATCATGGCGATCTGGGCACGGTGGGCTTCACGCGAATCGAAATAGCCACAGGCGGACAGACCTGCCAGAGGCAGGACGCCCAGGATGAGACGCAGGGTGGAAGTCAAAGATTTTCCTCGATGCGGAATTGGAAAGCACGACGTCCTGCAGGCAGGATTCATGATGCAAACAGAACGACGCGGGAATAGTTCTCTGTGCCTGCTCTTTCCGATCGATTCAACGTCAGGAATGTAACCGTAATGCCTTGAGGCATGATTCGCGTTGCAAGGCGTAAACGATGTCATGGGTGGCCATGACGCCCGGTCCTACCTGATGTTTCCATCGTGCTTCCCCCCCACCGCAGATGATCCGGCCCGAATAGGGGCTGTGCGCGACCGGAGACAGAACGGCCAGTCCGGCCAGGGGGTCTTTTTGCAGCCTTTGGCGCAGCGCTTGCTGCATGGCGCCCTGTTCATGGCGCGGCGCGTAATCGAGCAACGCCCGCAATGTGGCCGAGCTTAATGAGGGGTCATTCTTCGCTATCGTCGTTTCCACCTGCGTCCAGTCATGGCGGAGCGTCAGGTTCCATGCCACGGCGCGTGGGCCGTCGCTCGAAATCTGACCCGAGAGCCGTGTACCGAAATGAGCGGGTGCGCCCGCTGCCATGACGGAAACAGGGATGAGCAAGGTGAGGGCCACGAGGGCAAGAAGGATGCGATGCATGATTCTCCCGGGGCGATGAAGGGTGGCGAGAGCCTGCGAAGGAATCATGGCAGCAGAATGGCCGATCACGGCGGAGAGAGCCGGTGTTGTCAAAGGAGGTTTCGCCCGCAGGCGGGATGCTCTACAGATCGCACAACCTGCCAGAACCCAGGAGTGATCATGGCCACTATCCCTGCTTCGGAACTGACCCGTCTGCAATCGACGCTGCGTCGTCTGCTCGGTTCGCCGAACCTGAACGTCAACCCTCCGGCGCGCGCCGGTCATACGGTTGAGCTCGCTGTCAATGACGAGGTGATCGGCACCGTTCATCGTGACGATGATGAAGGTGAAGTCTCCTACGCGATTCATATCACAGTGCTCGAGGAAGACCTCCCTCCCGCTTGAGACAGGCAACGCGGTGGGCCTTGCCCGGAGCTTCCGGAGGCGCTCATCATGAGCGGAAGGGCGGAAATTCCGTCTCGCCACCAACCAGATTCGTTCATGGGCAGCGGAAGCTCGCCTTTATGAACGGGTTCGGATCCCGGTGAGGCGAGATTGCGGTGACGTGTCGCTCACGCCCCGCCGGGGAAATAGCGCTCCGAGGCCACCCCCCGATTCCGCGCCGGGCTGCGCGGACACTCTCTCGGGATACAGACAGATCCTGCCCGGGACCTATTCACGGCCGGTCGTGAGAACGCGCATCAGCTCTATGCGGGCGCCATGCCAGCCTCAGAAGGACAGCGCATTCCATGACCGAAACTCGGCGTCAGACCGTCGCGGTGATCATCCCGTTTTATAACGGCTCCCGTTACATCGAGCGGGCTATCAAAAGCGTTCAGGCCCAGACGATACCGGCAGATGAATTTCTGATCATCGATGACGGCTCAACGAGCGACGAGGCGGAACGCCTTGCAACGATCGCGCTTGCTTATGGCGTCAGAGTGGGACGCCAGGAGAATGGGGGGCAGGGGAGCGCCCGCAATCACGGTGTCTCGCTTACGCAATCCGATCTGATCTGCTTCCTCGATCAGGATGATTTCTTCCTGAAGAATCATATCGAGCTTCTGCTGAGGCACATCCCCGAGCGCGATCCGCATTTCGGATGGGCCTATGGGGAATTGATGGAAGGCGACGAGGAAGGGCATATCGTCGCGACTTCCATCGCCTCACGCTATAGCAAGCATCCCAAGCGCTCCATTGAGGATCTGCTCGAACGTGACATGCATATTCTGCCCTCAGCCTCGATCATCAGCCGTGAAGCCTTTGAGGCCGTTGGCGGGTTCGACTGCCAGTTCATGGGCTATGAGGATGACGATCTGTTCCTGCGCATCTTCCGGGCAGGCTATACGAGCACCTTTTTCGACACGCCAGTGACGGTATGGTGCATCAACAAGAACAGCACCTCCTACTCGATCCGCATGAGTCGAAGCCGGATGCTCTACATCCACAAGCTCTGTGCGCTCTTCGCGGCGGATCCTGAGCAGCGCAGCGTCTATATACGCGACCTGATCTTTCCGCGTTTTTGCAACCTGATTGCGGGTGAGGCCTTCAAATCCATCTACTTCGCGCGCTATCCGCACGAGATCCGGATGGCGCAGCATCGCGACGAGCTGGTGGGCATGCTTGACGAATTTGCCGGGATCATGGGCCAGAATACGCGTCTGCGTATCGAAGAGAGAGCCAGGCTGAAGCTCTTCAGGCTGTGCCTGCGTCCCCAGTCGCGTCGCCTGCTGGTTGTGCCTTATTTCTTTGCCCGTGTACTGCGACGTCTTGGTCTGGGCTTTGGCCGACGAGGCTAAGAGGCCGGTGCCGAGACATAGTCAGGACCGGGCCCGCAGCGGCCTCGAGCTCCCGCTTACGCTCGGCTCGGGATCAGATAGCCTTGGGAAGATCGAGGCTGGTGATCTTCCAACGCCATTGTTCGAACTTCATGTGTACGATCGTAGGCTTTTGGCCTGGTGTCATCACCATCCCCGCGTCGAAGCGGGTTGGTGAGGTAAAATGCGCTGACAGGCGCTCGTACAGGCTCTTGATGGAATAGCTCCGGGTAGGGGCTGCCGTACCAACCATCTGGGAGGCCATGGTCATCATCAGTTCAGGTGTGAGATGTGTGTCGATGGCATGGGAAACGGCGCCTGTTGCGAAAGAGGACCCGAAATCCGGCAGATCATCCGCGGCGGGAGGCGGTCCTATAAGCGCATCGATTGCCTCTGCCTTGAGATTTGTACTCAGGGCGCTCCAGTCGATGTGCTGGGCAAGGCTCATCGTGTCGTGGCTGCGCAGGGCCGAGGAGATGGACCAGAGAGCGAGATAGGGAGACAGCGCGTAAATGCATGTTAACGCGACCAGCAAGGCGCCGAGTACATGGGGTGTCCGCTTGGCTGAGGGCCACGTCATACGTCCCGAAAACGCGGCGAACTCGAAGGGCAGTCCTGCTGGGTCTCTCATTTTTATTTCTCTGTAACTGGCGAAAGGGACTTGCACGCGCAGGGCTGCGCGCGTCGTTATCGATCAAGCCGGCAACAAGCTTGGTTCCGAATGGCAGAAGCCTCTGTTTTCTTCACTGAACAGGACTATGCTATGGGATCGGAATGGCTTTTGTCATCTAAATCCTGAGGACCTTCAGAGTTTTCTTTTCCAACCGGATTTTCTCTTCCCGATGGCGGCAAATTCCCTTGATCTGAGCTTCACCGATGACGCCCTGCATCGCTATTCGCGGCACATTCTTCTGCCCGAAGTCGGCGCGCTGGGGCAGGCCCGGCTACGCGACTCGTCGGTGCTCGTGATCGGAGCTGGCGGGCTCGGCAGCCCGCTCGCCTTGTATCTCGCAGCTGCCGGCGTGGGGCGCATAGGGGTGGTCGATGACGACCAGGTGGAACTCAGCAATCTTCAGCGACAGATCCTGTTCGACACGGCAGATATTGGCCATTCCAAGGTTGATCGGGCGCGCAGCCGTCTTGAAGCGCTCAACCCGGATCTGGTGATCGCGTCTCATTGCCTGCGCGTGGATCGCACTGTGCTGCCCGATCTGATTGACCAGTACGATCTGGTCTGCGACGGCAGCGATAATTTCGCGACCCGCTACGCCGTCGCCGATTGCTGTTGGGCGCAGGGCAAGGTGCTTGTTTCCGGCGCGGTGCAACGCTTCGAGGGCAGTTTGTCTACCTTCACGCCGCCCGGGAGCGGGCGCAAGCAAGGCCCCTGTTATCGCTGTCTGTATCCCGAAGCCGACGAAGAAGCGGCCCTGAGCTGCGGACAGGCCGGAATCTTCGGCGCCGTGACCGGCGTGATCGGCACACTCATGGCGACCGAAGCCCTCAAGGAACTGCTTACTCTGGGGGAAGGGCTGACGGGGCGTGTGTTGCTCTGGAACGCGCTCGACGCGTCCTTCCGTCGGTTCGATCTGCCCCGTGATCCCGAGTGTCCCTGCTGCCGAGAAGGACAGGCTTCATGCGCATGATGGCGATCATCCTGGCCGAACGGTCCTTTGAGCGGGCTCATCACGCTTTTGTGCTCGCTGCTGGCGCGCTGGCTCTGGGGCGCGAGGTCGTGCTGTTTGCCGGGGGGCTGGGGGTTGAGAGCCTGTGTCGGGACTGGTCCTGTCTGGAAGGGGCTAGTCTTGACGCACAGTTCCAGGCGCGGGGTGTTGCGGGGTTCGAAACCCTGCGTTCCGCCATTTTCGAGCTCGGCGGGACGGTTCTGGCTTGTGAGGCAGGGCTTCGGGCATCAGGCCTTGAGGCGACCGATCTCATTGAGGCGACCCAGATCTGCGGCGTTACCACCTTTCTCGAGCGCACAGCCGACGCGCAGATTATCAGTTTGTAAAGGCGTCGCCCTCTTGCCCCGCACGTCACAACTTGGCACCCATGCACCCATGAAGACACTCCGCATCGTCTACGGTATCGGGCTGACGATTCTGCTGCCTTTCAGCGCACCAGCAGAAGCCGCGCCCCAGACGACAAAACACGCGACCCATCACCACAAACATCCCGCCAGCGCGGCGCCCACCAGTGTGAAGGGCAAGGCAGCGCCCCATACTGGCGCGCGCAAGGCAAAGTCAGGCGCGGCCAGGCACAAGGGGGCCCATACAGCGACCGAGGCCAGCACGGCCAAGCCGCATCATGGCGCCAAGCATCATGCCCGTGCGGCTGCGGTGGCGGCCGGCGCCGTCGCGGCGGGTGCCGCCGCCGCTTCATCTGCGGCCCCGCCGGCAAATCCGGACGAAGCGGCGGCTGCTGCCGCGCCCGATGCGCCCCCGCAGGACAAGGGTACCAATACTGGCCTGCCGCTTCCGCGCTTTGCCGCAATGCGTGCGGACAAGGTATTCATGCGCAAGGGGCCAGGTCAGCGTTACCCCATCGAATGGGTCTATCATCGTCGGGGCCTGCCGGTTGAGGTCGAGCGCGAATTCGATGTCTGGCGCCTGATCGAGGATTCCGATGGCATGAAGGGCTGGGTGCACCAGGCCACGCTTGTGGGCCAACGCACTTTCGTGATTCCCGGTCAGCCGCCGGAAGGTCATGCCGCTGCGCTCGGTGAGGCCTCGGCCAAATCGGGGGACGTGATTGGCAAGGCCGATGCGCGCGTACTGGGCTATGTGCCGAGCGAGACAGAAGCCCGGCAGCGCCAGGGGGATACCCTGCTCTACAGTCAGTCAGATGAAAACAGCGCCGTCGTGGCCGTGTTGCAGCCTGGAACGGTGGGGACGCTCAAGCTGTGTCCCCCAGGTTCGACATGGTGCAAGGTGGTGGTCAAGGGCTATACGGGATGGCTTCCCAGACGTGTGTTCTGGGGGCTGTTGCCAGGAGAGACGCTTCAGCCTAGCTGAAGCTATGATATGCAACGTGCAGCAAATGGATCGGAGATCAGTATGACGTCCTCACCTCAAGCAGCTTCGGCGCAGGGTACGGGAGCGAAAAAAGAGGCCGAACAGCGCCGCACGAAGATCGTCGCGACCCTCGGACCGGCCTCCTCCACGCATGAGATGATCCGTACCCTGGCGCTGGCCGGGGCTGACGTGTTTCGCCTGAATTTCTCGCATGGCTCTCATGAGGATCATGCCAAGCGTCATGCGACTATCCGTGATGTTGAGGCTGAACTTGGCCGCCCGCTTGCTATTCTGGCTGATATGCAGGGCCCCAAGCTGCGTGTTGGCACCTTTGCAGAGGGCAAGGTCGAGCTGATCGAAGGAGCGCGTTTCCGTCTGGATCTGGATCGCACGCCGGGCGACGCCCGTCGCGCCTGCCTGCCGCATCCCGAGATCATGCGCGCCGCCGAGCCGGGCAGCCGCCTGCTGCTTGATGACGGCAAGATGCGCCTGCGAGTTGTCTCCTGTGATGAAACCCATATGGAGACCGAAGTCGAGGTTGGTGGCTGGCTGTCAGAGCGCAAGGGCGTGAATGTGCCTGACGTTGTGCTGCCGATTCCGGCCCTGACCGAGAAAGATCACAAGGATTTTGCCTTCGCGCTCGACCTTGGTGTCGAATACGTGGCGCTCTCCTTCGTGCAGCGTCCCGAGGATGTGCAGGAGGCGAAGGATATCGCCAAGGGCCGCGCCTGGATCATGACCAAGCTCGAGAAGCCGCAGGCCATGGAGCGTCTGAGCGATATCATCGCGCTTTCAGACGCTGTTATGGTGGCCCGTGGTGATCTGGGTGTCGAGCTTCCTGCCGAGGAAGTGCCGATCGAACAGAAGCGCGCCATCCGCGAAGCCCGTTTCCAGGGCAAGCCTGTCATCGTGGCGACGCAGATGCTCGAGAGCATGATCACCTCGCCCACACCGACGCGCGCTGAAGTGTCCGACGTGTCCAATGCCGTGTTCGACGGCACGGACGCCGTGATGCTCTCGGCCGAAAGCGCCGCAGGCAAGTACCCGCGCGAAGCCGTGGAAGTCATGGCTCGTGTGACGCGCCGCGTCGAGAACGATCTCGAATGGCGCATGCAGGAAGAGGCCCTGCGCCCCGATAGCGATGGCACCACCGGTGGGGCTATCGCCGAGGCCGCGTGGCATGTGGCGCAGTCGATTTCTGCCGCAGTCATCGTTGTCTATACCCAGAGTGGCCGCGGCGCGCTGCAGATTGCGCGTGAGCGTGCGGACTGCCCGGTTCTGGCCCTGACGCCGGATGACGAGATCGCGCGTCGCCTGAACATGGTCTGGGGCGTGCGTGCCATGTCGGTCGGCCAGGAAACACCTGTCTACGGCGTTGAAGGCGTTGTGGATCAGGCAGTCGGTCTGGCCGTTTCCGAGGGCTATGCCGAGAAGGGCGACAAGCTGGTTCTGCTCGTCGGACTGCCCTTCGGCCAGCAGGGTTCGACCAACACGCTGCGCGTCGTCACGATCTGACCCTTTCCCTGCGGGGCATGATCGGCCCCGCAGAGTCCGTCTCAGGCGGCTTTCCAGTAAGGGAGCCGTCACGAGCGGCTCTCTTGTTTCCAAGTGATTTTGCGAAGCATTCTCAATGACTTGCTGAACTATCGTCTTGGCAACTTTGGCCTGTCCGGGCATGTTAGAGGCGTCATCACGGTTTTGGGAACGCACCATGAGCCAGACGTCACTCCCCCCCGCCATAGAGCCTGATTATCTGGCCCTGCTCGATTCTGATCGCATCTCGGGTCGCACCCGACAGATCATGGAGGAGCGTGCCCAAACGAGCGATGCGGGCTACACGCCGCGTCATCTCTCGCCCCAGGCTTATGAGACACTGAGCGCCCTTACGGCGCGGGTCCTTCCTCAGGCCAGTATTCTGTCCGACGCCTGTGTTAATCTGGCTGCGCGTATCGATGCACGGCTTGGCACCCCGGGCGATGGCTGGCGCTTTGCTATCCTGCCCTCGGATGCCGAGGCTTATGAACAGGCTCTGACCGGTCTGGATGCGGAATCGCGTACTCGCGAGGGGCTGGGATTTGCGGCTCTCGATACCGCGCGTCAGGACGGGCTGATTGGTGCGATGGCGGAGGGAGAGCTTGCGACAGGCAAGCTTGACGGCACGCAGATGCGCGCCTGGTTCGCTGATCTGCGCGCGGACTGTGTTCAGATCTTCATGTCTCATCCTGCGGTGCAGGCGCAGCTCGGCATCGATGCGATTTTCAATGGTGGCGATGGCGTGTTTCAGGGGTTCTCGGCCATGGGCGAGGGGGTGAACGAGCCTTGGGAGCCGGAGATCAGGGGGGCACATCCATGAAAACCCGACGCTACGCGGATCATGAGGTCGTTGATGTTGTCGTTGTGGGCACTGGTGCCGGGGGGGCGCCACTGCTTGCAGAGCTGGCCCGTGCCGGGATGAAAGTGGTGGCTCTGGAAGCAGGGCCACGTTTCGATCCGAAGCAGCACACGCCCGATGAGGCAACCGCTTCGGAAATCTACTGGCTGGAGGAACGCCTTTCAGGTGGGGCAAATCCCATGGCGTTCGGCGGTAATAACAGCGGGACCGGCATCGGGGGATCGATGCTTCATTTCGGCGCTTTCATGCCGCGTATCGACGCACGTGACATGCGATTGCACACGGAAACAGGCAAAGGTGTGGACTGGCCTTTCGATTTCGGCACCCTCCTGCCCTATATCGAGCGGGTCGAGCGCGAGATTGGGGTATCAGGACCCGAGAATTATCCCTGGGACCCGTCCCGTCGCTATGCCTATCCGCCGCCGCAGCGTAATGGCGCGGCTCAGGCCATGGCACGGGGCTGTGAAGCGCTTGGTATCCGCAGCGCGGATGGACCGACGGCGCTGATCACCCGTGACTGGGGCGATCGCAAGGCCTGCGTCGGCTGTGGTGCATGTCATCAGGGTTGTCGCAATGGTGCCAAGTCGGGCACGGATGTGACCTATCTTCCCGTTGCGGCGTCGGCCGGGGCCGATATCCGGCCCAATTGCTTCGTTCACGGTATCGAGCGTGACAGCGCAGGTCGCGTGACCGGCGTGGTGTATCGGGAAAACGGCGAGGATCGCAAACAGCGATGCGGGGCGCTGGTTCTGGCCGCGGGTGCGGTAGAGACCGCCCGTCTGCTGCTTCATACCGGGTTGTGCAACCGGAGCGGTCAGGTCGGGCGCAACTATATGGCGCATATCTCGACGCAGGTCTGGGGGCGATTTGACGAAATCATCAGGCCTAACAAGGGCTATCCCTCGCTCACTATTACAGAAGATATGATGCGGCCACGCGACGCCGATTTTGCGGGTGGTTATCTCATCCAGTCCTTGGGCATGATGCCGCTGACCTGGGCGACCGGTGTCGCGCGCGGGCGTGGTCTGTGGGGTGACTCGCTGGCGCGTTACCTGCGTCAGTACAATTTCATGGCGGGGCTGGGGGCGCATGGCGACTGCCTGCCAAATGACGATAATCTCGTGACGCTCTCGGATGAGAAGGGGCGGGCCGGTGTGCCCAAGCCGAAGATCACCTTCAGCTATGGCCCGAACGAGCAGGCGATGCATGAGCATATGGCGCGTACGATGACGGCCATCTGGGAAGCGGCCGGGGCGCACGATATCTGGGCGATGGATCGTGCGGCCCACATGATCGGGACCTGCCGTATGGGTACGGACCCCGATCATTCGGTGGTCGACCCCTTCGGACGCAGCCACGATATCGAAAATCTGTGGATCAGCGATCACTCGGTCTTCCCGAGTGCAACGGCGGCTAACCCGGCGCTGGCAATCATGGCGCTGAGTTTGAGAACGGCGGAAGTGCTGAAGGCGCACTGACCGGAACAGCGGTCGAGCGGGCAGTACTCAGGTCGGAGAGGAGGTCTTTATGGCCCCCTTTGTCCGACCTGTTGGACTGGCGTGATCCTCAGGACTTGAGGCGCTTGCCCTGTCAGAGTCAGGCCTGACGGTTTTCCAGCAGGGAACGACGTATACGACGACCGCGAGAGATGGTCTCGACGATGGTGTGCTCGTCGCCGTCGCGTATGGCCTGTGCCATGGCGGCGGCATCCTGACTGAACCGGTCGAGCACACTGAGTAGTGCATCGCTGTTGTTCAGGAAGATATCGCGCCACATCGTCGGATCGGATGCCGCGATACGGGTGAAATCGCGGAAGCCGGAGGCGGCGAAGTCCAGCACCTCGGAGCGCATATCCTCGGCAAGCGTATCTGCCGTGCCGCAGATAGTGAAGGCGATCAGATGGGGCAGATGGCTGACCATCGCACAGATCGTGTCGTGGTGATCCACATCCATGACACGGATACGCGCACCCATGGCGCGCCAGAACGCTGAGACGCGTTCAATCTGATCCTGCTGGATGCCGGGTTCGGGGGTCAACAGGCACCAGCGGTCCTCGAAGAGCGTGGCGAACCCCGCATCCGGGCCAGAATGCTCGGTACCCGCCATGGGATGGGCAGGAATATAGCTGATATCGTTGCGCAGATGCGGGGTAAGGGCATCGACCACGCTCCGACGTGTGGAGCCGACATCGGTCAGAATGGCTCCCGGCTTCATATGGGGCATGATCGCTTCGGCGACAGGCGCGATGGCCCCAACCGGGACGCAAAGCATCACGCAATCTGCCTCACCGACAGCCGCAACCAGATCATCGGTGACGATATCACCTAGATCGAGGCAACGCACACGTTCCAGTACGGCTGGATCACGGTCGGAGACGACCAGGCGCTCGACCAGGCCCGGTTGCGCGCGCAGGCGTCGCAGGACGGAGGAGCCGATCAATCCAGGGCCAATGACGCATAAGGTGCCGAAAAGGCGATGGGTCATGACATTTCGCTCCGCGACGAGGCGTCGCTGTAATCGAGAGAGGGGGCAGCGGCCTCCTGCTTCGACGAACGCAAGCGCCGCATTTCCGAAATCTGCCACAACGCCATGACTGGAATGCCGATGGCGATATCACGGCCACGGCGCAGCAGTGACAAGCCGAGCGAGATTTCAGCCTCGATCCCGAAGAAATAGCCCAAAGCGACATAGGCGGCTTCCTGCACGCCCAGAGCGGCCGGAACCAGAAAGGAGGCGGACATCAGGCCACAGACCACGCCCTCGATGGCGATTGCCCCCATGAAGCCGATATGGGCGCCCAGCAGTTCGAGTGAAAGCCAGGTAACGCCCGCCCCGCCGATCCAGCACGCCAGATGGATCAGCGCACCGGCTGCTATACGCCCGGGACGTGCCCAAAGCAGGTCGAGCTCAGCCTGGAAATTATCCATGTTATCGATGAGGGAGTTGCGCCAGCCTTCGGCGATGTGACGCCCCAGAAAACGTGCAGCATGGTGAATGGCAGCACCGCCGCGTTGCTGGGTCCAGATAAATCCGGCGATGCCGATAGCCAGCAGCCCCATTCCGCCAAGAACCGGCCAGGTGAACTTGTTCGTCCCCGTATGATCGAACAGGCAGGCGAGAGCGACGATGACGAAGACGATCTGGCCCAGAACCTCGGTTGTGATATCCACGATATTGGTAGCGACAGCCGCAGGCCATTGAAGCGGGCCGAGTTTGCGGGTCAAGGTCGGGATACTGCATGTGGCGCGTATACCGATGACCATGCCGCCGAGCTGGGAAAAGGGCAGGCAGTTGCCCGCCGCGTCGCGGACGGCGCGTGAGGCGATAGCGCGGAACAGCCCGATCTTCGGGCAGGCGCAGAACCACGAAACACCGAGCCCGATATCGACCAGCACCTGACCGCCGACAATGGCGAGGAAGCCACCGATCCCGATGCGTTGCATTGCGCTGAAGACATGGCCGATCCCGAGCCACGCCATGATTCCCGTCAGAAGCGCGAGGCCCATGAGGGTGAGAATGAGAGTGAGGGTTTTCAAGGCCAGTCTGATCCGAACGACGCAGGGGTTGCGATGGCGCATCGCCCTGTCGGGAAGGGGACGAACGATGCTTCTGCGGCATTGCGAGAATATGTCGCGCTGTCGAGTGTTTGCGGCTGTCTACACCAGACAGTCCGGTTTCGCTACTCCAAGGCTGAATATGACGAAAAAGCCATCACCGGCAGGTTGCTTGTCCTTGCGCGGGCGGTATGGTGCGTTATCGATTTACAATTAATGAAAGCACCAAGGCGTATCATGAGTGAATACACGCTGATTACCGGTGCAACCGGCTTTGTTGGCTCGGCTGTGGCGCGTATTCTCAAGCAGCGCGGACACAAGATCAGGCTGATGGTGCGTGCTGGTGCCGATCTCTCCAACCTCGAAGGGCTCGACGCCGATCTCGTCATCGGTGATCTGACAGCACCCGAGAGCTTTGCACCGGCCCTCGAGAATTGCCGCTATCTGTTCCATGTGGCTGCCGATTACCGCCTCTGGGTGCCTGACCCGGCGGTCATGATGCGGGCCAATGTGGAGGGGACGCGCCGGCTCATGATGGCGGCCCTAGAGGCCGGGGTGGAGCGTGTCGTCTATTGTTCATCGGTCGCTGCACTGGGGCTGACGAAGGACGGGACGCCCGCCAATGAGGGTACGCCCGTTACCGAGCATGACGTGATCGGCGTTTACAAACTGTCGAAATACCGAGCTGAGCAGGAAGTCCTGCGGCTGGTGAGAGAGAATGGCCTGCCTGCAGTCATCGTCAATCCCTCCACACCGGTCGGGCCGCGCGATATCAAGCCAACCCCTACGGGGCAGATGATTGTCGATGTGGCCTCTGGCAACATGCCAGCCTATGTCGATAGCGGGCTGAACATTGTCCACGTGGATGACGTCGCCGAGGGGCATGCGCTGGCGCTCGAGAAAGGGATCATCGGCGAGAAATACATCCTGGGCGGCGAGAACTACATGCTGGGAGATCTCTTCGCGTTGATTGGCGAGGTGGCCTGCGTCAAGCCCCCGCGCATCAAGCTGAAGCAATCCTGGCTTCAGCCCGTGGCCATCGTCTCAGAATGGATGGCGCGCGGTTTCGGCATCGAGCCACGCGTCACGCGCGAGACGCTGGCTATGTCCAGGAAGATGATGTTTTTCACCTCTCTCAAGGCGCAGGAGCAGCTTGGTTACGCACCGAGACCTGCGCGTGAGGCTGTGGCCGATGCGGTCACCTGGTTTCGCGAACATGGGCGGATCGCCACGAAATGATCAGGAATGTAATGGCAGCCTCGGCATTGGCAGCCTGGGGCAAATTGCTTTTCGCTCATGGCCGCTTCTGGCGCACCGGGACGCGCCTCACGGCGGCGGCGGCTCCGGAGCAAGCGCTCTGGCCAGATGTTGCCGTGATTGTCCCCGCCCGTGACGAGGCGGAGTCGATCCAGTCCTGTGTGGCGACACTGCTGCAGCAGGATTATCCGGGAAAGCTGAGCGTGGTCGTGGTTGACGATGGCAGCACGGACGGAACTGGCGCTCTCGCCCGCGATGTGCCTGATCCGCACGGGCGCCTCACGGTCCTGACCGGTCGGGAACGCCCGCCTGAATGGAGCGGCAAGCTCTGGGCCGTGCATCAGGGGGAACAGGTCGCGCTCGACAAGATTGGCCCTGAGGGATTCATCTTGCTCACCGATGCGGACATTCTTCACTCGGCGCTTCACCTGCAGACTCTCGTTGAGAAGGCCTTGCGTGACGGGCTCGACATGGTGTCGGAAATGGTGGTGCTGAATTGCGAAAGCGCCGCAGAGCGTCTGCTTGTGCCTGCTTTCGTCTATTTCTTTGCCATGCTCTATCCGTTCGACAAGGTGAATGACCCGACCTCTGCCGTGGCCGGTGCAGCAGGGGGGACCATCCTCGTGCGTCGTACCATGCTCGAGCGTATCGGCGGTATCGAATCGGTGCGCGGTGCGCTGATCGATGACTGTTCCCTGGCGAGCAATATCAAGCAGGCGGGGGGAAGGCTCTATCTGGGCCACAGCACGCTTGCATGGTCGATCAGGCCCTATCGCGGCGCGGCGGAGATCTGGCGCATGATCGCCCGCACCGCTTATGTGCAGTTGCGCTACTCGCCTGTGATCCTGCTTTGCACCATTCTCGGCATGGCACTGGTCTGGCTTGCCCCGTTGTATTTTGCCTTGTTCGGGCGCGGACGAGTGCGGGTCATGGGGGGAGCGTCCATGCTCCTGTGCATTCTCTCGTTTCTCCCCACGCTATCGCGCTTCAAGCTATCGCCTTTGCGCGCGCTTACTCTGCCGGTGGTGGCCGCCTTCTATATGGCAGCCACGATCGGCTCCGCTGTCGATCATCATCGCGGCCGCGGGGTCCAGTGGAAAAGTCGTTTCTACACCGAGGAGACTCACGCCTGATGACTGCTGTGAGCAAGACTGTCGATCCTGTCTGGGGTGAACACGATGTGACATCGGCCAAGGGAGCCTCGGACGAGAATTTCCCTGTCGGATCGCTGCTTTTCGCGAGGACCAATCGCGCGCATGTCTCGGCCTACTACAATTTCGCCCGCGTCATCGACGATATGGTCGATAACGCGCAGCTATCCCCTGAAGCGAAGATCGCGCGGCTTCGCGGGATGGAAGCGGTCATCCGTGGGGAGGCCGAGGCTCCTCATCGAGCCGATGCCCAGACTGCCGTTATCCTGCGTCGTCATCTGCTTCAAACAGGTGTGCCGCTGGAGACTGCGACTGACCTGATCACGGCTTTCTGTCAGGATGCGGTCAAGAACCGCTATCGGAACTGGGACGAATTGCTGGGGTATTGCCGTTTCTCGGCCAATCCGGTCGGCCGCTTTTTGCTGCTCTTGCATGGCGAGCGCGCCGAAACACTGCCTCTGTCGGATGCGCTCTGTAGCGCGCTGCAGGTGATCAATCACCTGCAGGATGTCACCTCCGATCTGAGGACTCTCGATCGTTCCTATCTTCCGCAGGACATGCTCCAGGCGGAGGGGGCAAAGGTCGAAGACGTTCTCCTCGCGCGGAGCAAACCCGGCCTACGCCGCGTTCTTGACCATTTGCTGGACGAGGTCGACCATCTTAATCGCCAGGCCGTTCACTTGCCGGGACTGGTGCGCGATCGTCGCATGCGGGCCTATTGTGCGGTTGTCGTGGCGCTTTCTCACAGCCTCGCCGCCCGTTTGCGTCGCGAGGACCCGGTGGCCGGGCGGGTCAAGTTGGGGCGTGGGGACGCTGTGTTCGCGCTGTTACGAGGGGGCAAGGCCCTGATTGGCTGAGCCGCGTTCATAACGGTTTCGTCCCGCCCTATAGACTGGCGCTTGATCCTCTAAGCCTCATCGTCGTGAGAGGTTATCGCGGAGTGGTAGCCTTTTAAAAAGAGTCATGGGGCCGAGAGCCCCATGACCAGTGAAGTTCAGGCCAGGATCTGATCGAGAGCGGCGCAGAAGGCTTCCATATCTTTCATGGAGCCGACGCTGACGCGCGACATGGTGGGCCAGATATCCCAGTTACGACCGATTTCCACCTTCTTGGCAGCAAAGGCTGTCTTCATCTGCGAGGCAGGCTTCTTCCAGTCCACGAGGAACATATTGGCCTGGCTGCCGGGCACGATACGGATATTGCGCTTGGCGAGATGGTCGAAGGTCATGCTGCGCGCAGCGATCATCTCGTCACGGCGGGCCTTGATGGCATCGGTCTGGGTCAGACTCACGGCGCCTGCGGCGAGGGCTACGATGTTCAGCATCGAGATCATGTTCGGGCCGTCATAGCGCATCATGCGCTTGTGCAGGTCCGGACGGGCGAAGGAAAGACCAAGGCGCAGGCCAGCCATGGCGAACATCTTGGAGAAGGTGCGCAGAACGATGACGTCCTTGCCCTGCTTGACCAAGGAGATCGCGCTCGGAGCGCCCGAGAAGTGGATATACGCCTCATCGACAATGATGACCGAGCCAGCGGGCTTGTTGTCAGCCAGCCAGGCGATGTCTTCCAGCGGGGTGACGGTGCCTGTCGGGTTGTTGGGCGAGCAGATGTAGTAGGCGCCCGCATTCGGGTCAGCCTTGAGCATGGCCCGCACGTCTGTGGCGTAGCCGTTATGGGCCGAGAGCGGCACGCGGGTGAGCTTGATCTTCATCCAGTCGGCGGTGCGCCAGGCGGCTTCGTAGGTCGGGTTGGCCGTGACCAGTCCACGTTCGGGTGAGCAGAAGGTCACGACCGAACGACAGAGAGGATCGCTGGAGCCGGGCCACGGAAGGATGTGCTCTTCAGAGATGTTCTCGACCGAGGAGGCTGTGCGCAGGAGGGTGGAGCGCAGATGATCGGGCTCGTAGCGGTTGCCGAAAGGCACCTGCGCCTGGCCGGCGGTGACAGCGCTCGGGAAGGGACCGGTCCAGCATTCATTGCTGCCGATGCGCACCATATCGGGATGACCCACGAACGGATCATCACCAGGCGCCTTGATGGCGGCGAAGGCTGATGAGCCGAACTGGGTCAGGGCAGCGCTCATGCCGAGCAGCGTGGTCAGGCGACCGAAATGGCGACGTGAATACCCACGTTCCAGCAGGTCTTCCTTGGCTTCCTGTGTGAGGGGCGCGGTCATGAGCGTGTCTCCGGTGGATCAGATACCGGCAAGGAAAAGGCCATTCGTTTCGCTTGTCAAATCATTTTCGAAACGGAATTGCGCTCGAACCCTCAGTATTCATTCTTCTCGCCTTTCAGGGGGATCGACGTCGGAAGATTATTGCCGCCCGCATAGGTGAGGATGAGAATCGTAGGCGTGTCGCCCGACACGCCGCGATGGGCGTCGTCGACGCTTTCAGCAAATGCCTCGCCCTGGTGAAAGACGTGACTTGCGCCGCTTGCCTTGTCCTGGATGGTGAGCTGGCCAGAGAGGACGTATCCCGCATTCGGAACGGGGTGGGTATGCCAGGGCAGGGCCGTGTGCGGCGGAATGGTCAAGCGGATCATGCTCAGCGTAGGAGGGCCGGGCGGATAATTCGCATAGGGCTTGCCATTCCAGGAGCGGTCGGCCTTGAGCAGATGATCGGCGTGGGCGGAGGCGGTTTGCTGGGCGTGGGCAACGGAGGACGTCAGGGGCACGAGGCTCATGGAGGCCGCTACGGAAAGTGCGACGCATGCTGCGCTTTTCCCCCGGCGAGGCGGCCAGGGCGCGATAAGGGGCGGAAGTGTCGCGAGAAGCGTCCGAACCGTATAGTGTTTCGGCTTTTGCATTGGGGCGGCAGGGGCAACAGGGCGCATGGTCCATCTCCGTTGGGTAGAGGCATCGGGAACGGAACGCAGGTCGGCCGGAACGGATTTTGCTGTTTGATTTTTTGCGGGTAAAAGGCCCTGCACTTCGATGGTGCCGCGCTGGAACGACGCGGCATTCGGACAAATCTGGCTGGGACAAGGCCGCGCGGCCGAGGCGCCGCGCCAGAGGACACAGGGATGAAGCGGTGAGCGGGTTTCAACAGGAAGCGGTGCTGGGCTGTTCTTCGGCCGATCTGGAGCATGTCCGCTCGATCGTGACCCGTGCCGGAACGTCTTTTGCCAAAGGAATGAAGATCCTGCCTGCCGAGCGGCGCTATGGCATGTTTGCCGTGTATGCGTTTTGCCGGGAAGTGGATGACATCGCCGATGGCGATGTGCAGGTACCCGATCGGGATCTGGCCCTCAAGGAGTGGCATGAGCGTCTCGACCGGCTGTTTGAGGGCACCACGCAGGATGCGCTTGACCGGGTTCTGGTCGCCACCATCACGCGCTTTTCCCTCCGCAAGGCGGATTTTGCCGCCGTGATCGACGGGATGGCGATGGATGCTGCCGGTCCGATCGTGGCGCCAGATGAGGCCACGCTCGATCTGTATTGTGACCGGGTTGCTTCTGCCGTCGGGCGTCTCTCGGTACGGGTCTTTGGTGATTCCTCAGCAGAAGCCGATCGCGTGGCGTATCATCTGGGTCGGGCTTTGCAACTGACCAATATTCTGCGCGATCTGCAGGAGGATGCCGATCGGGGGCGTCTGTACCTGCCGCGTGAATTGCTGCAGCGCTACAATGTGCCGCTGGATCCACAGGAAGCGCTTTATGCGCTGGGTCTCGACCCGCTTGCCCGCATCCTGGCGGTGCGGGCTGCCGATCATTTTCGGGAGGCACGCCGTGCCATGCAGAAATGCGATTCGGTTGCCATGCGACCGGCACGCATGATGGCGGCTTCCTACCGGCCTGTTCTCACGGCGATGCTGCGTCGTGGCTGGCGCCATCCCGAAACCCCGGTGAAGGTCAGCAAGGCTGCGCGCGCATTGCGTTCCCTGCTTGCCTATTATGGCTGAACCATGACGCATGTTCACATCATCGGCGGTGGGCTCGCCGGGCTATCTGCGGCGGTCGATGTCATCGGTCGAGCCGGTGTCACGATTTATGAGGCAGGCCCGGCCTGCGGCGGGCGTGCACGCTCCTATTACGACAAGGCGTTAGGAGCACGGATCGATAACGGCAATCATCTGCTGCTCTCGGCCAACAAGGCGACATTCCGGTATCTGGGGCTGATCGGGGCGGAGAAAACCCTGACCGGGCCGGGAGCGCCCCTCTTTCCCTGGTTCGATCTCTCCGCCAATCTGGGCTGGACATTGAAGCTCTCGAAGGGGCGTGTGCCCTTCTGGGCATTTGCCAGGAATCGCCGTGTGCCTGGCATGAAACTGTCAGAGCTGGCCATGCTCGGGCGTATTCTGAAGGCAGGGCCGGATGCTACGGTCAGCGAATATCTGGGCGATGGCATGATGAGCCAGAGATTGCTCGAGCCATTTGCGATTTCGGCTCTCAATACGCCTGTTAAGACCGCAAGCGCTGCCCTTCTGGGCGCGATCATGCGCGAGACACTCGCTCTGGGCGGGGCCGCCTGCTGCCCTTGGTATCCGGCAGAGGGCCTCTCGGAGAGCTTTGTAGACCCTGCGATTGCGCATATCATGCGGCTTCAGGGCGAAGTGCGCTGCGGTACGCGCGTGTCGGGGGTGGATGTCACCCAGGGGCGCGTCACCGGGCTGCGGATCGGCAATGAGACGATCGCGCTTGGACCTGAAGACAAGGTGGTGTTTGCAGCCCCCTCGCCCGTGGCACGGACAGTGCTGGAGGCTCATCTGCCAGGGTTCGAAGCGCCCGATGCGTATGAAAGCATCATCAACGTCCATTATCGCCTGCCGGGGCCGGTTCAGGCGCGCGGCATGCTCAACAAGGTCGGGTTTGTCGGTCTCGTGGGCGGGGTAGCAGAATGGGTGTATCTCAAGGGCGAAATTCTTTCCGTGACTGTCAGCGCGGCAAATCGCTATGCTGATCGCGATAATGACGAACTGATCGCGACGATCTGGTCGGAAATCCGTCAGGCCGTCGGGCCGGTGCTGGTCGAAACCCTGCCGGTTGCCGTGCCGCCTGTGCGTCTGGTCTGTGAAAAACGGGCGACCTTTGCCGCGACCCCGGCACAGGATCGCCTGCGACCGCAGGCCCGGACAGCGCTGGAGAATCTGGCCCTGGCCGGGGACTGGACCCAGACGGGTTTCCCCTCGACCATTGAGGGGGCGATCCGTTCTGGTTCAGAGGCCATCAGGGCTCTGGGCCTCTGACAACGAAACCGAACTGCAAAAAGGACAAGGGCGGGCAATGTTGATCTATTCCGACGTTCTGGAGCGTCACGAAGCCGAAATTCCGGCCGAGGCGGATATGGGCCAGGTGCGTCAGGCTATCGATTCTGCCCATGCCGCGCTGTCCGACAGGCAGAATGACGATGGACATTGGGTTTTCGAGCTCGAAGCCGATGCCACCATCCCGGCCGAATACGTGCTGCTCGAGCATTATCTCGACCGGATCGATGACGCCAAGCAGGCGCGTATTGGCGTCTATCTGCGCCGTACCCAGGGGTCTCATGGTGGCTGGGCGCTTTATCATGATGGCGGCTTCGATCTCTCTGCTTCCGTGAAGGCGTATTTCGCCCTGAAGGCGATCGGGGATGATATCAACGCCCCGCATATGCAGCGCGCCCGCGAGGCCATTCTCGACCGTGGCGGTGCCGCGCGGGCCAATGTCTTTACCCGCATTCAGATGGCATTGTTTGGTGAGGTTCCCTGGCGCGCGACGCCGGTCATGCCGGTCGAACTGATGCTGATGCCCAAGGCGGCCCTGTTCTCGATGTGGAACATGTCCTACTGGTCACGCAGCGTCGTGGCACCCATGCTGGTCCTCCGGACCCTCGAGCCGCGCGCCATCAATCCGCGCAACATCCATATCCAGGAACTGTTCGTCACCCCGCCTGAAGAGGTGAAGGATTGGATTCGCGGACCCTACCGGTCGATCTGGGGTCATGTGTTCAAGAAGGTCGATACGGTGCTGCGCCCCATTGAGCCGCGCTTCCCCGCAGCGCTGCGTAAGAAGGCTGTCAAGGCCGCTCTCGACTTCATCGAGCCCCGTCTGGGCGAGGGCGGGCTGGGAGCGATCTATCCTGCCATGGCCAATGTCGTGATGATGTATCGCGGTATGGGCGTTCCGGATAACGACCCGCGCGTGGAACTGGCCTGGAAGGGCATTCAGGATCTGCTCGTCACCAATGGCGACGAAACCTATTGCCAGCCTTGTGTGTCGCCGGTCTGGGATACGGGTCTTTCCGGGCTTGCCATGGCTGAGGCGGCGTCGGGTCCGGATGCGACACGCCCGAAGGAAACGAGAGAAAAGCTCCAGCGCAGCATGGACTGGCTGCGCAAACGGCAGATTCTGAACGTGAAGGGAGACTGGGCGATCAACTGCCCGGATGTCCGTCCAGGCGGATGGGCCTTCCAATATGAAAACGACTACTATCCCGATGTCGATGATACGGCCGTTGTGGGCATGCTGCTCAATCGCGAGGATCCTGACGGCAACAAGGAAGCAATTTCCCGCGCCCGTGAATGGATCGTGGGAATGCAGAGCACGAATGGCGGCTGGGGTGCGTTCGATATCGATAACGATCTCGATGCGCTGAACCATATTCCGTTTGCTGATCATGGCGCGCTGCTCGACCCTCCCACCGCCGATGTCTCGGCCCGTTGCGTGTCCTTCCTGTGCGAACTGGGGTTTCCTGAGGATCGCCCGGTGATCGAGCGTGGCCTCGATTATCTGCGTCGCGAGCAGGAGCCGGAAGGATGCTGGTTTGGCCGTTGGGGCACCAACTACATCTACGGTACCTGGTCGGTTCTCTGCGCTCTCAATATCGCCGGTGTGCCGCATGATGATCCTGCCGTGCTGCGTGCTGTGGAATGGCTCGAGAGCGTCCAGCGTGAAGACGGTGGCTGGGGTGAGGATTGTGCCTCTTACGAGGGGGCCACACCGGGGGAGTATGACAAGAGCCTGCCGACTCAGACAGCCTGGGCCGTTTTGGGGCTGATGGCAGTCGGGCGTCGCGAGACACCGGTCGTCAAGCGCGGCGTGTCCTATCTCGTTGCGCAGCAGAATGGTCAAGGTGAGTGGGAAGAACAGCCCTATAATGCGGTCGGTTTCCCCAAGGTCTTTTATCTGCGTTATCACGGCTACAAGCAGTTCTTCCCTCTCATGGCCTTGTCGCGTTTCCGCAATCTCGGGTTGAGCAATTCCGGTCGGGTCGAGCACGGTTTCTGACATGCTGGGTATTCTGGTTGGTCTGAAGGCTGAGGCGCGGCTGATCAGGCCGTATAGTCCCGGCTCACCCATCGCGATCAGTGGCGCAACTGCAGAGGGGGCACGTCAGGGCGTCGAGCGGCTTCTCGCGGCAGGAGCGACTGCGCTGCTGTCATTTGGTTGTGCGGCGGGCCTTGCTCCTGACCTGAGGCCAGGAGCCCTGATCATTCCGCAATGGGTGCTCGTGGACGGAATGCCGGCGAAGACCGAGGGGGCGCTGTCGCGTCGTTTTGGCGTGGGGCACACCGGCGTGCTTCATGGTGGGCTTTTGCATAGCGACGGACTGATCGCCACGGCCGCGGAGAAGGAGCGCCTTCATGCCCGCACGGGTTGTCTGGCTGTCGATATGGAGAGCGGGGTCGTTGCCCGAGCTGGGCTGCCTTTCGCGGTGCTCCGGGTTGTGTGCGATGATTCGCGCCGCGATCTGCCTCCTGCGGCTTGCGATGTGCTGGAAGGCGGCGGTATCTCGCCGCTCAAGCTGGCCGCCAGCCTGCTGCGTAAGCCCGGTCAGATTCCAGCGCTGATGGCGCTGGGACGCGATGCGGGAGCGGCGCATAAGGCCATGGCGGCGTTCCTGGCCCGCCAACCAGCATAGCTCTGGCGCGGAGCTCAACACACCAGCGCAACGTATTGGAGTGGCCGCAGGCTCGCAGGCATTGTTTCGCGGCGCGTCATGGCATTGATGGGGATTTTTGACCCCGGTCGTTCATTAATTTTTCAAAAACGACTATAAATCGTGGGCGATACCGGGGAAGTTTTGCATCACGCTCCCGGTATCACCCACATTATGGACGAAAATATTGTGTTCAAAAATAGGCGAACACTGCGTTTGTAAAAATATTTTAGATTTTAAGCGTAATAATAGGGAAAAATACAGGAGAAATGGACGCTGCAGCAGATGCGCCCTACCAGCGCCGTGCCTCATGTCTCGCCGTTGCAGAGCCGGTGATACGACCTGAGCAGGGACGCGCACGGGTCGCGGGTTCTCCTGGGGGCGTACGGCGTGGCTGAGGCGGTGAAGGAAGTCACGATTGTCTGAAGCTGACTGGTTTCACGTGCGTGGTGCGTGTCGGCGTGGCACGATCGATCCCGTGATTTTTCCTGATCCGTCACGGCGTCCCATGCAAAGGCGGGTCATCCGAGGCAGTGTTCGTATCGAAGCGGGGTTTTCCCACTCCCGGCGCTCAAGGTCGAGGCGTTTCGCCGTGTTGTGTCGGGGGCGTGCTTTGCGCTGCCAAGCCAGAGGGCGAGGGAGTATCGATCATGTCCATCAAGCCATTCACATTCGAGACGGTGCCCAAGATCACCATGGAGTGGGGGGTTGCCGGTCGGATTGGCGCCGCCCTGCGTGCTCAATGGGCTATACGCCGTGTGTTGTTCGTCACCGATTCCGGTCTGACGCGCTCAGGGCTTGTCGCGCCGCTGATCGAGTCGCTCCAGGAGGCAGGATTCGAGGTGACGCTTTATGATCAGGTTGTCGCCGACCCCTCTGAAGCGATCCTCCAGAATTGTGTGGCGGCCGGGGAGGCGGCAAAGATCGAGGCTGTGCTCGGTGTGGGCGGTGGGTCATCCCTGGATGTGGCGAAACTCGCCGCAATCCTGATGGGTGCGAAGCAGCCTCTTTCCGAGATGTATGGGGTCGATCAGGTCAAGGGGGGGCGGCTGCCCTTGATTCTGGTCCCGACGACGGCGGGTACAGGCTCGGAGGTTACGAATGTCGCGGTGATTACGCGGGAGGGCACTCACAAATCAGGGGTCGTTTCTGCACCGCTTTTCGCTGATCAGGTCTTTCTGGATGCTGAGCTGACACTCGGTCTGCCTGCGTCCCATACGGCTGCGACTGGTGTGGATGCCATGGTCCATGCGATCGAGGCCTATACAGGACGCGTACGTAAAAATCCTGTTTCGGATCATCTTGCACGTTCGGCTCTGGCTCTGCTCTTCCGCCATCTGGTTACAGCCTGTCGTGAGCCCCGTCATCGTGGCGCACGCGAAGCCATGCTGCTGGGTGCCATGCTGGCAGGGCAGGCTTTTGCAAACTCGCCCGTTGGGTTGGTCCATGGCATGGCCTATCCTCTGGGCGGGTATTTCCATGTGCCTCACGGTCTGTCCAATGCGTTGATGCTTGCCCCTGTCCTGCGTTTCAACGCGCGCGCATGTGCAGCGCTCTACGCCGAGCTTGGCGATGCCATCGGCCTTCCCTCGGAGGGAGACGTGTCCACGCGTGCGGAGGCCTTTATCAGCGCACTGGAGGCTCTGATGGACGCGGCCCAGATGCCACGACGGCTCCGTGATGTCGGTGTGACTGAGGAGTATCTCCCAATTCTCGCCGCTGATGCCATCACCCAGCACCGTGTTCTGGTGAACAACCCGGTAGCTATCACCGAAGAGGAAATGGTGGGACTGTATCGTCAGGCCTTATGAACCGTCAGGCGGAATATGTGCTGCTGCGAGCGCCATTCCGCGGAACGCGCAAGAATTGAGCGCGAGAGTGAAGGGCTGGCGTCATGAGCCAGCCCGGGGGCTCCTTGCAGGGGGATCAGCCCTGCGGTGCAAGATATCGCTCGACCAGACCGACGAAGAGCGCGGCGCCGGGAAGTATATTGTCGTCGTTGAAGTCGAAGCCGCCATTATGAAGCGGCACGCCGTTGCAGCCCTCGGTGCCATTGCCGATAAACCAGTAGCAGCCATTGGGGTGCGCCTCGAGCATGAAGGCGAAATCCTCGCTTCCCATGAATGGCGGGCAATCATGACAATGATCCGCCCCGACGATGTCCTGTGCCGTGGCGCGCGCGAAATCGATCGCGCGTGCATTGTTGTTCAGTACCGGACTGCCATTGAGATGCTCGATGGTGGCCTCGCATTCGAAGGTTTCGGCAGTATGGGTGGCAATGGCGCTGATGCGGTCGAGGACGCGCTGGCGCACATCTGCCGTCATGGTCCGCACAGTCAGAAGAAGCGTGCCTTTTTCGGGAATGACATTGGCGGCACTCCCCGCGTTGAGGGCGCCGATCGTGACGACGGCGGGCGCGAACGGGTCGATATTGCGCGAAACGATGCTCTGCAATGCCATGACGAGTTGTGCGCAGGCGAGGACCGGGTCTTTCGCTTTCTGGGGCATGGCCCCGTGTCCACCCTTGCCCGCGATCGTGATCTTCACGGTGTCCGAAGACGCCATGGCGGCGCTTTTGTGGAAGTAGAAGTTGCCGCTCGGAAAGCCCGGCATGTTGTGCTGGGCAAACAGGATATCGCACGGATATTTGGCAAAGAGTCCGTCATCGATCATGCGACTACCACCGCAAAGCAGTTCTTCGGCAGGCTGGAAGATCAGGTGCAATGTGCCGTCGAATGGGCGTTTTTCCGCAAGATATTTTGCGGCGCAGAGCAGCATCGTGGTGTGCCCGTCATGGCCACACATATGGGATACGCCTTCCTGGGCGCTCTGCCACGCCACGCCGGATTTTTCGAGGATCGGCAAGGCATCCATTTCGGCGCGTAGACCAATGACCTTCCCGCCGGCTCCCTGGCGCAGGGTCGCCACAAGTCCGGTACCGGCGAAGCCACGCTCAATCGTATAGCCCCAGTCCTGCAACTTGGTCGCGACAATGTCGCTCGTCCGCTTTTCAGCGAACCCCAGTTCTGGATGGGTATGGAGATCATGGCGTAGCGCGACGAATTCCTCGCGCAGAGGGGCGAGGGCCTTGAGCAGGGGAGAGGCGGTTACGGGGGATGACATAGGGGCAAGCCTTTTTCATTGCTGCGGGACTCCTGGCGGGGCGTCCCTGCTTGCCTGTGTCAACGATCTTCGGGAGGCCGCGTTACGTTCCCCCTCCTTCACAACATGACGAGCACGGCCGTGATGCCAGGGCCGCGCCTTGCGCCTAGCCGCCTTGTCCGATCCCGGTGTGGCTCGTCAGCACGAGATAGAAAATGAAGACAGCGTCCAGTCCGAGGACCATGGGCGTGAGGCGGACAAACTGCCGGGTGACCAGCAGCAGCAGAGAATAGAAGAGCAGGCCAAGAGCGAGGCTGATCATGAAATTGCCGGTCAGGACGGCAATGAGAAGCATGAAAGCAGGCGTCAGGAGTGCCTCCTGAGAGCTGTTGGCGGCCTGTCCGAGCGCCGAGAGCATGGAGAGCCCTACCAAGATGAGAACAGGGGCCGTAGCTTCGGCGGGTATCATCACGATCAGGGGCCAAAGTACGGAGGACGCCGCGAAAAGCAGGGCGACGGTCAGCGCCGTAAGTCCCGTGCGGCCACCTGCCTCGACCCCGACCAGGCTCTCGACATAGGCGGAGACGGTGCTGGTCCCGAGCGCGGAACCGATGATGCTGGCCGAACCATCGGCCGCGAAAGCCGCTCGACCGAGGAGGGTGGTGCCATCCGGCTTGGTCAGTCTCGCACGGTTGGCCACGCTGTACATTGTGCCTGTCGCGTCGAAGAAATCGCTGATCAGGAAATAGAGGGTGATCGGCAGAAGCAGATCGAGATGTGAGAAGAAATCACCAAAATTGAACGGGAAAAGAAGATGGGTCGGATAATGCGGCCAATCCATGAAATGCTCGGGCAGGCTTGCCACGGTGTGACCGTTCTTGTGGACAAACAGGCTGGCGAGAGTCACCGCAAGAATGGCGATCAGCATTCCAGCCGGAACGCGTAACACGAGGAGGACGCTGGCGAGGAACAACCCGAACAGGGTGAGCAGAACCGAGGGATCGGTCAGCGCCCCGAAATGAAATCCATCGGGCGCACCTACGGCCAGCCCGCCCGTGACCATGCCCAGGCGGGCGATGAAGATCCCGATCGCGACCTGAATGCCCAGAACGATCGGTTCGGGAAAGGCCTGGATGATGCGATGGCGCAGACGTGTCACAGAAAGGGCGGTGAAGGCGATCCCCCCGAACAGGACGATCGTGAATGCCGTGCGTACGTCGACATGCATCTGATGTACGACGATCTGCGCGAAAATGGCGTTGCTGCTCATGGCAGGCGCGAGAGCGATCGGCATGTTGGCAAAAAGGGCCATCAGCAAGGTGCCACAGATGGCCGCTGCGATGGTCGTCATGATCATGTCATGCGGAAGAAGGCCCGCCTTGGCCATGATCGCCGGATTGACGGCCATAATATAGGCCATGGCACCGAAGGTCGTGAGTCCCGCCAGGATTTCACGCTGGATTGTCGAGCCTCGTTGAGCAATCCGGAAGCGGCGATCCAGCCAGGTAGTGAGGGGAGAGGGGGTCACGGGATGGCGGCTCCGGGCAGGGGTCAGGCGTCGCGCCCTTCTAGGGGGGGAGTGGCCCTGGCGACAAGAGCCTTGGCCTGTCTGCAAGGGGCAAGCTGGATGAACCTACTGAATGGCACGATAGCTGTCGCGCAGACCGGCCTGAAGCGGGGCCAGAGAACCATCGGAGTTCTCGGGAAGCAGGCCAAGCAGCATCATGGTCAAAGGATAGACATCCACATTATCAATCGTGGGCAGTACCCGATGCGACTGGAAAGCAGGACCGGACGCTATGAAGCTGGCCAGCATGTCCGGAGAGGCATTGTCATAGCCATGGCCTCCGGCATTGACGTGTTCATGGGGTTCGCGGGTGAGCGTCCAACCGGTCTCGGCGAGACAGAGCCAGGCCGGTACACGTGGGTTGGTGCCATAATGAAGCCGCTCTGGAATATGGGCGCGCGGCCAGCAGGTGACATGGTTATGAGGCGCAGAAAGCGCGCGTGCCAGATCCCGTTCATGACCCGGCACGGGGTTGATGCCGGCATAGGGGCCCGAGGTCACGACCGACATGCTTCCTGAGGGGGCGAGGTTCGTCAGGGGAATGACACGCTGCGGGCTGAGGGCTGCCATCCCGTGATCGGAGACGATGAGGATGTTCGCAGCGATATGACGCTCCGCCAGACCAGTCAGAAGGGTGGCAAGGGCAGTATCGACCTCTTGCGTGGCCGCTCTGGTCTGGGGAGAGAAAGGACCCGTCTTGTGCCCGGCATGATCGACACCGTCGAAATAGAGCAAGGATAGAGCAGGGCGTTTCTCCACGGGGCGGTCGAACCACGAGAGTACGGTTTCGACCCGTTGGGCAGGACTGCGCCTTGCGTCGAAATGGTACCAGATATCCGGGCGTGTATTGAGGATGGGGACATCCGAGCCCGGCCAGAACATGGAGGCTGTCATCAGACCATGCATCTGGGCGGTGACCCAGGCGGGGGTTCCGTTATCCCACCAGCGGGGATCATCGAGCCCTGTCTTCTGGCTCACGCTGAAGGTCTCGCCGGGAATATCCGGATCGGTCATGGTATTGCCGATCACGCCATGATGGTCAGGGCGCAGACCGGTGACGAGTGTATAGTGATTGGGAAACGTTACCGAGGGGAAAGACGGGCGCATGGGGGCAGATACGCCTCTGTCTACCAGAGCATCCAATGTGGGGGTTTGGCCCGCGTGCAGGTAGTCAGGCCTGAAACCGTCGATCGAGATAAGGATGACCGGCGGCAGGCCGGAAGCCGTCTCGGCGCGGGGCGCGGAAGGTGCGGTCTCGCAACCAGCCAGACACAGGACAAAGCTCAGAAGAAAAGGGAGGCGCGCCATAGAGCCAGACTGGCAGGATGGCGCGCGCCGATCAATCGTCTTGATCGCCTCAATTCTGTTTCAGACGGTTCTGCCAGACCGAGTGGACCTCTTTGCGGCTCAGCTTTCTCGCCGGAACCGCATGCCCCTGAGCAGAAGGCGTTACCGTTGGGGCGCCGCTGCCCGTCGTGGCACCGGGCTTGATCCCGGCAGCAGGCGCCGCATTAGCCTGGCCGAGGGCGTCCTCACAAGCGCTCCCCTTGCCAACGCCAAACTGGATGGTGGGCAGCAGGGCTGCGGGCGGGAAGGCGATAGCGAGCCCTGCGGTGGCCGCCGCACGACCGATGATTTCGGCACCGGGCATGATGTTCGGGCTCTTGAGCGGGCCTGTGATGTTCACCCGGCCTGGGAAGGACAGAATGTTGAACGAGGTCGAACGCGTGGTGACGTGATAATCCAGCGTTTCGTTGCGCATGTTCACGGTGCCACCACCGAGTGTCCGGGTGTTGTTTGTCATGAGCAGGAGCGAATTCGTGCTCAGGATGCCCTGACGCAGGGGCATGTCGGCGATGAAGCATTTGAGGTCGGAACGCTGCGGAATGCCCAGTGCGGAGAGAATGGCGCTGCCTACCTTGAGGCCCATCAGGTCGGGGAGCAGCGCTGATACATCGCCGCCGTGATCGACCACCAGCGTTACGCCGCCATCGCCATTCGCCAGAAGCGAAGCGATGGAATTGCCGGTCGCAGCGAGGGTAATGTGGCCGCCAAGCGTGCCCTGTCCCTTGAAGGTTTCGGTCGCTTTCATCAGACGCTGGATCGACAGGCGGGAGACATCGACCCTGAAATGGGTCTTGAACTGGCCGTTTGCCGTGGGGTCAAGCGCACCGGAGAGGCCGAGCGTTCCGTCGCCGACGGCGAAATTGAGCTTGTTGATGGTGATCGATCCATCCTGCACCGCGATATCCGCAAGGATATTATCGAGCGGCATGTCCTTGTTCTCGATGCGATCACCTTTATAGACCAGATGGGCATTGACCGAGTTGAGCTTGGGCACATTGATCGGGGTTGAGGGCAGGATACGGTCGCTCGCTGAGGCTGCCTTGCTCTCCTGATGCCCGGGCTTGGCACCGATGAATCCGCCCAGATCCTTGAGATCCACATGATGCGAGAAGAGATTGGCATCAACTGTGATCGGCTTGGTCTGCGGGTCGACCGATATGGTACCGCCGATGTCGGATGACCCCATCTTGCCGGCGAAATTCGTGAAGCGGATATGGGCGGCTGTGTAATCGAGGTTACCCGAAACGCTGTACGAGGGCGTCTGGGGGATCGGGATACCGGTCAACCCGTAGAGCAAAGCCATATCGGGTCCGGCGAAATGCAGGACGAGCTTTGTGCCCTTGAAGTGCAGCGGATCATCCACTGTACCGCGAAGCGTCACATAGGTTGGACCGTTTTCGAGACGCGCATCGATCGGATAGGGACGGCTCGAATTCGTAAGGGTCAGAAGGGATCCCCCAACGATATGGCCGCTGATTGGCGCCTGGGCGTAGCGCCCCTTCAGGTCGATGACAATGCTGCCATCCTGGTCGCCTTTGGACGGGGTGGTGTGCAGAAGCACGTGCATGTCCGTCTTCAGCTTGGCCAGGGCCACACGGATATCACCATCAGTGATGATCACGTCGCCGATCTTGGGCAAAGGGGCGGCCTTGCTCTGGGTGGCAGGTGCGGGCTTCGCGTCGGGATCGGTGAAGCTGTAATTGTTCCTGCCATTTGCCAGAGACACGATATCGCCTCTGGGCGTATCGAGGGCAATCAGGGGGATTTCGAGCCCTTTATTCGTCAGGTAGTTCCAGACATTGACCGAGACGGTGGCCTTGCGCGCGCTGGCGAAAAGCTCTTTCTCGCCCTCGAACCCTTCCGGCTGGCGAATCTGCAGATCATCCACCGAAACGGTTGTTGTGAATCCGAGCCGGACATGTAGATGGGCGATGCTGACCGGACGATGCAGGGCGGCACTGGCACGGCGGTCCACAAGGGGAACGAACCAGTCCCAGTTCCAGAACACGATCAGCAGAATGATGAGCCCGGCGAGTGCTCCTGTGCCTATGGCAAAGGCGTGGCGCACGGGGTGTCGTGGTGCCCTTTGGGGGGATGTTCCGGGTTCTGCCACGTGCGCTGCCTTTCTGCTGTGTCATGGTCGAGGCGGTAGGATGCGCGCTGTGATACCGCGCGCCAGGCGCGGCAGGGCGCTCCCGGACCCCAGACAATCGTCGTCCCGTGATTACGAACTTGCGAGAAAGGAGTTCCGATGGGCGGTGCGCGCCCGGACCGGGCCTAGGGCGTGGTCAACCAGAGGGGGATGAGCCCTGTGTAACGTGTCTCGAGCATGTTGCGGGCAGCGGGGTCGAGATGGGCGATGGCGCAGGCCATGGCCTCCGGCTGAGGCGTACGCAGCAGATCGATCCCGAGACAGAAATCCCGGAAACTATTTCCCTGACTCCGTAGTGCCTGATAGGCGCGCAACGCTGCGGCGAGGCTATGCTGCGGCGGGACTGGCCGGGGAATGAAGTGCAGGGGCTGCGGTGCTTCGAGTGTGATCGCGCCTTCCCCGTCCAGCCCAATGGCATGGGCGGTAAGAGGAGAGAACAGCACGAGTGCGGTCATGTCCCCGGAAGAGTATTCATCTGACCCGTCTGAGCCGTGTGCGGAGGCGAGGCGGATATCGACCGGATACCAGTTGGTCAGAATCTGGCTGTGGGTGAGCGGAAAGCCTTTACCGCTGTCCGCCAGAAGCAGACCGGTCTGGCCTGGACCGCGCGGCGGCTGGGCGCTCTCATCGGCCTCGATCTCCTCGGAGATGAGCCATACCGGCTCGTGTGCCGTCCCGCTCTGGCCGGGAGAGCGCAGAATGAGGGCCTGTGTTTCACGGTCGATGGCGAGGATCTGGCCGTCTTCCGTGCTCAGCATCGCATGGCGCAGGCTTGACGGGGCAGGCACGCTCTCATGGTCACGGATCGCGAAAACGGTCTGAGGCAGAAAGCTGGCGCTATGGTCGCGTATATCCGCGCGGATGCGCCAGAAAAGCGTTTCGAGCATGACATGGGCGATACGCGCCGCATGGTGGCGTGTAGCCGCAAGAAAACGCTGCGCGGCGAGGTCTTCCTCATCGTTGCGATCAAAATGGCCCCACAGATCGGGAACGTCGGTCTGGTTGGTCAGATGCGCGCGCCGACGGGAGTAATGGGTTCTGTTGCGCGCGACATAGTGCAGAATACGCGCCCCCTCCCAGACGGGAGGCGCTTCAGGCGAGAACGCCAGACCAGTGGCATGGACATGCCTGCCGGGGCTGACGGCCCAGTGACAGCCATCGATAAAGTGGTCGTGGACGCATTGGGGGCGAAGAAAGGTCTTGCCCAGTCGATGATCGGCGAAATCGAGCGGTGCGCGCTTCGTGTAGGCTGCGATGGGGGCTTCACGGGTTCGGGCAGCATGGCCGTTCGCGCCGAAAATCGACCAGTTGAGGGTGACGGCATCGGCATCGGGGAAGCGATCGAGGAATGCGCCTATCCGGTCTTCCGTTTCCGGCAGCACGTATTCGTCGCTCTCGAGGCAAATCACCCAGTCGAACCGGGAGCGGCAGGCTGCAATGGCTTGCGTATAGGCGGTCGAGCGACGATCGCGATAGCTGTCTTCCGAGGCCGGCACACGATGCGCTTCTATCGGATAGAGCTCGGCAGCGGCACGGATGATCTCCCAACTGCCATCGGTCGAGCGATCATCATGGATGATGAGCGTGTCGAACCCTACTGCAAGATGATAGGCGATCCACCAACCGATATCGTCAGCATCATTGCGGATGAAGAGGATGGCGGCAGTGGAAGCCATGACAGAATCCTTTTTTGGTTTTGTTGGACCCTTCAGGGTCAGTCCATCTTGAGCGCGGCAAGGAAGGCGCTTTGCGGGATTTCGACCTTGCCGAACTGACGCATGCGCTTCTTGCCTTCCTTCTGCTTTTCCAGAAGCTTGCGCTTGCGCGAGATATCGCCACCATAGCACTTGGCCGTCACGTCCTTCGACAGCGCGCCAAGCGTTTCACGCGCGATGATACGCGAGCCGATGGAGGCCTGAATCGCAATCTTGAAGAGCTGTCGGGGGATCAGATCCTTGAGCTTGCCACAAATGGCACGGCCACGCGTCTCGGCAACCGTGCGATGCGCGACGAAGGCGAGCGCATCGACCGGCTCCTGATTGACCAGGATGGAGATGCGCACGAGGTCGCTCTCCTCATAGCCATCGATCTGGTAATCGAAGCTGGCATAGCCGCGTGTCAGTGATTTGAGGCGGTCATAGAAATCGAACACGACCTCGTTGAGCGGCAGGCGATAGACGGCCATGGCGCGGTTGCCGACATAGGTCAGATCCATCTGGATGCCTCGACGCTCGCTGCAGAGCGTGAGCACGCTGCCCAGATACTCGTCCTGCACCAGTATGGTCGCCTTGATCCACGGCTCCTCGATCTTCTCGATCTTGCCGGGGTCGGGCATGTCGGCCGGATTATGCAGATCTTCCTGAGTGCCGTTGGTCAGATGCATCTTGTAGACGACGGACGGTGCAGTCGCGATCAGGTCGAGATTGAACTCGCGCGACAGACGCTCCTGGATGATCTCCAGATGCAGCAGACCGAGGAAGCCGCAGCGGAAGCCAAAGCCGAGCGCGGCCGAGGTCTCTGCTTCGAAATGGAATGACGCGTCGTTCAAACGCAGCTTGGCGAGCGAGTCGCGCAGCTTTTCGAAATCATCGGCGTCGATGGGGAAAAGGCCGCACCACACCACGGGAATGGACGGCTTGAATCCCGCCAGAGGCTTGTCGGCAGGGGTACGATCGAGGGTGACGGTATCGCCCACTGCCACATCGGCCACGGTCTTGATGGCCGCGTTGATGTAGCCCATCTCGCCAGGGCCGAGCGTTTCGACCGCCGTCATCTTGGGCAGGAACACGCCCACCTGATCGACATGATAGGTCGAGCCCGCCTGCATCATGCGGATCTTGTCGCCCCGCTTGAGCGTACCTTCCATGATGCGCACCAGGATGATCACGCCGAGATAAGGGTCGTACCAGCTATCGACCAACAGGGCCTGGAGCGGCTTGTTGGCGTCGCCTTTCGGCGGGGGCAGGCGTGTGACGAGGGCCTCGAGCACGCCTTCGATGTTCAGTCCGGTCTTGGCGGAGACCTCGACGGCGTCATCGGCGGGGATGCCGACCACTTCCTCTATCTGGGCGCGCACGCGCTCGACATCGGCGGCGGGCAGGTCGACCTTGTTCAGGACCGGGACGATCTCGTGATTGGCGTCGATCGCCTGATAGACATTGGCCAGCGTCTGGGCCTCGACACCCTGGGACGCATCGACGACCAGAATGGAGCCTTCGCAGGCTGCGAGGGAGCGGCTGACCTCATAGGCGAAATCGACATGGCCCGGCGTGTCCATGAGGTTCAGGATGTAGGTCTTGCCATCCTTGGCCGGGTAGGTCAGGCGCACGGTCTGCGCCTTGATGGTGATGCCGCGCTCCTGCTCGAGCTCCATATTATCGAGCACCTGCTCCTTCATTTCTCGTGCCGTAAGCGCACCGCAGGCCTGGATCAGACGGTCAGCCAGCGTGGACTTGCCGTGATCGATATGGGCGATGATCGAGAAATTGCGGATCTGGGAGAGGGGCGTGCCGGTCATGGCGCGATACATAAGCGATTGCGCCGTTCTTGTCATTGGGGAGAAACCGCTGCCAAGCGATTTCTCCCTGACGTTTCCTTGCCCGGACGGGCCGTGTTTTCAGCGATCTGTGAGGCGGAATTCGATACGACGGTTTCGGGTGTAGGCGGCTGCCGTATTGTGCTGATCGAGGGGCTGATAATCCGAGAAACCGGTGGCGGCGAGATGATGCGGATCAACCCCTTCACGGATCAGCACCTTGACCACGGTGATCGCGCGTGCGCTCGACAGCTCCCAGTTGCTCGGGAAGGCCGTATGGATAGGCTGCTTGTCGGCATGGCCGTCCACCCGCAAGATCCAGGGAATATCGGTCGGGATCTGGCTTGAAACCTGTTTGAAGGTATGGGCGAGCGCTGCGATTTCCTTCTCGCCTTCCGGCGTCAGATCGGCGCTTCCCTGGGGGAAGAGAATGGAACTCTGGAATACGAATCGATCGCCGACGATTTCCACGCCTTTCTGGTTCTTCAGGATGTCCTGAAGACGGCCAAAAAACTCTGACCGATAGCGCTTGAGCTGATTCACCTTATCGGCGAGCGCCACATTGAGCTTGTTGCCCAGATCGGTGATCTGCTGGTCGCGCGCACTGACATCCTTCTTGGCGATATCGAGTGCCTGCCCGATGGCCAGGAGCTGCTGGTTCAGCTGCTCGAGCTGCGACTTGAGCTGGGCTATGGTCGCCTGATCGGATTGCGTCGCCTGACCGGCAGCGGCGAGGGCCTGTTCCTTTTCGGCAATGGTGCCATTCAGCGTGGCGAGCTGCTGGGTAAGGGCATCGGCCTGGCGCTTCGCGCTGTCTCTGTCGGTGGTGAGGCTGGCCACCATGGCGTTGAGCTGGGTGTTCTTGGCTTCCGTCATCGAAAGCGTCTGCTGCAGGGCAGCCAGCTGTTGACGCAGCGTATCGAGCGAGTGCGTCCGCTTGCTCAGGGCGACGGAGAGAAATTGCTGGCCGAGCACGAAGACGAGCAGCACGAAGGTGACGACCATGAGCAGGGTGGAAAGCGCATCCACATAGCCGGGCCAGGCATTGAGTTCTCCCCCATGGGAGCTGCGTCGGGAGCGTCGAGCCATGAGAGCCTCCCCGTCTTACTGTGCTGCCGGAGGAATGGAGGTCGAGCCTCCGGGGCTGGTGGCGGCGATAGTGCGGGCCAGAACACGCAGATCATTGCGGATCTCTCCGGCCATCTGCGCCCGCCCGCTATGGAGTTCGTCGATGAGGCGTATGATATGCCCCTCGATGCGGCCGAACTGCTCGCGGCTGTCCTTGGCGTCATTGAAGGCGGCGGTGCCCGGGGTGGTAGCCTCGCCCACATGTTTCAGGAAAGGCCCAAGCAGGGCCTGCTGGTCGGCCACACGGCTCATCATCTTCTGGTTGGACTGAAGCAGGTCGGTCATGGCCTTGAGGCGCTCCTGCAGTCCGTCCATGACCTGAAGCTGCTGCATGCGGCTTTCCTCGCTGCGCGAGACGACATTCTGCAGGGTCTCGAGGTTCTCGGCGGTCTGTTCGAGGAGGGCCTGCACATAGGCCGGTACGGAAGCATCGCCCCCCTCGATCAGGGCGCCGCCCTGCTTGGTAATGCCGACGAGCCATTCCTCGACTTCATTGAAGAAGCGGTTTTGAGCCTGGCCGGCATTGAGGTCGAGGAAGCCGAGGATGAGCGCGCCTGCCAGACCGAACATCGAGCCCGAGAAAGCGGTGGACATGCCCTTGAGCGGCTCTGCGAGGCCTGATTTCAGCTGGCCGAACATGGCGTCCAGATTGCCATCACCCACGTTCATGCCGCCGATCACCCCGGCGATGGAACTGACCGTGAGCAGCAGCCCGTAGAACGTGCCGAGCAGGCCCAGATAGATGAGCAGGCTGGTCATGTAGCGCGAGATATCACGCGATTCGTCCAGACGACCCGAGAGACTGTCGAGCGTCGCCTGAGCCGATTGGTGCGACAGGCTGAGGCGCCCGGTCGTGGTGCGCGCTGCCAGGTTGCGGGCCAGCGTGCCGAGCAGGCGCGGCGGGGCAGGCTGGGCGAGGCCGGTGCGATTGACGCGCAGCTGGTCCACCCATTTCACTTCCGGCATCAGCCGGAGGACGATGCGCAGATTCCACAGGATACCGATGACGAGTACGCCCAGGATCAGACCGTCGAGCATAGGGTTGGCGAAGAAGGCGGCGTAGAGCGTCTTGCCAAGAAGGGCGGCAACGGCAGCGACAAGGATCAGGAAGATCCCCATGCGCAGAAGATAGAGCGTCGGGCGGGTCATGGCGTGGAGGTCCTCGGTTCGGTTCCGAACTGTGCTTCTGAAGACGGGGCGGGAACGCTCCCTTCGGCAACAATGTCGAGCCGGTCGGGCGGGTTGGAGCCCGGCTGGGCCAGGCCGGTTGCGCGTGGGTAGATACGCGTTGTGGCCACACCCTCACGGATTAGGATCGAGCGCACGGCAAGCGCGCGCGCAAGCGCGATGCGACGCGGCGTTGAAAGATCTTCTGTCGAGCCACTCGCCGAGGACCAAAGCGTAATCCGCAAGGTGGGCTGCGTGGCGAGCTGTCGGGCTTCGCTCTGTACCGCTTCGATCATGGCCGGGCTCATGCCGCTGCTATTGGCATCGAACAGGACACGAAGGCCTTTCGCCTGTTTTTCAACCTTGCCCTTGGCCTCGGGGTCCGGCTTGATTTCTTCAGGCGGGACGGGAGGATGGGTTGGTACTTTCACGCCGGGAGGCGGAATGACGACCGGGCGCGGAGGTTGAGGGGGAACATCGGGCGGTGCACCGACACGCTGGGCGGCGGGAGCATGGGAGGGTGCAGGGGCCGGTTTGACGACAGCCTTGCCGGTCGGCGCATTCTTTTCTGCGGGGCTCGGGGATTCATCATGCGCCTGCGCTTTATGCGGGGACGTATGGGCAGGCTTATCCGCATGGCTCTTGCCCTGGGCAGGCTTTTTGGCCGCTTTCTGGGCTGCAGGCTTTGACGCGGGTGCCGCTGCGGGCAATGCGTCATCATTGGATGTGACCTGGGCCATCGAGGGCGCAGAAATCAGCAGGGCAGCCGGAAGACCGGCCGAGAACAGGAGGGAGAGGAGGATCGGCCGTTTCATGACCGGGCGATCCTAATCGCGCTCCCCCTGCGCAAGCAATGGGGAATGAAGCGTTGTTTCCGGCCCGGTTCCCGTGGAATGCACCTGTTTTTGAACTTCCCCTTCCGGCTCCGGCGCGGAAGGGGGTAGACACGAGATCGGTGTCAGGCCTTGCGTGTGAGGGCGTCGAGCACGATGGTCCGGATAGGACCATGGAGCTGGGCATTGCCCGCAACAAGCGTGACGTCGTTATCGAGGTCGGTGATTTCCAGACCTTCGGGATCAGTCACATAGCCGCCTGCTTCGCGTACGATCAGCAGACCGGCAGCGCAATCCCACGGCTTGAGTCCGATTTCCCAGAAAGCCTCATAGCGTCCGGCGGCCACCCAGGCGAGGTCCAAAGCTGCCGCGCCGAAGCGGCGGAAACCGGCGACATGGGGCATGAGGGCGGCGAGGGTGCGACCGAAAGGCAGGCGTCGATCGGCGGGCGTCTTGGCGAACGGAATGCCGGTTGCGATGAGCGATTCCGAAAGATCGCGACGCGCGGAGACGCGGATACGACGCTCGTTCAGGAAGGCCCCGATGCCCTTCTCGGCCCAGAACATCTCATTGGCTGCCGGGTTATAAACCATGGCGGCTGCAATTTCGGTCGATCCATCGGGATGGCGGCGCTGCAGGGCGATTGAAATGGCCCATTGCGGGATGCCGTGCAGGAAGTTCGACGTGCCGTCGAGCGGATCGACGATCCAGCGCCACGTCCAGTTTTCGCCGCCAGAATTGCCGCTCTCTTCCATCAGGAAGGCATAGCCGGGGCGGGCGCGGGCGAGTTCCTCACGGATTGTCTGCTCGGCACGCAGGTCGGCCTGAGAGACGAAATCGCCGGGGCCCTTGATGCTGACCTGAAGCTGCTCGACTTCGGCGAAATCGCGCAGGAGGCGCTTTGCTGCCTTTTGCGCAGCATTCTGCATGACGGTCATATGCGGCGAGAGACGCATGGCAATAATCCTGATGAGAAACTGTGAAAGAGCAGGGTCGTCGTGTCTTGGCAAAGCCCGACACCGGGCCTTGCGATCGGGGGCGCGACAGGAGCGCGTCCCCGGCGGTGGGGTGATCAGGCCTTGGCGCGTTCGACGTACGAGGCGTCATCCGTGCGCACGACCACGCGTTCACCTGCTTCGATGAAGGGCGGAACCATGGTCTTGACGCCGTTGGACAGCAGAGCGGGCTTGTAGGACGAGCTGGCCGTCTGACCCTTCACAACCGGATCGGCTTCGGTGATCTCGAGCGTGACATGCGGGGGCAGGGAGACGCCGACCGGGTCGCCTTCGACCAGCTTCACGTTCAGTTCCATGTTGTCCTGCAGGAAGGGCAGCTGGTCACCGAAGATATCCTTGTGCAGCATGACCTGTTCGAAGGTTTCGGGGTCCATCAGGACGATGTTGTCGCCGTCCGTATAGGAATAGCTGTAGTCCTTGTCTTCCGTCATCAGGCGCTCGACGGTGTCGGCGGTGCGCCAGCGCTCATTGGTCTTGTTGCCCGTGTTCAGATCACGCATCTCGACCTGGATGAAGGCGCCACCCTTGCCCGGTGTGATGATCTGCTGCTTGAGAACCGTCCAGCGACGACCGTCATGCTCAATAACCTGTCCGGCGCGAATCAGGTTTGCCTGCTGCTTCATGGAAGAAAGATCCCGGGAATCGTGATGTGGATACGACGGGTCCGTGCCGCCGTGAAAGGCGGGGTTTTAACGAAGCGGACGCGCAAGAGCAAGCGAGATGGAGTCTGCCCCGGGGCGGCATGTCGTGCCCGCGCGCCAAGCAAGGGCGTTGTTGTGCGTTTGCCAAGCGGAAGCTAGGAGCCGAAGCATGATAATGCGCACCTTCCTGAATTCCCCCCTGCTGGTCGTGGTCTCAATGCTCCTGACCGGGGGCATGACGTCGGGACCGGTATGGGCTGAAGGAGTGCCGGCTTCAGGATCTGCCGCTGTAAGACAGGGTACTCTCATTGGAAGTGATGAGGCTTGCCCGCAGGATTTCTACAAAGGTGTTCCGCCCGTCGTGGCGGCCCCGGTGCCGCTCGCCCGTATGGTCTTTCTCTGCAACACGGATTTTGCGGTTCTGGTATCGGGCGTGACTCACGAACCGATCTGGGTTGCGGAACATCTGACCCGTGAGGGAATACGCCGTGCCCAGCACGCCCTGCGCGAAGGCAAGTTCCATGAAGAGACGCGCCAGCCTGAAGCTGATCGGGCAAGATTGAGCGATTACCAGCGTTCCGGTTTTGACCGGGGGCATATGATGCCCAGTGGTGATGCGCCAGACCGTGCCTCCCAGCAGGAGACATTCTCGCTCGCCAATATGGTACCGCAGACGCCTGACCTGAATCGTGGTTTGTGGGCCGGGGTCGAGAAGCGTGTGCGTGAGCGCGTGCTGGCCGAGGGGGAAGCCTATGTGGTGACCGGTCCGGCGTATAGGACGGATATGCCGGTGCGTATTGGTGTGCAGGAACTCCCTGTGCCGAGCTCGACCTGGAAGGCGGTTTATCTGCCTGGCCGTCAGGCCGTCACTGTCTATGTGTGCAAGAATACGGTCACTCCGAGCTGTACCCAAGTGCCGCTTGTCACGCTCGAGCGGGTGACGGGGGTCAATGCGTTTCCGCTGCTCACGGGAGCCCTGCGTGATCATATTACCGAGCTGCCGGCCCCGCAGGCCGAGCCTTATCATGTATCGCCGCAATTGCGCCGCCTGACCCTCTCCGTGCTCAGGCGCTTCCTCAATTCCATGCTCTCGGGGTCCTCACCCCTCTGAAGCACGCTCTTGCGAGGGCGCGGTGTCCAGCGTGTGACTCTGGCCATAGGGATCGCGTACGAAACCGGGATGGGTGTCGGGGCGGTAGTAATCGGGCCCGAGCGGGACTTTGCCCGCGCCTCCCGGGATGTCGAGTACGTAAGTAGGCCAGGCCAGCCCGGTCACGCGGCCGCGCAGCCGGGCGAGCAGCGCGCGCCCCTCATCGATCGGCACATGAAAATGCGCCGTGCCCGGCGCCGGGTCGAGCTGATGCAGGTAATAGGGCTTGATGCGTGCGGTAACGAAAGCGCGCAGCAGCGCCTCAAGCGCTTCCTCAGTGTCGTTGACGCCCCGCAGCAGCACCGACTGGCTGAGGACTGGGATCGCGCGGCTCTGGATCAGTCTCGTGGCGGCGCGGGCCTCAGCGGTCATCTCGCTGGCGTGATTGGCGTGTAGCACCACCCAGAGGGCGCGGTCCGTCTCGAGCGCGTCGAGCAGAGCGGGCGTAATCCGTGCCGGATCGGCCACCGGCACGCGGCTATGCAGGCGTATGGTCTGGATATGGGGCATGGCCGAAAGCGCCCCGATGATATGGCGCAGGCGGCGTGGGCTCAACATCAACGGATCTCCCCCAGTGAGGATGATCTCGCTGATAGCCGGATGATTGGCAATCCAGTCGAGGGCGCGCGTCAGGTCTTCTTCCGAGAGCAGACCACCATCGGGGCCGACATGCTCGCGCCTGAAGCAGAACCGGCAATAGAGCGGGCAGACCAGCAAAGGTTTGAGCAGGGCGCGATCAGCATAACGATGCACGATGCCAGGCACGGGAGAGAGAGCGTCGTCGCCGATCGGGTCGTGGAGTTCCCATGGTGCGGTGTGCAGTTCGGCCGGGGTTGGAACGACCTGACGGGCGATCGGGTCGTCAGCGTGTGTGATCAGGTCATGGAACGCAGGTGGGATGGCCGTCGCAAATTGCCTGGCGACAGCGTCGAGCGCCTCCTTTTGCGCTTCCGGCGCGAGCCCGTGGGCGACGAGTTGTGTAACGCTCCGCAAGACGGGCCGGGATGCGGCTGGGGGATTGACCTTTTCTGACATCAGGGCGCTGTACTGCAAGCCTATCAGCTTTCGCAACCAAAGAGCACAGATCATGGCCCGTAGAGACGCGGTTTCAGACAAACTTCCGCTCATGCAAAGACGCATTCTTTTGCAGCGTAGCCTGAGGGCGTTTTTCGAGGCGCGGGGTTATCTGGAGGTTGAGACGCCCTATGCCGTGACCTCACCGGGTGAGGAAATCCACCTCCGATGTTTCCGGACAGAACTGGAAGCACCGGACGGGACACGGATGACGCGGTTCCTGCATACGAGCCCGGAATTCGCCATGAAGCGTATCGTGGCGGCGACGGGACTGCCGGTGTTCCAGCTCGCGCGCGTCTGGCGCAATGGGGAGCAGAGTGCGCTCCATGCGCCGGAATTTACCATGCTCGAATGGTATCGGCCTGGCGCAGGGCTCCTATCGCTCATGGACGAGACTGAAACGCTTCTGCGGCGTCTTCTTCCGCCCGAGGTGACGTATGGCGGGACCTGCTTGCGTATTGATCAGCCCTTCGAGCGCCTGACGATGGCGGAGGCGTTCACGCGTTACGTCGGGGTCGACCTGCTGGCGATAGGGGAGGATGCCCCTCGCCTGGCCAGGGAGGCGCAAACAGTCCTCCGCGCCGGGGAGAACTGGGAAGACCTGTTTTTTCGGCTGCTTCTGGAACGTGTCGAGCCCCGCATCGGGCGTGACAGTCCCACCTTCCTGACGCACTGGCCTGCGGCTCAGGCCGCCCTGTCGCGGCGCGATCCCGAAGATCCACGCGTTGCTCTACGCTTTGAGCTCTACGCGGCCGGGATCGAACTGGCCAATGCGTTCGAGGAACTGACCGATCCTGACGAACAGCGGGATCGCTTCGAGGCGGATCGGGCGCGACGGCTTGCGCTGTACCCGGATCAGGATTGGCCCCTGGACGAGGCATTTCTGCGGGATCTTGAGGGTTTACCCCCTTGTAGTGGGATCGCGCTGGGCTTTGACCGGTTGGTCATGCTGGCTACCGGTGCCCCTCGGCTCTGTGACATTCTGTGGTTTTCTTAAACCTTCGGATAGCCATGAACCTTTTCTGGGGGCAAACTCGTTCTCATGGCCTAGAGTGGCGCCAGCTTCGAACTGATCCGGCAGGCGGCTTCAGCTTCGGAAAGGGTAACAGGATGATGAAGAAAACAGTTTTTCTGTCGTTTGCTGCTTTGCTGACCCTGTCAGCATGCGATGTACCGACGGTTCAACAGCGCAAGGTGCTGGATTCCATGATCGGCAAGACCGACGTGGATGTACTCAGAACCTTCGGCGTGCCCACGCGCACCTATCAGGCCAGCGGCCATGACTTCCTGGCCTATATCGATAACGAGACCAATTACTCGCCCGGCACAGGGGGGTGGGGTTGGGGTTGGGGTGGCGGTCCCTGGGGCGGTTATGGCGGCTGGGGCGGCGGCTGGGGTGGTTATGGCGGCTATGGTGGTGGTTTTGGCGGTTTCCCGCCCAGCTATTACAATACAACCTGTCAGACGACTTTCGAACTGACCAATAGTCGTGTGGTCGGCTGGACCATGCGTGGAGATGGATGCTGAATTCAATGGCGCTGCTGGACACAACAATAAAAAGAACAACCACGATCGGTGGCGCCATACTGGCGGTTACCCTCGCAGGATGCGAGAGCCGCGCGCGCCAGGATCCGTTTCCGAGGGCCAATTCGCTCTCTGCGGTCCAGATGCCTGCGGTCAGCAGCGCTCATATGTATCATGCCTCGACCAAGACAGAGACGTCGAGCCCGGTGGCTTATCATGAGCCGCCCACTTTCTCCTTTGCTGACCGGCCTCTGAGCGAGAACATCACGACGGCGTTAGAGCTTGCCGATTATCGTCAGGCCCTGCGTCAGGCGGGCATGTTCCCTAGGCTTGGTCGCAACGGGCCCTTTACGGTTTTCGCGATGCCCAACGAACCGTTCGAGCGCTACGCGGCTCAGATTCCGGGCGGCCTGATGGCGCCTGCCAATGCTCGGCAGCTCCAACAGCTTCTGGGCTACTCAATTATCCGTGGTAATTGGACGCCTCAGAGACTGACCCGGGCGATGGCGCGGCTGAAGTCCGACAGGATCGGCCTCAAGACCCTCTCGGGCGATATGCTGATCATTCAGCGTGAGAGCGCAACCGGGCAGTTCGTGTTGTCCAATCAGACCGGGCGCATCGTCAAACTCTGGCTCAACGGCGCGCCTCAATCCAATGGTACGCTCTATATCACCCAGGATATTCTGCCGCCGCGCGGCTGATGATCGCTTCCAGCCGCGCCCCGGCTTCGTCGGCATCGACGAAGCTGAGTGGCACGGCCAGGAAATCCGCATTGGCCTTGATCATGGCCGAGGCCTCTTCTGCGGTTTCAATACCCTCCGCGATAACCGGCAATTCCATCATTTGTGACCACCACGCGACCAGGTCCGGCGCGTTGGGGGCAACTGATATATAATCGGCACCGAGTTCGCCTGCGTGCATGGCGTCATCGCGGCTGGTGCCGCAATAGACACCCAGTTGCAGGTCCCGCCCGAGCTCTTCACGCGCGGTCAGGCACTGGGCGGGGCTGCTCGTGAGATGCACGCCGTCACAGCCGAGTTCGCTGGCCAGGGCGGGCAGATCTGTCAGGATCAGGGCGGTCCCGAGAGACTGCACGGTTTCACGAATGGCCTTTACGCAGTGACGAGCGCGGTTCTCCTCGGACGTGCCCAGTCTCAGGGCTGCCGGTGTCCAGCGTTCGAGCACCTTGACCAGATCGTTCAGTTCACGGGACGGGTCGAAATCCGGCATCGTGACGAGATACAGTTCGCAAGGCAGCATGGGCAGGGTCCGTAAAGGTTGGGCGCTCAGCTTTCACGCGCCAGATATCGGGAGAGCTGAGTCAGTCGGTAGGCGTTATAGGGTGGTCTGCCAAGAGTGAGTGCGTCCGGGCGGCTTGTCAAAATCTGGCCTCCGCAAAGGGGAGCGAGAGCCCTGATCGTCTCAAGAGCGGGTCCACGCGCCGTACAGATAACCCAAGCCACGCCCTCGCGCAGAGCCAGCGCCGCCAGAGCAGGTGCCGAACCGGCATCGAAGAGCTTCGGTCCGTGCAGGTCCCGCGTCAAAGCCAGCCACCAGGGCAGGCCCATGATAGGCCCGAGACCCGGGGCAGGAATAACAGCGTAGGGAGGGGCCTCGTCCGGCGGAGGCAGATAGGCGAGGAGTGACCTGTCATAGAGGGCAATCACCCTCCTCGGGAGCAGGGCCTCGGGCTTCATGCTTGACCTCGCGACAGGTTAGGGGCTTCCTTGTGAAAGCGGAAAATGCGGTGATGAAGAGGGTGTTTTGACGGATCAGATCGAGACTGCAAAGGGGTCTGTCAGACCGGAGGCGCGGATCGAGGAAGCGCTCGACCGTATTGCCTATGCCTTGCATCATGCCAGACACGCGCCGGAACAAGGCCCTGACTGGCAGCCATTGGCCGCGAATATAGAGGCTCTGCGCCTTCGGGTTCGAGACCTTGTCGCACGTCTTGATGATGAGGATGAGGCATAATCATGGCCCAGATATCCCTCCGACTTAATGGTTACTCCTATACGATCGGCTGCCAGGATGGCGAGGAGCGCTATCTGCAGGAGCTCGCGAAGCAGGTGGAGCGCCGCATTGAGCGTGTTCGGAGTCTCGGGACACAGGGCGGCGAATCCTGGACTCTGGTCATGGCCGCATTGCTCATGGCCGATGAACTGCATGATCTGGCCAAGGAAATCCTGCCCAGCACCACCAGCGAGCGGGTGCAACGGGCTGATCGGATCATCACCGAGAACGAGGCGCTTGAGCAGAAGCTTAATTTATTGGCCGAGCGCGCCGAAGGCATTGCAGGCGAGCTTGAGAGTGCCTAGTTAGTGACGGGTGGGACTGCCCGGTACGTCAGGCAACTCAACCCCTGGGCCGATAAGCACTTCCTTAGGGAGCTGGCTCTGTTGTGATCGTGGTCATGATATCTGGCGCCCACCTGCGTGAGCAGGTCCGGGAGGGCTGAAAGACCGACGGCCAGGGTGGTTCCACACATGATGATAGATCAGCAAAAGCAGGATCTGCGGCGCATGATGCGCCAGCGCCGGGCCGATACGGTGGCTCCTCCCCATTCTCTGGATCTCCTGAACAAGCGCCTTGCTGCAGCGTTGCTTGTTGAGCCTGCTGCGCGCGCGATTGGGTGTGTCTGGCCTTTGCCTGACGAGCCGGATCTGCGCCCGCTCTGTCATGCCCTGTTTGCTGCCGGGCGCGACGTGCTTCTGCCAGAGACAACTCCCAAGGGGAGCGCGCTCCTGTTCCGGCGCTGGACACCGACCTGCGCGATGCTCACAGGCCGTTTTGGCACAGTGCATCCTGACGGAGTTATCGGGCGTCCAGATGTGCTGCTGGTGCCTCTTCTGGCTTTTGACAGGTCGTTCAATCGGCTGGGCTATGGCGGGGGCTATTATGACAGGACGCTTGCGGCTCTGGGCTGCCGGGGGATCGGGTTCGCTTTCGCGTGGCAGGAAGTGGCGCATGTACCCATCGGGCCGTATGACGCGCCTCTGGACCGTATTGTTACCGAGCAGGAAATCATCACCCCTAGGGCCGGGAAAGGCAAAGCAGAGTGAGACTACTTTTTCTTGGAGATATCGTTGGGCGTTCAGGGCGGGAGGCCGTGATAGCCCGTCTGCCGGAGTGGCGTGAGTCGCTCAAGCTGGATGTCGTGGTAGTGAATGGAGAGAATGCCTCCCACGGTTTTGGACTCTCCACCGCGATCGCGACCGATCTGTTCAAGGCCGGGGTTGATGTGATCACGCTGGGCAATCACGCTTGGGACAAGAAGGAATTGCTGCGGGATATCGACTCCGAACCGCGTATCATTCGACCACTCAATTTCCCGCCTGGGACCCCGGGGCAGGGATCTTTCGTGATCGTGCTGCCGAACGGTCGCAAGGTGCTGGTGATCAATGTCATGGGGCGCCTGTTCATGGACCCGCTCGACGATCCTTTCCGCGCCGTAAGCGAGTGTCTTTCGCGTCACAAGCTGGGGATGACAGCCCACGCCATTATCGTGGACCTGCATGCGGAGACAGGCAGCGAGAAAATGGCCTTTGGTCATTATCTGGACGGGAAGGTTTCTCTCGTGGTTGGCACGCATACCCATGTGCCGACCGCAGATTATCGCGTGCTCTCCAAGGGAACGGCCTATCAGACCGATGCCGGAATGTGTGGCGACTATGACAGCGTGATCGGTATGGGAAAGGAGGCCTCTCTGTACCGCTTTGTGCGCAAGCTGCCGGGTGAGCGCCTGCAGCCTGCAGAGGGAGAGGCGACTGTATGCGGGGTTTTCGTCGAGACGGATGACCGTACGGGGCTGGCCACACGGATCGAGGCTGTACGGCAGGGGGGACATCTCAGCCCTTCTTTCCCGGTTTTGTGAGTTTTTTTGGATTAATTTGTTTGTGGTGTGTTGGTTGATGGGGGTGGGAATCGGGATTGGCCTATGATTGGCGTGGGTTTTGGGTGTTTTGAGGAAGTGTTTGACAACCCCCCCTGGTTTCCGTAAAAGCCCGTTCACCGCAGCGGACGATGCTGGGGTGGCTGCCTGAAAGACTGAGTAAGATCAGTAGTTTAGGTAGGG
>NZ_JBBCQM010000008.1:0-168340 GCF_037150015.1 Asaia sp. VD9 | reverse complement strand
CTTGGCCAGATCCAAACCAATCGTGGTAATCGTCATCTCGGATGGCTCCACTATCAGAGGTACGCAAAGATGGCGTCCTCACCTTTGGCACTATAGATGCCGTGATCGGGAGCCATCCACCCCATCTGAAACAACTGTATCACGAATAAGCCCGGTCTATTGCCGGGCTTATTCATGCGCGCTGCGTATCACCAATATCGCGCGGCAAGAACGCAGGTCAGCGCCAGTGTGTCTGCGGCCAGAAACAATGCCGTCACTGCCATAATGCCCTGATGCATCAGGCGGGATGCGCCTATCTGCCCCGCACGTGCTGCTCGAGGGAAAGCGACGACGAGAAAGGGCGCGATGGGCAGGAAATATCGCCCCTGTATCCCATCGACAACCGGCGCCCCCACCGGCGTCCAGATTACGTAGATCGAGAAATACACAGCTCCGACAGCCAGCAACATCGCGAGAATCGTCACGCTTACACTTGTGAGTGATTGAAGCGCCGCACGCTCCCGCAAGCCAGGCAACAAACTAACGGCAACGGCGAGGACTACAGCGAGATAGATCAGACGGTAATATCCGTGAGGGAGAACGATATCCAACCAACCGAGGACGCCAAAGAACTCATGGATCGTATGGCCAAGATTGCTGCGCAGTGACCGCACAGCCAGCCCAGGGAGATCAAAAGGATGGCTTAGAATCCACGCGATCTGACCGCTATCGGATACGCCAGTCCGATCAGTAAACTCGATTTTTGTAGGTTTCAGCGCGAGCCGGTTCCATATCTCAAAGGCCGCGACACTACATGCAAACGGAATGCCTCGAACAAGCCGCGCATTTGGCAGGCTAAGTCCCAGCGGTACCAGGCTACAAAGCAAGAGTGGCGGCTTACTAATCGTCAAGATGCCGAAGAGAATACCGATCCCGACCCAAGCGCGAATTCCACCGGGATTATCCCGGTCAAAACGGGTGATGAGAGCCGCTGTCAGTACCGAGAGCCCGATCAGAACGCCATCCTGGGAGCAGGAGCCACCCAGGGCAAGCGCCATCGGCAGGCTAGAGAGCACGATCAACAGCAATGTGCCGCGCCGCGCCAAGGCTATACCGAGGGCGCAAAGCGCCAGCATCGACGCCATATTGGCGAGCCGGACAAGATAGAGGGTGTCGATGATCCTGAAATGCGCATGACGTCCTATCCAAGTGACGAACGCGGCCGGAAGATAGGTGACAGGCGCATAGATGACGGTGTTAGGAAACGAGAACCAGCTTCTCTGATCGGCCCAGCGCCTCTCGGAAAGAGCCAGAAACTCAGTCATCGGCATTTTCATGGCGGTATTGGAGTGCAGATCGCCGAGCAATTCCAACTCACTCGGAAAATTCTCAGCCAGATAGCCACCAGCCTCCCGCGTGCCTTTCTTGAACCCGACAATCCCGCCTTGGGAGATCTGGGTGATGCGCGCGAAATGATTGCGTTCATCTGGCACCTGCCCCGGCGGAGTCAGCAGAATGCAGGCCATTCCCATAAGCGCAGCAAAGAACAGATAAAGGATCGCCGGTGAAACCAGCGGCAGGGTTTTCAGGCGCGCGAACACGCGATCAAAACTCTGCTGAAGGGCGGAGAATCAAAGATGCCTGCACCGTCATGACGTCACGCATCCAGGCAGGGCGGAGCCTGCAAGGCGAGATAGGCGAGACGCTTGTTTTCCTGACGGCCAAGAGTGACGCTGTTCAGGATCAGGCCGCAAACCAGAGACAGGGCGGCCAGAAGCTCGAGCCCCATCGCAAGCACCGCCGAGGGAAGATGCGGCACGGAGTGTGTCTCGACAAAATCAAGCACCGATCGCATCCCGACCAGCATTCCGATCACCGCAAGAACGACCCCGATCATCCCGAAGAACAGGAACGGACGCTCCTGCTTGAGCAGATTGACGATCGTCCCCAGGATCCTGAAGCCGTCGCGATAGGTGTTCAACTTCGAGAACGAGCCCTCAGGACGTTCGATATAGCGCGTCGCGACCTCGCCCATGGACATATTGAGCTGAAGCGTATGAACGGTGAACTCCGTTTCGGTTTCGAACCCGGCTGACAGCGCAGGGAAAGACTTGACGAATCGCCGGCTGAACACCCGGTAGCCGGAGAGCATATCGGACTGCCCTCGCCCGAAAAGATTGACCACGAGCCCGGTGAGCACCTTGTTGCCCAGTACATGGCCAGGACGATAGGCTGCGGCTTCTTCATGGATGCGCACGCCCATCACCGTGTCGTGACCATTCTCCAGCGCGAGGCGTACCATTTTTGGTGCGGCCTGGGCCTCATAGGTTCCATCGCCATCAATCAGCACATAGAAATCGGCTTCGATATCCGCAAACATGCGGCGTATGACATGGCCCTTACCCTGAAGGCGCTCACGCCGCGTAATCGCCCCCGCCGCGCGGGCCAGTTCCACCGTCCGGTCGGTCGAATTATTGTCATAGACGTAGATCGCGGCGTCAGGAAGGGCGGTACGCATGTCACGTACCACCCCAGCAATCGTCACTTCCTCATTATAGCAGGGAATGAGCACGGCGATCCGGTGGGCGGACAGCGACAAGGGACTGCCTACTGCGGAATCCGGGCGTGGGGTTTCGGCCTGCATCACTCTCTCTATGAAACGATCCTGATACCGGGCTCCTAGCATCTCGACACAGGCGACGCCAGATCATCCCGCTCGCGACCCCGGCCCCATCCCGGCACGAGGATCAGCAATATGCCGATCATGACATCAAGAATGCGGCGCGTATCCCGCTCTCCTATCCGACAGGACGCATATGACTGCGCAGGATCGTCTGAAGTTTGGGCAAGAGATCCTGGGGGTCCTGCTCCCAGAGCGCCGGACTGATCAACTCGATCGACCAAGGCCCCTTATACCCACTGGCACGCACGGCCTCGGACCATGCCGGAAGATCGATTTCACCCTGCCCTGGCAGACAGGAACGCAGCACGGTTTCATCCCACGCCTCCCCCGCAGCAGGACGACGCCCATCGCAGAAATGCACACCGAAGATCCGCGCGGGATCGAGCCGCGCAACGTCTTCGGGAGTCGCGCCAACTGCATGGAAATGCCAGAAATCAACAACCACGCCGATATTGGGCGCGCCGACGCGATCGAAAACTTCCTGCGCCTGGCTGAGGGTTCGAAACTGCGTGAAAGCGGGTAATTCGATCATGAAGCGAATGCCATGGTCGCGCCCGATCGCGGCGATAGCCCCTATATTGCGGACCATGATGTCCATGATCCGCTCTTGCGGCAGATGATCGATACCATTTCGGGGAAGCACCATCACGGTTGCGGCACCGAGCGCTTCGGCCTCGCGCGAGATCTTCCTTGCCTCCTGTAAAAGCGCCTCAAACTCTGAAGAGTCATGACGCTCGATGTGGTCGAGCGCGCTGACATAACTGACGCGCAGCCCTGCTGCGTTCACATGTTGCCGCACATCTTCCAGAGTGCCGCCACAGGCGAGGTAACGGGCCAGTTTGGGATAGAAGATTTCGAGATCGTCAAAACCTGCCTGAGCGGCGACACGGATATCGGTGATCAGATTATTATGAAAACTGGAAATACCATGAAGGGCCGTACGCATGACGTCTTGTCCTTTGAGCTTCGTTTCGGGGAGGAGTGCCCCTTTGGGACGTACTTCTCGAACCACTCAGAACGTGACCGGTCCCGCTGCTCTGGCCCATGCAGGTCTTGATGGAAAACCATCGAAATCGCCATTCGCTTTCCGCGCCCAAGCCCTAGGCTCAGAAAGTTACATGAATGTCATATTCGAGGTTATCCATGTCTCACAGGGCATTTCTTCTTATTCAGCCGCGGTCGCGCATTGCGCCGGGGTGCTTCGATGATCCCTCCCCAAGGCTTCCCTCTGCCTGTTACCGGAGGGTATGGCCATGAACCGAATCAGTGCGCTCATAGGCGTGTCATCCGAGCGTCATGACGTCTCTTACGTTCTGCGGATCTGTGCCGTCGCTGCGCTCGGCGGAATCTTGTTCGGCTATGATACTTCCGTCATCTCGGGGGCCATCGGCCCGATCAGGGCGCATTTCCAGCTCAGTGACGCCGCCACGGGCTGGGCCGTGTCCAGTGTAATCCTTGGCTGTATCATCGGTGCTTTCTCCTCTGGCTGGCTTGCCCACACGCTGGGGCGCCGCATGGCTCTGTTTGTCTGCGCGATCCTGTTTTCGGTTCAGTCGATTGGAGCCGCCCTCGCACCGGATTTTCTGCAATTCGTGCTCTACCGTATTCTGGGTGGGCTGGCGGTAGGCATCGCCTCCGCCGTGTCGCCCATGTACATGTCTGAGGTCTCTCCCAAGGATATGCGCGGAAGAGCGCTTTCTATGGAGCAATTCGCCATCGTTCTTGGGGCCCTGCTCGTTTACGTCGTGAACTACCTCATTGCCGCCCGCGCCAGCACCGCCTGGCTCGAGACGATGGGCTGGCGCTGGATGCTTGGCTCAGAGATCGTGCCGTGCCTGATCTTCTGCGCGACAATCTTCCTCATTCCCGAGTCACCGCGGTGGCACATGATCCGCGGGCGTGAGGATCACGCTTTCCGCACGCTCAGCCGCATCTCGAATGACGCCCATGCGCGCTCACTCATGGCGGAGATAAGGGAGTCCATGTCCCGACATGGCGGAAAGGGCCATGCACTCGGTACGATTCTGAAAGACAAGCGCGCACGCTGGATCGTGTTTGTGGGCGCGATGGTGGCCGGGTTACAGCAATTCACAGGCATTAATATCGTCGTCTATTACGCCCCAATGCTGCTGAGCGCGACAAGTGGAAGCCTGCAGAATGCCCTGTTCCAGACGATCTGGATTGGTGTCGCCAATCTCGTCGGGGGAATGATCGGTGCCTGGATCGTCGACAGGAAGGGCCGTCGGCCGCTCATTCTCTGGGGCTCCCTAGGCATGACTCTTGGGCTGCTTGTGTCCTCGGTCGCGCTATACACTCAGGATACCGGCCTTCTGGCCCTGTTCGGTCTGCTCTTCTACATGCTGATGTTTGGACTCTCCTGGGGGCCGGTCGCGTGGATTCTCGTATCGGAGATCTTTCCCAATCGCATCCGTTCGGCCGGAATGAGCCTTGCTGTCGCCTCGAACTGGGTGATGAACTTCGTGGTAGCTCAGGGCTTCCCGATGCTCGCAGGCAACAAAGCTTTGAACGAGGCTTTTCACGGCGCCTTTTCGATGTGGCTGTTTGCCTTGCTTTGCCTCGGATCCATGATTTTCGTTCTGCGCTATGTCCCCGAAACCCGTGGTGTGTCTCTCGAAAAGATCGAGGAAACCATGCTCGGTAATCCCAACGCTTCGGCATCACGGCCCCTCAAGGCCCAGAGCGGCATCGGTCATCCGGATCCCGTCTGACGCGCGCGATCCTGCCCGCGCTAACGAGCCCTTCGCCCTCGCAGAACTTTCTGAAGGCGCGAGGGCTCATGAGCATGATTTTTGGAAGACTCAGCGATTCGAAAAGGCGGCGATAGCGCGTTCTGTTATCGCGTGTCGCGCCGAGAATATGCCGGATCATGGCGAGCCTTACGGGTTCTCTGACCCGCCCGGGAAAAGCCCCGGGCCGCACGCCAGGGCGGAAGCAACGCCGGATATAGCGTCCCACACTGAGCCAACTCGGGCAGTCCAGAAGAATAACGCCTGTGGCGCGATCGAGCCGCTCCTGCAGACAGGAGGAATAATTGCCCTCAATGACCCAACCAGGATTGGCTAGAAGCCGGGCATGATCACCATGAAAATCCTGAATGCTCCGCAAGTTCTCGAAGCCGCCCGGCTCATAGCGAATCAGGTCGAGAGAATATACAGGGATGCCGCGCGCTCGGCTGATAAGACATCCCAGTGTGGACTTGCCACTATTCGAAGGGCCGATGATGGCGATACGCGCGCCGAGCGCCTCAAGACAATTCGTCAAAACTAGAATCCCTCCGGCTCTACCCCTGAACGCTCCGCTCGCTTACCTGACGAAGTCAAGCACAGTGATCACCAACCCTTTACCGCTCTGAACCCATGGGCGTCCGGATGCATGATGACCGCTCCTGTGTCACAATATGGGCTCTACCCACCTTATGCGACGCTGCCATCACAGGAGACCATCATGAATCGTCACCACGAACGGGGAATGGGTCTCGCGGAGTGGTCGCTCCTCCTGGTACTGGCCTTGCTTTGGGGCGGGTCTTTCTTTTTTTTCAAGGTTCTTGTCGCCTCGATCCCACCTTTCACGGTGGTTCTGGGGCGTGTGGGTCTGGCGGCAATAGCGCTCAATCTCCTTCTGCTCGTTCGGCGCGATCCGCTTCAGATCGACCGGTCCTGGTGGGGGCAGCTTGCCCTGCTCGGCACACTCAATAATGTCATCCCTTTCACCGCTATCGCCTTTGGCGAGACGCGTATATCCAGTGGTGTCGCTGCAATTCTCAACGCATCCACCCCCGTCTTCACCATAATCGTTGCGCATTTCCTCACACATGACGAGAAGCTGCGTTGGGGCAAGATCGTCGGAATCATCACGGGATTCTGCGGCGTAGCGGTGCTGATCGGTCCAGCCCTGTTCAACACGAACGCCCAGCACCCTCTTATCGGCGAGCTCGCTTGTCTGGCTGCGGCTTTAAGCTACGGATTTGGGGGGGTCTACGCACGCCGTTTCAGAAAACTGGCCCCCATGAAAATCGCAACCGGACAGCTCAGCGCCAGCGCGCTGGTCGTGCTGCCTTTTTCTCTCATCATCGACCGCCCCTGGACACTGCCGACACCCAGCGCCCCGGTCGTCTGGGCCTTCGCCGGGATCGCCTTCCTCAGTACAGCGCTCGCGTTCATTCTCTATTTTCGGCTTCTCAGCACGACCGGTGCGACCAATCTGTCCCTCGTAACCTTTCTTCTGCCCGTCATGGCCCTGCTTCTCGGCACAGCGTTTCTTGGCGAGACCATTCGCTGGTATGCCATTGCTGGGCTCATCCTGATCGGATCGGGCCTGGCCGCGATCGATGGGCGTCCATGGCGCGCAATCACCGGGCGAACAACCTCCGTCAGCACCCCGCCCGTATAAGGCCGATTCTGCCATGCGCGCCCGTCGCTTCATTTGACGCGTGATGAGAGTACCAGGCAGGAATGTCAGGCAGATCTCAACCGTGTACGAGTTCCAGCTTCAGCGCCAGCAACGCAACCTGATCCGGCGAATGCCTGTGAAGATGTAACTGTTTTCCGCGCTCGATCCAATACATCCCGCACGCTGACTCTGCACTTGAGCCGGTCGATGACCCCGGTAGACAATCGATTTCCGTCACGGCTTCCGGCTCGGAGAGCACAATCTTCCTGATCGCCACACAGGGGATGGGCCGACCATCGGCATCGACGACGGGAAGCTGGGGAAACTCGAAGAGAAGAGTCTGGCTTGCGGGTAAAAGTATATAACAACATTCGTCACCGGACATCCCCAGCCGGTCAAGATGCCGGCCGAACTCATCGGTAACAGTGATGCACGGGTCCTCTATTACTGAAGGGTCATTCCGCCTATGACTATTTTTCGTTGGAAACTGGATGATATTCCCAGTATCCGAGTTTTCTATAGACGAATTTTCTTGATCCATTTTGGCAAAATAATGTATCATTCTACAGTTTCTACCCCATCACTACGAACTGGCAACATTAGCTGGTCAATTCTAGCACTGCCGTTACCCGAGTGCTTCGCGGATGACCGGTCTGGTAGATAATTTTCTTCCTACTATAAACTTCGGGCGTTAATAGTAAGTATTTCCTGACGATAGCATCCGAAAACACGGCGCGAATATCGCCTTTGAGGATCGATCATGATCGGAAAGTTCATGATGACGGGTGGTTTGGGATGAGCAGAATACGAAAAAGGCGGCCCGAAGGCCGCCTTTCAACGCCGTGAGGTCACGCAGCCTTACGGCAGGATCTCCGTCTCGGCGAAGAAGAATGCGATCTCGTTCTTCGCATTCTCAAGGCTGTCGGAGCCATGCACGGAATTGGCTTCAATGCTCTCGGCATACAGCTTGCGCACGGTACCATCAGCAGCCTGAGCCGGGTTGGTGGCGCCCATGACGTCGCGATGATGCGCAACAGCGTTGTCGCCCTGCAGCACCTGCACCACCACCGGCTCTGCCAGCATGGAGGAAACGAGGCTGCCGTAGAACGGACGCTCGGCGTGAACGGCGTAGAATGCCTTGGCCTGATCTTCCGTCAGCTTGATACGCTTCTGGGCGACAATGCGCAGACCGGCTTCCTCGAAGACGGCATTGATCTTGCCGGTCAGGTTGCGACGGGTTGCGTCAGGCTTGATGATCGAAAGGGTGCGTTCCAGAGCCATGGGGCATCTCCAGCATTAAAAAAGAAAAGCGTTGGACGCCCCTCCCCTAGAGCAAAACGACAACTCCTGATAGTCCGCTTGGCATCAAAACACGTCCATCCTGCCTGAGGAAATCCCGTGAGCCTGCTGACCATCACCGATCTGACACTGCGCATCGCCGGGCGTGTGCTGCTCGACACGGCCTCGCTCAGTATCGATCCCGGACGCAAGGTCGGTCTGGTCGGGCGAAATGGTGCGGGGAAGTCCACCCTCCTCGCTGCAATTGCGGGCGACATCCACCCCGATGGGGGGGCGATCCAGCTCTCAAACCGGGCGACGATGGGGCGCGTCAAGCAGGAAACGCCCGAAGGCGATGCCTCGCTGATCGAGACCGTCCTGGCAGGCGATCTCGAACGCGCGCGTCTGCTGCACGAGGCCGAGACGACAACTGATCACGCCGCAATGGCAGACATCCATGAGCGCCTCCTGGCGATTGACGCCCATTCCGCCCCGTCGCGCGCAGCAAGCATCCTGTCGGGGCTCGGTTTCGATCATGCGGCCCAACTCCGGCCGGTCTCCTCCTTTTCGGGAGGATGGCGCATGCGCGTCGCACTGGCCACCGCCCTCTTCCTCAATCCGGATCTCCTCCTGCTCGACGAGCCGACGAACCATCTCGATATCGAAGCGACAATCTGGCTGGAAAACTGGCTGAAGAGTTTTCCCGGCGCGGCTATCGTAGTCAGCCATGACCGGTCCCTGCTCGACAGCGTGGTCGACTCGATTGCCCATCTCGACAAGGGAAAGCTCAGCCTGACACCAGGCGGCTATAACGAGTTCGTCCGTATCCGCACCGAGCAGGCGTTACAGCAGAACCGCGCGGCGGAACGTCTTGCTGCCCAGCGCGCCCATATGCAGTCCTTCGTCGACCGGTTTCGGGCGAAGGCGACGAAGGCGCGGCAGGCGCAGGCGCGCCTCAAGGCCCTGGCACGCCTGCCTCAGATCGACTCAGTCGTTGAGGACAGCCCGACGCGTTTTTCCTTTCCAGAGCCTGCGCCCCTGCCGCCCCCGATGCTCATGCTCGACAGGGTAACGGTAGGCTATGAGGGCAAGTCCGTCCTCTCCAACCTGTCCTGCCGCCTCGATCTGGATGACCGCATCGCCCTTCTCGGTCAGAACGGCAAGGGGAAATCAACGTTTGCCAAGCTTCTGGCAGGACGGCTCGAACCGATGAGCGGATCGATGCAGCATTCGCCGCGCCTGCGTATCGGGTATTTCGCCCAGCATCAGGGAGACGAACTGATCCCGGGAGACACCCCGATCGACCATATGAGCCGCGCCATGCCAGAGGCGCCCCCCGTCGCGGTTCGGGCCCAACTCGACCGGTTCGGGCTTGATGCTGGCAAGGCTGAATCCCGTGTGCGGGATCTCTCGGGTGGTGAGAAGGCGCGTCTGCTCCTTGCGCTCGCGACACGCAATGCCCCGCATCTGCTTCTGCTTGACGAACCGACCAACCATCTCGACCTCGATGCCCGCGATGCGTTGATACGCGCCTTGTGTGACTTCGAAGGCGCCGTCGTGCTGATCAGTCATGACGCCCATCTGGTTGAATCGGTAGCCGATCGCCTTTGGCTCGTGGATGACGGCACCATTACCCCGTTCGATGACGACATGGACGGTTACCGAAACTGGCTTGTGGAACGCGCACGAAAAGCTGCAAGCGATACCAAGACAGACGGCGACTCCGAGAATGCTGGCCGCAAGGAAGTACGACGCGACCGGGCCGAGCAACGCAAGGCGCTCGCGCCGCTGCGCAAGGAAGCAAAAGCAGCCGAGCACCTCATGGAGCAGCTCGGCAAGGAACGCTCGAAGATCGAGGCGCGGCTTGCCGACCCTGCCTTGTACGAAAAGAGCGATTCCGGCGAAATTACCAAACTCAACACCCGACTTGGGGCGCTGAAGCTCGAAGAATCTGCCGCAGAGGAGCGATGGCTGGCGGCCGAAGCCGAGATCGAGGCCGCGAACCAGAACTGACGAATATCGTTACAGTGTCATCAATGTATCGAGAGCGGGAAATGATGTCCGAATCCCAAGCCAAAGACGCCCCGACCGCCGGGCGCGAATTACTGCAGATCTTTCGTATCCTGCGCTTCACGCTCATCATCACTGTCGTCGTCCTTGCGGTATGGCTCATTGGCGACGTTCTGATGGTTGTGTTCGCCTCCACGCTCTTTGCGGTTATTTTGCACGGGCTTGCGCGTCTGCTGCGGGACAAGGCCCGCATGCCCTATCAGCTCGCTGTCGGTTTGGTGGCGCTACTGATCCTTGTGGCGATTGCCGCCCTTTTCTTCTTCAGCGGCCCCCAGATCGGCGATCAGTTCGTCAAGCTCAAACAGGCGCTCATCACCCAGTACGGCCAAGTGCGCGACCAGATGGGTACGAGCGCCTGGGGCCAATTTGCGCTCGATCATCTGCCCAAGTCGCTCGGTGGCAATGAGCAGAGCAGCGGCCCCTCTCTAGGAGCCGGAATCGCCAATTCGGTCACTGGCCTTCTCAGCAGCGCCTTTGGTCTGCTGGGCACCATCGCCGTGATCCTGATCGCGGGGCTTTATTTCGCCATGTCTCCCGCCATCTATGTGGATGGCATGTTGCGCCTCGTGCCTGAGAGCCATCGCCCGATGGCGCGCAATCTCATGCTGACCGCTGGAGCGACACTCTGGTCCTGGACCATGGGGCAGGCTTTCGACATGCTCGTGGTCGGCCTCGCCTCCGGTATTGGCCTGGTATGCCTCGGGGTACCTCTTGCCATGGCGCTCGGTGTCGTGGCCGGGCTTTGCAACTTCATTCCCTATATCGGCGCCATTCTGGGTGCGATCCCTGCCGTGCTGATCGCCCTTTCGCAGGGAACACGCACGGGGCTCATGGTGGCCGGACTCTACTGCGTTATCCAGTTTCTGGAAGGCAATGTGCTGGCCCCGTTCATCCAGCGTCATGCCGTGCACATGCCGCCCGCGCTCGCCATTCTCTCTCAGACCGTCTTCGGGACGATCCTTGGAGTGCCGGGGCTGATCCTGGCCTCACCGCTTACAGCCGCGCTGCTTTCGATCGGCGATCACGCCACAGCACCGCTGGAAGAGGAAATGCGCACTGGCAAGGCCATGGGCGATGCGCCCCTAGCCCCTGCAGCAGCTGAATAGCATATGTCGGGCACTCTCCTGGCGGCGGATTGCCGCGCCGCCGGGACAAAGCCCCCTAGACGTCCATCAAATTCCCAGGATAGCGCCTGTCCGCTCCCGGATTTCACGACAGGCCGTTTCGTCCTTGCGTAGATCAAGCCCATAACCTGGGATGACAGCCCTAAGGCGGTCCTGCCATTCAGGCAGCCGGTCAGCGAAATTTTTCTGCACCACCTGCAACGCGACTGAAGCCGCGATGGAGGCACCTGGAGAAGCGCCGAGCACGGCAGCCAGAGTGTGATCGGCGGTGCTAAGCACTTCGGTGCCGAATTTCAGGGTACCCCGGCCATTTTCCTTCTTGATGATCTGAACCCTTTGTCCAGCCACCGCGACGCGCCAGTCATCGGAACGGGCCGCAGGATAGAACGCGCGGAGCGCATCAAAGCGGGCCGTTTTCTTCTGGAGAACCTGACCGATAAGATACCGTACGAGATCCCGGTTATCGACCATGACATCGAACATGGCCTTGGCATTATCGGTGGTGATCGAACGGGGAAGATCGCTCCAACGACCCGACTTGAGAAACTTGGTGGTAAAGCCCGCATAGGGACCGAATAGCAGATAGGGCCTCCCGCCGATGATACGCGTATCAAGATGGGGCACCGACATGGGGGGAGAGCCAACGGCCGCCTTGCCGTAGACCTTCGCCGAATGGCGCTGGCAGAGATCGAGGTTATCGGCGTGCAGAAACAAACCACTGACGGGAAAACCGGCATAGCCATGCGCCTCTGGCAGATCCGCCCCCTTGAGCAATTCAAGAGCTGCGCCCCCTGCGCCCACGAACACGAAGCCGGCTGAAACTGTCTTGGCCTGCCCTGTCTCGAGATCCTGCACGCTGACGCGCCAGCGCCCACCGGTTTCTCGGTTGAGGGACGTCACCTTGTGACGGTAATGCAGATCGACCCCGCTCTCCTGCTCCAGCCTGCTGAACAACGTGCGGGTCAGGGTCCCGAAATCCACGTCGGTTCCCTGCTCGACGCGTGTTGCGGCCAGCGGTGTCCCAGACGAACGACGTGCCATCATGAGCGGCGCCCATTGAGCGATCTCTTCAGGGTTTTCGGTATAGCGCATGGTGTCGAAACAGTGATGACTGACCATCGCCTCGTAACGCGCCTTGAGAAAAGCGACGTTTTCCTCCCCTTGCACAAAGCTCATATGAGGACAGCGACGTATGAAGCTCTGCGGGTGCTCTATCCATCCCGTCTGGGTCAGATGAGCCCAAAGCTGACGCGACAGATCGAACTCCGTGTTGACGTCAAGCGCCTTGGCAATATCGATACTGCCATCCTTGCGGCGGGTGGTGTAATTAAGCTCGCAATAGGCTGCATGTCCGGTCCCGGCGTTGTTCCAGGCCTCGGAACTTTCCTTCGCGCAGGAGTCGAGGGCCTCGAACATCGATATGCTCAGACCAGGATCAAGAGACCGGATCAGGGCGGCAAAACTGGCGCTCATGACGCCAGCACCGATCAGCACGATATCGGGTCGCTCTTGGCAGGTCATGGTCATGAGGCAGCTCTTCCAGTCAGGGGACAGATGGTCGACGCTTGCGAGACGCGTCGTATCGGCACGCGTGCGTCGGGTCTCTTCAAACACAGCTTCATAGCATCAATCGAGCCCCCCCGGCCGTGAATCAGCCGGAGTTGATCAGATAGCGGGTCGAAAATCACAGATTGGGCGATACGCAAGCCGGTGATTTCACAAGTTTCTGCGCCAACAGAACGAGATCGGGCAGAAGAGCCTCGATTGTTGTCTGCACCGCCGCAAAACCCGGCGAGGGCTCCAGGCTCAGCTCGTCCAGATACAGATTACGGCCGATCTCCACCTGGATGACATGCACATTGTCCGACGGGCAACCGTGTCGCGCTGTGATATAGCCGCCCGCATAGGGACGATTGCGACCGACGCTCAGATTTCGCGCGGAAAGCATCCCCGCAAGCCCGTCAACGATCTCCCCCCCGCAGCTTGTTCCGTGCAGATCACCCAGAACGATGTCGGGCAGACGCAAATGCGGCAGCGTGGGCATGGAATGCAGATCGAGCATCAGACAAACACCGAACCGCGCCCTGCACCGAGCGATCAGCGCTTCGAGCGCCTCATGGTAGGGTAGCCAGCATGTCGCTATGCGCGCATGAGCCTCGGACAGAGGCAGTTGATGACGATAGATCCCTTTACCCGGCCCTGCGATGCGCGCCATCATTCCGAGACCGCTCCTGACCTTGGCTGTGTTGGTCAGGGCCCCTTGCGGGAGGCGTTCGCGAAACATCCCGGGGTCCAGCTCCCAGGCGTAGCGATTAACGTCGCAATAGGCGCGCGGAAACTCGGCACATATAAGCGGAATGCCCAATTGAGGGGCCGCCCTGAAAAGCAGATCAACATAAGCATCCTCACTGCGACGAAGCGACAGCAGATCGAGGCGGGACTGACGGAGGAAGAGCGCAGGATAGCGGCGTCCCGAATGCGGCGAAGCCAGGATCAAAGGGGCTACCGGCTGCGCGCTCTCCTGCAAAGAAAAAGCTGAAGAAAGACAAGGCTCTGCATCCAGAGAGGGGCCGAAAATCATTTTTTTTCCGCTTTGGTGATTTTTTTAGAAAACCCATCTTGCCAGCCCCGTCAACGCCCGCTAAAACGCCGCTCACGGACCGGATGGGCGCATAGCTCAGCGGTAGAGCACTACCTTGACATGGTAGGGGTCACAGGTTCAATCCCTGTTGCGCCCACCATCCGGTCCGCTGAATACCCCCGACAATCCAACGCTTAATGACGGTCGCCTTCGAAGCGAAACCGGCACATTGCCTTGCACTTCGCGCTGCTGCCTTGACTACACGACGCTGCGCGAAGAGGTCCGGGTCGCCACCCGCCCCCGGCCGATTGGATGGCCCCAGCGCAGACTTCAAAAAGCGGCCACCCCAGGATCTGTCAGCTTTGATCCACGTGACATGCCCCCCCTTCTGCGTGGAACGCTTCGTGCTCCCTGCAATGACATCTTTCCAGATTGACCGTTACGTTTGGTTACGGTCGGATATGGGCGCTCCCTTCCCTGCGTCGCCCTCCATCCACGGCCTCCCGATAGCGGCCTAAGCTGTCCGAGCGACACCGCCAGATGATTTCTACTCCGAGATTCCTGCCCTCGCGCTCGCTCGCTCGCTTGCAGCGTGACGGGATCGGCGCGTCAGAAAAGCTCGAAGCGTGCGGAACAGCCCAGATGAGCGCAGACATACCGAAGATTAATGAAACCGCACCTAGGGGAATCAAATTAACGTCAACGTTCCGTTTGCCATGCCATGATCCAGGGTCGCACTTTAACGACCAGTCCAGTCCTCTTTCCGGAGGCGAATCGTTTCGTTCCATCTCGGGCATTCTGGACGCGCCATAACGCTTAAAATCCGTAGAGTTCCCGCGTCACGAGAAAAAATTTTGTTCGCGGATTGCTCTTGCTTCTTAAGCGTTAATGAACGTTAAATAACCTTAACACCTCTTTGTGAGGTACGTGACATTTTGTAAGGGAGCCTCATGTTCAGGAATACGATTCTCATTCTCGTCGCGCTCGGCGTCTGGGCGCTTTCCTCAGGCATAAGCGCATGTGCGCTTCCCGACACTACGCAGTTGACGGACATGCTCGACTTGCTGGGCGAGGTCGTGTTCGCGCTTGGCCTGGTAACGGTCTTCGCGCGGCTCGCGATCGGCATGGCGCGCGCACCGGCGCAGCGCCGGCCGATTCGCTAACTTCCGTCGGGGCCAAATGACGGGCCGCGATCGCGCTGATGCGTGACGATGTAAGGGAAACACGCATGGACAGCGAGTGACCTCTTTCAACCCTCAAGCGCATTTTCCTCGGCTTCAGGAGTGATCGACCAAGGTTCACCGGTCGAGAAGCGCCTATTCGTCCCATCGAACGCTTACGAATGTCGCAAGGTGCCTGCCGCTCCGCCCGCCTCAAGAAAACCTGATCCGGGCGGGGAGCGCTTGATCTGTTAAGGATGGCTTGCGACGCTTCCCGAGCCAGCGCTTTCGCGCTGGCTGTCTTGCGGGCTACCAGTCCATATTCGGAGAGCGACGTCATCGGCCCCGTGGAAAATTCACGGCATCGATGTTCTCAGCCCCGGTCAGCGTCGCTTCACGCCCAGTGACCTGAAGAGGGGAAACTGATGCAAGCACGGAGAAACGCGCGCTCATGGCCCAGCCTCGCCCCCCTTCTGAAATCCTCTCCTCCGTTTTCCCCGACAAGCATAAGCTGATGCGCAACCTGGTGCGGAGGGCTGCGGAGCTCGGCCCGGTACCTTATGCCATTGTCTGGCCCTGCAGCGGCCACGCTCTCGGGGGCGCCGTGGAGGCGGCACGGTTTGGCATCATCATTCCCATCCTCGTGGGAGACGGGGATACGATCGCGCGTGTTGCAGAGGAATCGGGACTCGATATCTCAGGAATGCGCATCGAGCAGGCCGATGATCCGGCCAGGGCCGTCTCTCGTGCGATCGCCCTGATCCATGAGGGTGAGGCAAAGGGGTTGACCAAGGGCAGTCTGCACACGGACACGTTTATGGCCGGGGTGATCCGGCAGGAGAGCGGCCTGCGCACGAAACGCCGAATGAGCCATGTTTTCTGCATCGCGGTCCCCGATTATCCCGACCTGATCCTCGTTTCGGATGCGGCCATCAATATCGTGCCCGACCTCATCACCAAGCGCGATATCACCCAAAATGCCATCGATCTGCATCATGCGCTCGGCCTGGGAACGCCACGTGTGGCCCTGCTTTCCGCTGTCGAGACGATCAACACAAAAATCCAGGGTACGCTGGATGCGGCAAGCCTGTGCAAGATGGCTGATCGCAAGGAAATTACGGGCGGAATACTCGATGGCCCTCTCGCCATGGATGCCGCTGTCAGCCTCGACTCCGCTCAAACCAAGGGAATCGACTCCCCCGTTGCGGGCAAGGCTCAGATCCTCATCGCCCCCGATCTCGAATCCGGGAATATATTGGTGAAAGCGCTCGCCTTTCTGGGCAAGTCCGCGACCTCGGGTATCGTGATGGGTGCCAAGGTGCCGGTCCTGCTCACGAGCCGTGCCGATGATGCCACGGCCCGCCTCGCCTCCGCAGCAATAGGCGCGCTTTACGCGCGGGCGCTTGCCGAGCAGGCGGCCTGAGAGCGCCGCAGCCGGAGAGGCCATGGGCAACCTTTCGACATCTGCCGCCGGATACGCGAATGTTGGGTGCCCTTCGAAGCCTCTCCTCAAAGACGGCCGGCGAGCCATTCCTCCTGAGGAGGCGTGAAGCCGTGCCATGCGGCGGCACCCATCTCCATGCTGTTATGCGGAACGTATTTCATGACCATCAGTCTCGCCCCCTGAGGTGCCAGTTTGGCCAGCACATCTCGCAGGTCCGAGATGATCAGATTGGAAGAGATGATCCAGAAATTGTCGATTTCGTGAAATCCCTCCGTAAAGCTAACGAGCTTCTGCTCAAGAGCCTCGTAGGTCATGCCGGGTATCTTCTCATAGGCAACAAGGTAGGTGGTCAACTTAGACAACTCCAACATTAACGGCCATAGCGGCTAAAAAACGGTTTTTGACTGCACTGCGGCTTTAGGTCGTCAAAAAATATGACAGTGACGTGAAATATTTGCCATAGACGTGCCGCTATCAGCGTATTTCTCCCCAGACAGGAGGCACGAAGAATGACCATTTTCGAAACCCATTACCGCTCGTTCCGCGTCTGGCTGCGCCAGTTCGCGGTCAAAGATCAGCGCCTCCCCGAGGCATGACGCTGCCTGGGCCCATGTAGGAACCCGGAGGTGGTCTATCGATCACCGGTGAGATCGCCTCAGCACTGGGCCAGGCCTCCTCACCCGGACGGGGCGGAACCATAGCAAAGCGCGAACGGGGGAGCGCCTCCGGACATTCCGCCCGCATGCGCATGATGATTTTTTCGCGAATGTCGCATCGCAAATCCCAGCTCTGCAGGGCATTGCGGGCGCTGGCGATAATACGAATCTTGAGGGTCTGCGCGTCACAATCGGCCACCTGACAATCGAAGACCTTCCCGTCCCACAGCGGACAGGTCTTGATGATCTCATTCAAAAATCCGCGTATCGTCTCGATCGGGGCCTCGTAATCGACGTACAGAAACACCACCCCGATGATCGCCGCAGAATTATGCGTCCAGTTCTCGAAGCGGTTCTCCAAAAAATAGGAAATCGGGACAATATGACGCCGCCAGTCCCACACGCGCAGCACGACATAGGTCGATGTGATTTCCTCAACCCATGCCCAGTCGCCGTTGATAATGATCAGATCCTCCATACGGATCGGCTGGGTGATGGCGATCTGCACGCCCGCCAGCAGGTTGGTCAGCAATCCGCGCGCCGAAAGGCCCACAATCAGCGAGGCCGCTCCAGCTGAAGCGAAGAGCGACACGCCATATTGTCGCACTGAGTCGAACGTCATCAGCGCAGTGGCCACCGTGACGATACCCACCAGAATTTCGGTAAGCCGACGAAGCACCCTGATCTGGGTCTGATGCGTGCGGATCATGATGTCATCGCTATGGTCGCGCGAGGTGATCCGCTGCAGATAGGCCTCGGTCATGATCCGGAAGGCCACGATTGCCGCGTAGCCGACCATCAGGATACCGATAAAGAGCAGCAGCTTCTGAAGGAGCTGCGTGGTTTCCCAGGTGAAGCCCGAAGCCGCTGGCAAGGCGGAAAGCAATACGGCCAGAACCACCATCACGCGCACCGGCCGACGCATGGCCAGGATGATCTTGCGCAGAACCGCATCCTCCCGGTTGCCGAAAATGCGCAGGATGATCACTGATACGAGCTTGCTGGCGTAAAAGGCGACGGTCGCCAGCGCGAAGAGCATAAGAATGGAGACGAGCTGCGCAGGCAGCCAGTCGAAATAGGAACGCAGGGCGAAAAGTGAGCTCAGAAACTGCTGCTTCAAACTGGAGATCCGGATCCTTGGGAGGGATGGGTCGTACCGGGCTCATGCCCGGGCATCATGGGATAACCCCTTGGGATACAATGCCACAGAGTATGGACTGCGTAAAAACACGAAGCACCAAAAAACCTCGCAGGGGAGTGTTGACACATCGTCCCAACCCTTTTAATTCCACGCCCACCGGTCGCGATGGCGGCGTAGCTCAGCGGTAGAGCAGGGGAATCATAATCCCTTGGTCGGCGGTTCAAATCCGTCCGCCGCTACCATCCGACCGGTATTCCCACATAGACACAAACCGTTTCGCTGCGTAGACATCGCTCATGAGAGCGCCCCTCGCCGTGGTCACAATGGTCTATAACGAGCCCGTGTTTCTGCCGGTCTGGCTGCGCCATTATGCGTCCCAGGTGGGGATGGCGGCGTGTCATGTCATCGATCATGGTTCGGATGACGGCTCGACCAGCGCCCTCCCCTGCAACATATTGCGCCTCCCACGTTCCCCCCAGGACGATGCACGGCGCACGCGGATGATCGGTCTTTTCTGCGCCAGTCTGCTGGAGTGGTATGAGGCCGTCATTTACTGCGACGTCGATGAGATCCTCGTCGCCGACCCCGCCATATATGGCTCTCTTACCGAGCTTAGTCAGGCGCGCCCGGCGCCCTGCCTGACCGCGACTGGCTTCGATCTGCTGCATCGCGTCACGGTAGAACCGGCGCTTGATTTCAGCGCGCCCATTCTTGCACAGCGCAGCGCTCTGCGCTTCTCTGCGGCCATGTGCAAGCCGTGCCTGATCAGGGAACCCGTCACATGGTCGCCGGGCTTTCATAGTATCCGTGAGGACCTGCCAAACCCTAACCCCGCGCTGATGCTCTTCCACCTGCGCTATTGCGATGTCGATGAAGGGCTGAAACGCCTTGCGCGCACACGGACGCAACCCTGGTGCAGCGAGGATGCGGGCGCGCATCAGCGTATGCTTGATGAGCCCTGGCGAGAAATGCTTGGAAACATGGCCGGGCTTCCGTTCCAGCCCGCTACCCTCGGTGAGGAAGACCCCGCCCTCAAGCCCTGGCGTGAGCGGCTCATCCGCGAAGGCAAGGAACGGGCACAAGACCCGTATCCTATCGATCTTGGGTTGTCCGGTGACAGGCTATGGGCCGTACCGGAGCGCTTCAAGACACAATTCTAAAGACTCGGAAACCGCCTTATTCAGCAGTTTCCTCAACAGCTTCCTCGCTCTCATTTTCGGCCGCACCCTCATCCTGGCGTCGGTCGTCCTGATCATGCTGCGCGCGTGCACGTTGCTGATGACGCTCCTGGCGCTCCATCTGGCTCTGCTGTGCGGCCTGGGTCATGGCGTTGAGAATGCGGAAATAATGCTCGGCGTGCTGAAAATAGGCTTCCGCGAGGATGCGATCACCCGTCCCGGTCGCGTCACGACCAAGCTGCAGATACTTCTCGAAAAGCTGCTGGGCCGTGCCACGCACGCGCATATCCGGACCGTTGCTGTCGAACACATGGTTGCGGTTCAGGGGCGTCTGGCCATTCGAATGACGCGACCCGCCACCGCTCGGACGATGGTGACGGCTTCTCATACGTTTCATGTTCATGGATCCGCGTAGCACTTTCGTATTCGCAATCCCGACCCGCTTGCAGCGGGATGCGGCGCGATTGCAGGGAATGAATGACCCTTGGTTTGTCTCTAGCTGGCCGGATGACATGATCAGGCCATAAATCCGCTCAGCCTGATCATACTGATCACTGCACGATTGCGGAAAACAGTTCGTCTTGTCGGTGCATGCACCAGTGACCGCGACGGACCGATCAAAGGAAACTAGCAAGTTTGGCGCGACCTGCCAATCATTATTCGTGACCCGGACTCAGAGTGCTGTCCTTCCTCTCGAAGCATAAGGCCCTGATAACGCCGCCAAGATCAGAGCGGGCCTCACACAGCTTCAGCCCCTCCTCCTGTGCGATCCTCGTGACATCCCTCTCCTGCCCCTGGCCAATCTCGAAGATCACTAAACCGCTCGGAGACAGATAGTCAGATGCCTCAGTCAGAATTGCGCGATAGGCGTCCAGACCATCATTCCCTCCGGCCAGAGCGCGAGTTGGCTCATAATCCCGTACCTCCGGCATCAGTCCGGCGATCTCGCCAACCGGGATGTAGGGCGGGTTGCTCAGAATGAGATCAAATTGCCCCTTCAGAGCGGCAAACCAGCTTCCTGCAAGAAACACACTGCGCGTCTCGAGCCTGTTGCGCGCGGCATTATGCGAAGCGAGACATGCTGCCTCAGGCGCGAGATCGATGCCCACGCCGAAAGCCTCCGGATATTCGCTCAAGGCAGCCAGCAACAGACATCCGGTTCCCGTGCCAAGATCGAGTATCGTCCTGACAGCCACCCGGTTCGGTCGCAGAGCGAGCAGAGCCTCGATAAGGGCCTCGCTATCCCCACGCGGGATGAGCGTTGCCTCGGAAACACCGAGCGTCAGGCTCCAGAATCCCGTCTCTCCCTCGATCATGGCCATGGGCTCCCGCCGGCAACGCCGTGTCACAGCGGAAACGAGCCGCCCTCGAGCGTCCTCCGGAATGGTATCACGCGTCAGAAGTCCCGCTGCATCGCAACCGAGCGCCCAGCAGGCCAGACGACGCGCTTCCATCCTGGCGGACTCGATTCCGGCCTGAGTGAGCGCCCGCGCCATGTCGTCGAGCACTTGTTTGAGCGAGACTGGATTTGCGCTCACCTGTTTCTCCTGAATCGGCTTATAGAACAGCCATGAGAAAGATCGTCTTCCTACTCGCCGGGCTGTTCGGCGCGCGTCCTGCCCTGGCCCTTGCTGAAAGCTTCACAGTCACGGATGACCGGGCGCCCATCGAGATTTCCGAGGTATCGCGTCTCTATATCGACGGAACTTTGGCGGCGACATTCCGGCTGGATGACAAGACCCCGAGCCTGACCAAAACAATCGAGATCCCGTTGGGCAGGATCAACCATCATTACGCGCTGTGCGGCCAGATTACGGTCATCAACCCCGAGGGACGGGCCGAGACGCATCAGGTCAGCAGTGAAGGCACGCTGAACCGCCCAGAGGGGCATCACCTCCTCGCTCTGGGCGACGAAGGCTTCACCGATTTCTTTCTGCGTGATCCCAATGACCCGGAAATCGCCGAGCATCATCCCGGACATGCCGAAATCTGCGCCTCGCCTGTCAGTTGATCGACGCAACGCAGCAAGGATCAATTCAGCCCTTCTGCTGCAAGTAGGGCTGTCTGCTCCTCCTGCGTCAGTGCATCGATGATCTCGTCGAATTCGCCCAGCATCACCCGGTCAATCTTGTGCAGGGTCAGATTGATGCGGTGATCCGTCACCCGCCCCTGCGGAAAGTTGTAAGTGCGTATCCGCTCCGAGCGATCGCCCGTGCCAACCTGTGACTTACGGTCGGCCGCGCGGCTGGCATGAGCCTGAGCGCGTTGCATCTCGTACAGGCGCGCGCGCAGGATCTTCATGGCTTTCGCCTTGTTCTTGTGCTGGCTTTTCTCTTCCTGCATCGCCACCACAATGCCGCTGGGCATGTGGGTGATACGAACGGCGCTTTCGGTCTTGTTGACGTGCTGCCCGCCGGCACCTGAAGCCCGATAGACATCGATACGCAGATCGCCCTCGTCAATCGCTACATCCACCTCTTCAGCCTCGGGCATGATGGCGACCGTCACTGTTGAGGTATGGATACGCCCCTGGCTCTCCGTGGCGGGAACGCGCTGCACACGATGCACCCCCGACTCATACTTCAATCGGGCAAAGACCGATCGACCAGACACGGTGGCGACGCCTTCCCGCAGCCCGGAAAGGTCGCTCTCGTCATATTCCATGATTTCGAAACGCCAGCCATGGAGATCGGCGAAGCGCTTATAGGCGCCGAAGAGTTCGGCCGCGAAAAGTGCAGCCTCATCTCCGCCCGCAGCGGGACGGATTTCCAAAATGGCGCTGCGCTCATCCGCCTCGTCACGCGGCAGCAGGGCAAGACGCACCTGCTGATGCAAACCACCGAGCTGGCGCTCGATGACCTCGATCTCACCCTGTGCGAGCTCACGCATCTCGGGGTCGTCCAGCAGAGTCTGCGCCTCCTTATGCGCTGCCTCCGCCTGACGATAGGCAAGAATGGACGACACAACTGGCTCGAGCTCGGCGAATTCGCGCGACGCCCGCACAAAATCCTCACCCTGCATCTCGCCGCTGGACATCATCGCCTGTAGTTCATCCGACCGGGCGACAATACGCTCCAGCCTGTCGTCCAGTGCCACGGTTACTGTGCTTTCAGAAAATGATCCGCCAGAGCGTCCAGGGCAATTTCGGTTTGCTCACGCTTACCGAGGTCGCGCACCGTCACGGCGCCACGGGCCAACTCATCCTCACCCACAAGCACCATATGGGCTGCACCGGATTTGACGACGCGCTCCATACGCTTCTTGAGCGATGAACGGGTCTCGATCTCGGCAGCAAAACCCGCATTCCGCAGGCTCTGCGCGGCCGCGATGGCGGCAGCCAGCGTCGCCTCACCCGTCGGCAGGATCGCGACAGGGCGCGGCTGAGCAGGAGCGGACTCGATCAGGAGCGCGAGACGTTCGATACCGCCTGCCCAGCCAATCGCTGGCGTAGCCGGACCGCCCATCTGGGCCACAAGCCCCTCATAGCGGCCCCCGGCGAGAACCGTGCCCTGAGCCCCAAGGCGGTCGGTCACGAACTCGAACGCGGTATGGCTGTAGTAGTCTAGGCCGCGCACGATATGTGGATTCTCGACAAAGCCAACACCGAACAGATCAAGCTTGCGACGCAGATCGTCCCAGAAGATTCGCGATGCCTCGTTCAGATAGGCGCCGAATTTCGGCGCTTCTTCCAGAAGCGCGCGGTCCTGCGGCGATTTGCTGTCGAGGATTCGCAACGGGTTGGCTTCGAGGCGGGCACGGCTCTCATCCGAGAGCGCCCCCTCATGCGCCTTGAAATACGCCACCAGAGCCTCACGCCATGCCTGTCGGCTGTCGAGATCCCCCAGTGTGTTGATTTCGAGGGTGACTGCGTCGCCCAGACCCAGCGCCTTGAGGATGGCATGCGCCATAGCGATGGTCTCGGCATCCATCAGAGGATCGGTTGCCCCCAGCAACTCGGCCCCGATCTGATGAAACTGACGAAAGCGCCCCTTCTGCGGGCGCTCGTAGCGGAACATCGGCCCGTTATAAAAGACGCGCTGCGGGAGGGCCTGGGTCAGACCGTTGGTCACGAAGGCGCGGCAGATAGCTGCCGTTCCTTCCGGGCGCAGGGTAAGACTGTCGCCGCCGCGATCCTCGAACGTGTACATCTCCTTGGTGACGACGTCCGAGGTGTCGCCAAGGGTGCGGGAGAACACGCGCGTGTCTTCGAAGATCGGTGTCGACCACTCGTCGTAGCCATAACGGCGCGTGACTTCGCGCGCCGTCTCCACCACATGGGCATGGCGGCGCGCGGTATCGCCAATCAGGTCATGCGTGCCGCGAACCGGCTGCAACTGGCTCATCTTCTCAGACGCCCGCCAGCGCGGCCTCGGCCTTCTGGGCCTCGTCCTGCGCAGCCTTTTCAGCTTCGATCTTCGCCACGCGCTCTTCCACGAGGTCGACGATATGCTCGATCATATCCTGACCTTCGTTCAGTCGATGATCCTGCTTGCCGGCCGAATAGACCATGTGGCGGCCAGCGCCACCACCGGTCACACCCAGATCGGTCATAAGGGCCTCGCCCGGGCCATTCACCACGCAACCGATGATGGAAAGCGTCAGCGGCGTCTTGATGTGCTGCAGGCGGTCTTCCAGGGTCTGCACCGTTTCAACCACGTTGAAGCCCTGGCGCGCACAGGACGGGCAGGAAATGATCTTCACACCGCGATGGCGCAGGCCGAGGGATTTGAGGATGTCCCATCCAACCAGAACTTCCTCTTCCGGAGGGGCGGAGAGCGAGACGCGCATCGTATCGCCCACGCCCGCCCAGAGCAGATTGCCCAGACCGATGGAGGATTTTACGGTACCGGCACGCTTCGACCCGGCTTCGGTGATGCCGATATGCAGCGGGTGGTCGCATACTTCGGCGAGCTGCTGATAAGCCGCGACGGCCATGAAGACGTCCGATGCCTTCACGCTGATCTTGAATTCGTGAAAATCATGATCCTGCAGGATCTTGGCGTGTTCCAAAGCGCTCTCGACCAGCGCATCGGGGTTGGGCTCACCGTATTTCTCGAGCAGGTGCTTCTCGAGTGACCCGGCATTCACACCGATACGAATGGAGCAGCCATAGTCACGCGCCGCATTCACGACCTCACGCACACGCTCGGCGCTGCCGATATTTCCAGGGTTGATACGCAGGCAGGCGGCGCCGGCCTTGGCGGCCTCGATAGCCCGCTTGTAATGGAAATGGATGTCCGCAACGATCGGCACATTCACTTCGCGCACGATCTCGGCAAGCGCTGCGGTGCTTTCCTCGTCCGGGCAGGAAACGCGCACGATATCGACGCCCGCGATCTCCGACAGGCGGATCTGCTCGATTGTTGCCTTGGCATCCGATGTGAGCGTGTTGGTCATGGTCTGGACCGAAATCGGCGCATCGCCGCCGACCGCTACCTTGCCAACATGAATCTGACGGGATTTGCGACGTTCGATATACTGGTAGGGGCGATATCCGCTCATAATCTCGTCTCCGTAACGGGTGGCGCGGCAAGGCCTGCCGTGCAACCCGGGGGCGCTGCCGGAACCCCGTTCCGTGTCACCACCCCTTGTCCATTGTCATGTTGGCCAGAGCATCCCGATTGATCGAGGGCGCTCTGCCCGTCTTGTTAGCGCGGTTGCGCCGTCTTTTCCAATTGGCTTCGATTGAGCCGGTCCGTCTCGGACTCATGCTCGGCTGCCGTAACCTTTGGTGCGGCACCCGTCTTTTTCAAGGCTGCAGAAGCACCCGTCGCGCGTGAGGTGTCGCCATTCTGCGTCTCATCGTGCTGCGGCAGAGCGCCCTGACCCGGCAGGCCCTGCGCCGGACCCGAGGACACGTTGCCGGGCATCGGGGCCGCGACAACGCTGCCCTCCTGTCCCAACTGGCCCGAGCGGATCGCGTCAGCCGTAACCGTCAGATTGCGACGTACTGCGCCGACGCGCCCCAGTGCGGCCGTGGTGACATCGCCGGCACTCAGTGTCAGGCCGCCCGCGTTGCCAAGCGTCATATGGTAGGGGCCGTTCTCTTCCGGCCCCTGCCAGGTCTCGCCCGATTTCAGCACCCGACTAAAAACGGTCGCGTTATTCTTGTCCCGGATCGACACCCAGGCATCTGCGCCCGCATGAAGAACGATCATGTTCGCAGCGGGTGACGCTGCAGTCGTCGTCACGGGATTAGCGGTATCCGGAGTGGCAGCGGCCGCGGGTGCCGGGACAGCGGGCGTCGTCGCGTTCGAGGGAGTCATTCCGGTGCTCGGTAGCGGCGGAGCGACAGTAGCGGGCGCTGGGGTTAAGGCTGCGCTCTGCTGGCCATTCTGCTCAGCCGGTATGGCATTGGCTGGAAGCGGCACGGCACCGGGCTGATTCGCCGCGCCCTGAACGGCATTCCCGGCATTATCCGGACTGGCCGCGTTTCCCTGTCCAGTTCCCGCCTGCGCGGCATTCGTCTGGGCTGGGGCAAGCTGAGGGGACGGAGCAAGCCCCCGATCGGGCATGACCGCCGCAATCTGCGGCGACGTCGTGCCATGCTGCGTGACCCCGGGCATGATCTCCGCCACTGGCGGCATCTGATGGGTCGGGGCGGGATCAGCGCCAAAGAAGTGATAATAGCCGATATAGGTCCCGACCAGGACGGCCAGCCCCGCGCCGACCCAGAGCCCGACCGGCACGCCACGCTCGGAGACGGGCTCAGGAAAACTCAACTCGGGCTTGGCCGCCAGCGCGCCACGGGCATCCTGCCGGAAACGCGCCACGGCCTGATCGGGGTCCATACCCAGGGCCTGAGCATAGCTGCGTAGAAAGCCCAACGCGTAGGCGCTGCCCGGAAAAACCGACAGATTGCCTTCCTCGAGCGCGCGCAGGTAGGTCTCGCGAATACGTAGCCAGTTGGCCACATCTGGCAAGGCCCAGCCGAGCTCATCGCGCCTGGCGCGCAAATCGGCCCCGAGGCCGCGCGCGCCCTCGGCATTGCCGCCCTGCCATCCCGGAATACGGTCTGTCGTCTTCTCTGGCATGATTACCCGATTGCGGTCTCTGTGGGGTGAAGATGCCCGCAACGGGCCTCTCTTGCAACCAGCGCGTCCACGGCCTGCTCAACCAGATCGTGCAGGATCTCGGCAACCGGGCGTACGGCCTTCACCATACCTACCGACTGACCCGCCATGACCGAGCCCTCTTCCACGTCGCCCTCGATCACTGCACGACGCAGGGCGCCCGCCCAGAAATGCTCGATTTCGAGCTGGGCCTCTTCCTTGGTGAGTTCGCCGGAGGTGAAGCGCGTCAGCGTAGCCGCCTGGTGTGCCATGAAACGACGCGTTCCCGCGTTGCTCAAGCCGCGCACCGGAATGACCGGAAAACGCTCATCGATCTGGTTAGAGGTGACCGCATCACGGGCCGAGGCGCGCACAAAGGCCTTCTTGAAGGCTTCATGAGCGATACTTTCGCTGCTCGCTGCGAAGAGCGTTCCGAGCTGCGCGCCCGAGGCCCCCTGCTCGAGATAGCCCAGCACTGCATCGCCACGGGCCAGACCGCCTGCCACGAAAACCGGCACATCATGGATATGGGGCAGGATCTCCTGCGCCAGCACATTGAGGGACACCGGACCGACATGACCGCCAGCCTCCGACCCCTCGATCACGAGCGCTTCGATCCCCTGCTTGACCAGGCGCTTGCCGAGCGCGAGGGCCGGGGCGAAACCGATTGCCCGCGCGCCACCGTCGCGCACCTGCTTGATGGTCGCGCCGCTGGGCACGCCACCGGCCAGAACCACATGGCCAACCCTAGCCTCGACGCAAACATCGACGAGCTTATCCAGCTCGGGATGCATCGTGATCAGATTAACGCCAAAAGGCTTGTCGGTCAGGGCCTGGGTCGCGGCGATTTCCTCGGCCAGACGATCCGGGTTCATCGCACCGCAGGCGATCACACCGAAACCGCCAGCATTCGAAATGGCGGAGACCAGATTACGCTCGCTCACCCACGACATCGCGCCGCCGAGAATGGCGGTCGGGGCGCCCAGAAAGGCGCAGCCCGGTGTCCAGAGGCGCTCAAGCGTTGCGCGGGCTTTCTGACGGGCTTGCTGCTGAGCCTGATCAGTGTCGGTCATGCTCATTCCCCATCCAACCCGTAAGCCGTGTGCAGGGCGCGCATGGCGAGTTCCATGTATTCGGCGTCGATCAGCACCGAGATCTTGATCTCGCTGGTGGAGATCACCTGCACATTGATCCCGCGCTCGGCAAGGGTCTGGAACATGGTGCTGGCCATGCCGGAATGGGAGCGCATACCAATGCCCACGACGCTGATCTTGACCACGTCATTGGCGGTGTGGATCTCGCCATACTGGATATCGGCTCGCGCAGCCTCGAGCGCGGCGAGCGCGCGCGCCTGGTCGCCCTTGGGAACGGTGAAGGTCATGTTGGTCGAGCCATCGGAGCCGACGCTCTGGACGATCATGTCCACATTCACCCGCGCCTCGGTCAGGGGGCTGAAAATGGCGGCGGCGATGCCCGGACGGTCCGGAATGCGGCTGACTGAGATCTTTGCCTCGTCCAGAGAATAGGCGATCCCCGTGACCAGTTCCTTTTCCATCATCTCGTCCTCATCCACCACCAGCGATCCCGAGAGCTCCGTCTCGGGTTCAAAACTCGACAACACGCGCACGCGCACTTTTTCTTTCATGGCCAGACCGACTGAGCGCGTCTGGAGTACCTTGGCCCCTACCGAAGCCAGTTCGAGCATCTCCTCGAAGGTGATGCGATCCAGCTTCTTGGCCTTTTTTACGATACGCGGATCGGTGGTGTAGATTCCATCGACATCGGTATAGATATCGCAACGATCGGCCTTGATGGCCGCCGCCACGGCGACAGCCGAGGTATCGGAGCCACCACGACCCAGCGTGCTGATCCGCTCACCCGGCGCGACACCCTGGAACCCGGCAATGACTGGCACCTCGCCCCGCTCCATGCAGGCGATCAACGCCGCGCCTTCCACATCGCCAATACGGGCTTTGCCGTGCGCCTCGTCGGTACGAAAGGGGATCTGCCAGCCCTGCCAGGATCGGGCCGGAACGCCGAGCGCCTGGAGCGCAATGGCTGTGAGACCGCTCGTGACCTGCTCTCCACTGGCGACGACGGCATCGTATTCGCGTGCATCGGCCATCGGATCGAGCGCATTCACATACCCGACCATCTGATTGGTGACGCCCGCCATGGCCGAAACCACCACCGCGACCTGATGCCCCTTTTCACGCTCCTTGCGCACGCGCTCGGCAACGGCGCGAATGCGGTCCAGATCAGCGACAGAGGTACCGCCAAACTTCATGACGATCCGGGTTGGGCACGGGTCTGAAGACGTCATAATTGTGCACCTGGCTCCGTACGTAGCAGAAAGCGGTCAATCACAGAGCGCCGGGGAAGGATTTTCCAGCCTGCGATGTTGCGCAAGGAAAGGCCGGTCACATACTAAGTCCAGATCGCGCCGTCCAGATACTCTGGAACAACGGACCCATTTCTGTATGCCTGGAACCACAATGCCGGATCACGCAGCCTCTTCCGTCTCTGATCGCGAGATCGCCCATTTCGACCAGTTGGCCGCCACGTGGTGGGACCCCAAAGGCCCCATGAAGCCCCTGCACGATATGAACCCGATGCGTACGGAATGGGTCAACGCCCATCTTCGCCGACTGGTAGGGCTACGGGGCGGTCGGCTTTCTCTACTCGATATCGGCTGCGGTGCAGGCCTTGCGAGCGAGGCCTATGCGCGCATGGGGCATGACGTTCTCGGGCTCGACGCCTCTCCAGAGGGAATCCGCGCGGCTCAGGCGCATCTGGCTGAGCATCCGCTCCCCGATAATTCCGGCCCCCTCACCTATCGTAATGGCAGCGCCGAGGCGCTGGTGCGGGAGGGGCAGAGCTTCGATGCCATCTCGGCGCTTGAAGTGATCGAGCACGTCAATGACCCGCAGGAATTTCTCGGTCTACTGCGCAGCCTGACGCGTCCGGGCGGTCTGATCGCCGTGTCCACGCTCAATCGCACGCTGCTCTCGCTGGCCGTTGCCAAGATCGGAGCCGAATATATTGCGCGGCTCCTGCCGGTGGGCACACATGACTGGCAGAAATTCATCAAACCCGATGAGCTGCACAAAATGGGTCGCGCGGTCGGTCTGCGCATGATCGACGTGGCCGGGATGAGCTATCGCCCGATGCACTGGCGCATCACACGCGATACAAGCATCAATTACATCACGATGTTCGTAAGGGATTGAGGGCCCTCCGGGATCGAAGGGGACAACCCAGCTGGTGTCCCCTTTCCCCTGCAGCGCATAGGGAGATGATCTCCCGGTACGCGCCGCATGACCCTCAGATTTCGGTATCCATGAAAGCAAAGGTGGTCGGGCTGCCCACCGGTGTGAAGTTCTCGGTAAATCCGAGCTGGCCGCTGGCCTTGTCGATGCGGAACGAGGTCACGGCATCGCTGCGCTGATTGGCACAGAAGAGGAAGCTGCCCGAGGGGTCGAACATCATGGCACGGCCGTAATCGGCATGCATCCAGGCTTCGTCCTGCAGGGTCAGGGTTCCATCCTCCCCAACCTTGAACACAGCCAGCGAGTCACCAAGTCGGTTCGACGCATAGACAAAACGGTCATCCGCTGAGATCAGGATCTCTGCAGCCAAGGTGCTGCCCCGGAAATGCGACGTGACCGTGCTGACCGATTGCAGGTTGTTAATTGCCCCGGTCTGGGGATCGAAGGCGCTGACAACGATCTTCGAGTCCTGCTCGCACAGATTATACATCAGCTTGCCGGAGCGGTTGAACTGGAAGTGACGGGGAGCACTGCCCGGCGTCATGTCGTAATAGGGCGTCTTGGCCGGAACGAGCTTGCCGGTCTGGAGGTTGAGCGTCCAGACATAGACGCGATCGAGCCCTGCATCATCGGCGATTACGAACTTTCCGCTCGGATCGCTCTGAATCATGTGGGGATGCGAGCCCGAGTGATCCGAAACCGCGAAATTGCCCTGGGGGTTGTCAGCGGCGCGCTCGGGCTGGCGGGGTCCCGTATTATGCACCACATCGGTTGCCGGTCCGAGCGAGCCATCGGGACGGATGGGCAGTACAGCAACAGAGCCACCCATGTAATTCGCCACCAGAACGTATCGTCCCGAGTGGTGAACGCTCAGATGCGCGGGTACCGCGCCACCGGAGCTGACGGCATTCAGCTTCTTGAGCGAACCGGTCTTGCGATCCACCGCGAAGGCCGTGACCGAGCCGTCACCATCCTTGTTGAAATCGTCGATCTCGCTCAGCGCGTAGAGAAAGCGCTTGTCATGGGACAGGGTGATGAAAGAGGGGCTGGCAATATCGGTAAAAGTCGTCACCGGAGTCAGAACGCCGGTCTGGCGATCCATCTCGAACACCGCAATACCTTCGCCATTGCCCGCGCCACCCGGAGGCGCATGCTTGGTGTAGCCGCCTACGAAGCAGATGGTCTTGGAGACCGGTTTGGGCGGCGGCGGCGGTGTGGCCGGTGCCTGATCCGTTGCGTCCTGTGCCAGCGCGTGGCCACAGCCCAGAAGTCCCAATGTACCCAACGCAAAGCCGCGACGGGAAAGCGAAGTCGTCATGTTCTGCTCTCAAGCTCCTCGAGCGATCCTCCCGCTCAGGGCAGTTTGCACTCCGGACCGATCGTGCCGTGATAACGGGTCCAGGTCTGCGTCTTGCCGAAGAGGGGGATTCCCAGAATGAACCCGCGCAGCTTGAGCACCTCAGACGACTCGGCATGGATACGGGCGTCGTAGGTCCGTCCGGTCTCCGGGTCGAGGATATGCCCCCGCCACACGTTCTCGTCCCTGATTAGTCGGAAATCGGTCAGCATGACCAGCCCACATTGTGAACGTCCCCACACATCCTTGGGAACCGGCCCGTCATATTGCATGCCGATCAGCCTTCCGCAGAGTGTATCGCCACAATGTCCAATCTGGAACACACCATCGTGATCCTGCGCCAGCCACAGCCCCTCCTCAGGAGCAGGCGGATTACCCGCAATCTGGGCAAAGGCATCTCGGGACGGAGAAGAGAGGGCAAGAAGGAGAAGCGAGAACAGGACAAGGCAGCGCACGACCGTTAAACGCACTACCGACGGACGTTCGACAGATCGGCCTGCGACACGGTCAGTTATCCGAGCGATCGATCCACGGAACCGGGGTAAAGTCCACGCCTTCATCTTCGAGCCTTTCGCGTTCGGTATCGCTCATCGTGCCATAGATGCCGCGCGCCGGTTGCCGGTCACCATCCTGGTTCGCATCATGACGCCTCAACGCCTCTTCGGCAAATCGATCACCCACGTCTTCGCACTGCGCCTCAACCTCTTTCCGCAGCTGACGCAGGGCAAGGCGCAGCTGATCTACCGGAGAGAGCGGCGCAGGGTCTTTTCGCGCTATGGCGGGTCTGGCGAGCGCAGGCGCCATGAGGCTTTTGGATACTTCCGTCGCGCCACACTCGGGACAGGAGACGAGCCCGGTTTCCTTCTGTCGATCGAAAGCGTCACCCGAGGGGAACCACCCCTCAAATTCATGCCCTGTCGGGCAATGCAGGCGATAGCAGATCATTCCTGAGCGAGAATACTGTCGAGTTCCCCGGTCGATTCCAGCTGCATCAGATCGGTGCAGCCCCCAAGGCAGCGCCCATCGACGAAAATCTGCGGCACAGTGCGCCCCCCGCCCGAACGACTGATGGAGTCGAGGCGCGCCTGCGTGCCATGGGGAGCATCGATTTCGGTGAAAGGGAGGTTTTTCGAGGCAAGAATCTGCACCGCGCGTACGCAGTAAGGGCAGCCAGGTTGGGTATAGATTTCGATCTTCGCCACGTTGGGGGATCACTCCTCTGCGTCAATGATGTCTCCCCCCGGGTCAGAGGCCACGTGTTTCACTGCCCGGGCTGCAACGAGCAGGTCCACACGCCGCGCACCCGCCTGAAGGAGCCTTGATGCGCAGATGGAGGCGGTAGCGCCGGTGGTCAAGATATCATCGACCAGAACGACATGCCGCCCTGCCACGCGGATACGCGCAGCCGGGCGAAGAACGAATGCATCTTCAAGCGCACGACGCCTTTCACCGGGATCGAGCCGTGCGAGCGTTTTCGTCGCCCGTATCCGGATAAGGGCATCCGGAACAAGGCGCGCCTGAGGCGCCAAGCGCGAAAGGACACGCGCCAGAATAGCCGCCTGATTGAAGCGCCTGTGCCAGAAACGATGCCTGTGCAACGGGACCGGCACGAGGCATTCGGCCTCTGCGAGAATGTCCGCCCCGCCTTGTTGCATCGCTCTGGTGAGGAACGGCGTAATGTCGAGCCGATCGGCGTATTTCAGCTGAAGTACAAGCCTGCGCGCGGTCCCCTCATACTGGAAAGCCGCGCGTGCTGCGTGCCACAGGGGGGGAGACTGCGCACAGGTGGGGCAATACCCTCGGGAATCCGCATAATCCGGCGCGGGGAGAGGCAAGGCACACCGTGTGCACGCACCGGTGAGATGCGACAGCCCGGTGAAGCAGGCAGCACAGACAAGCCCTGATGAGCCGGTTTCGGCACTGCATGCAAGACAGATCGGGGGAAAGAGAAAATCGAGCCCCGCGCGAGCCAGCTTGCGGAAAGGCGTCATGAGGCTCGCGGAGCGATCACTCGATCACCACCAGATCAACGAGCATCGTATTGATCAGGACCTTTCCCTGATTCTCGAAATTGACCGTGACTCGGTGACCCGTAACGCTCTGAATTTGACCAATACCCCAGTCAGGGCAATGCGGATGGGAGACGAACTGACCGGGCTCAAAGAAACTCACATCGTGCTTCATGCGCCGTGCCCCGCATCTGCCGGGTCAGCATCGTTGTTTTTCGGCCTCTCGATCCCGACCCTCGCAAGCATTTCATCGACCCGCGCCAGAAGCGCCGCGCAGACCGTTTCATCCTGTCCCTCAGCGCGGGCAACAAGGGCTGGCTGGGTGTTGGAGGCCCTGAGAAGCCACCAGCCCCCCTTTTCACGCACCCGGACGCCATCGATCAGCGTCATCTCCATCCCTCCCGCCCTGCATCGCGCGATCACGGCGTCGATCACCTGAAATTTGCGGTGATCAGGGCACGCGAATCTGATCTCGGGCGTGGCGACAGCGCGCGGTAGCGCTTCATGCAGCACCGAAACAGGGCGGGACTGATGTGCCAGGAAGTCGATCATCCGCATGGCGGCGTAGAGCCCGTCGTCGAAGCCGGGCCAGTGATCGGCGAAGAAGAAGTGACCCGACATTTCACCGGCGAAGACGGCCCCCGTTTCGCGCATGGCGTTCTTCACCTCGGAGTGCCCACTCGGACAAAGAGCCGCTTTTCCACCAGCCGCGACGATACCGTCGAAAAGAACCTGTGACATCTTGACGTCGCCAAGAATCGTGGCCCCGGGCCGTTCTTCTAGGATCGCCTGCGCCAAGATCAGACTCAGCATGTCCGCAGGGATAATCCTGCCCTGCTCGTCGATAACGCCCATGCGGTCGGCATCGCCGTCAAAACCGAACCCGATATCTGCGCGATGGTGAAGCACTGCGTCGCGCAATTGCACCATGTTTTCCGGCAAGGTCGGGTCCGGATGGTGGGCCGGGAAACTGCCGTCTATCTCCGCGTTGAGGATGACATGTGTTCCCGGCAGGCGCGCGACCAGAGCCTCGAGCACTCTGCCTGCGGAGCTATTCGCATTATCCCACACCACACGCAGTGGGCGTCCCTTTGCACGCAAGGCTGAAAGAAGGGCGCGACAGTAGCTGTCGAGCGATTCGATATTGGCCACGCTGCCAGACTCTGCCGTCTGAACCACTCCCCGACCCAGAAGCGTTGCCACCTGCCGCAAAGCCTCACCGTAGAAGGGTTGGTTGCGCAGCATGAGCTTGAAGCCGTTATAACCCACAGGGTTATGGCTGCCCGTCACCATGATCGCGCCCGAAGCCCCCATCTCATGGGATGCGTGATAGAGCATGGGGGTGGGGCAACATCCGATGCGCTGCACGCGCATTCCCCCGCTAATGAGCCCATTAATCAGAGCGCGCTCCAGTGCGGGAGAGGATGTGCGGCCATCGTGACCGACCACAACGTCCTGGGCGCCATTCTCCCGCAGGATCAACGCAAAAACGACGCCCAGGGCCTGGGCGTCGTTATCGAAAAGCGTCGTACCGACAATCCCGCGAATATCGTATTCTCGCAGGATCGTCGGGTGGAACTCATGCCGGAACATAAAGTCCATCAGGCATTGGCGTATTTCTTGATGAACCCACGCATGGCTTCACGCAGATCAGGCCGCTCGAGCGCGAAGGCAATCTGCGCCTCCAGATACCCGGCCTTGTCACCGCAATCATAGCGCGTACCCTCGTAGCGCAGCCCATGGAACGGCGCATGGCCGATCATCTTCGCCATGGCGTCGGTGAGCTGCACTTCGCCGCCTGCGCCGCGCTCCAGCTTGGAAAGATGCGTCATGATCTCGGGCAAAAGGACGTAGCGGCCGATGATCGACAGATTGGAGGGAGCATCCTCGGGATTGGGCTTCTCAACCAGCCCCTTGACCTCGACCAGCTTGCCGTCATCCTTGCCGACATCGAGAATGCCGTAGCGGTTCGTGTGTTCCTTGGGGACCTCGGACACGGCGACCACGTTGCCGCCGGTCTGATTGTATACCTCGACCAGCTGGGCCACGCAGCCCTTCTCACCCTGAACGATGTCATCAGGGAGGAGAATGGCGAACGGATCGTCACCGATGAAGGAGCGCGCACACCAGATGGCGTGGCCAAGCCCAAGAGGCTCCTGCTGACGGACCGCTGCAAGCGAACCCGCCTCGATCGAGCTCGGCTGCAGCGTTTCCAGCAGAGCATTCTTGCCGCGCTCGCGAAGGGTCGTTTCCAGTTCGAAGGCAACGTCGAAATAATCGATCAGGCTGTCCTTGCCACGGCCGGTAATCAGGCAGAACTGATCGATACCGGCCTTGCGCGCTTCATCGATCGCATACTGGATCAGCGGGCGGTCCACGACCGGCAGCATTTCCTTCGGCATGGCCTTGGTTGCAGGAAGAAAGCGCGTTCCCATACCCGCAACGGGGAGTACTGCTTTTCTGAGCGGCTTGATCACGTTATCCGACCTTTAGATCTTTGTAGGAGTATGGAACAGCGACCGAAGGGGGATTTGATCTTGCCTTTACCCTTCAACCGCGTGCCAACTTACACGACGACTGTCTCGCAACCACTCTCTAGCAACAAGACTTCGACAAAGTGATGGCAGAGGTGAAAAAAACATGAATCGTCATGCGTTAACAAGACTGACCGTTAACGAAAGTTCATTTCATTTTGCGTATTTTTGGGGGAGCCGGTCGAACCGGGGATGAACTGGCACCCCCCGGAGGGGGTGCATCCAGTTCCGATGGTGCGGTCGAGAAGACTCGAACTTCCACGGGGTTGCCCCCACAAGCACCTCAAGCTTGCGCGTCTACCATTCCGCCACGACCGCATCGTGACAAGCGGCCCGCTCTAGGCGATACCGCTCGTGTGAAGGGGGCTATAGCCGATGAGTGATGAGCAGGCAATCGCGGAAAAGGCGATTTTTGAGAAAATATCCTGGAAACGAGAGAAAGACCTCGTTTCCTATGACCATGCATTGACCGCCATGCAGGAAAGGGCAGCGGCGATCCGATCTGGCAAAGCAGAAGAGCTGCTCTGGTTTCTGGAACATCCGCGTCTTTATACCGCGGGCACCTCGGCCAAGGCTGACGATCTGATCAACCCGGAAAACCTGCCAACCTATGACGCCGGTCGGGGCGGCCAATGGACCTATCATGGCCCAGGGCAACGCATCGTTTATGTGATGCTTGATCTGCAGCGCGCCCACGGGCCGACGCCGCCGCGTGATCTGCGTGCCTTTGTTCAAAGCCTGGAGAGATGGATCATCGCCAGTCTCTCAATGCTCGGCATCAAGGGGCGGACCGAATGCGGTCGAATCGGTGTCTGGGTCGATGACCCGATAACGGGTCAGGAAACCAAGATCGCCGCTCTGGGGATCAGGGTCAGTCGCTGGGTATCCTGGCATGGGATAGCGATCAATCTGGACCCGGATCTCGCCGATTTTGAGGGGATCATCCCCTGCGGGATCAGGGAATACGGGGTGACCAGCATCAGGCGGTTCAACCCCGACCTCTCAATGGACGCTCTCGATCACGCCCTTCTGTCGACCTGGACTCAGTTTTTCGGGGAGACGCCAGTCTCACTTACATCGGAAAGCGACAGCACGATGTGATTGCCCCGTGCGTCCACCCCATCGAGCGTCGAGAGAACGAGAGTCCGGTCGTGGTCGATGAAGCGCAGGGTGAGCAGCCCTTGCGAGGGATTATCGGCCTCGGCCAGAGAAATCTGGCTGGCGCCTGGCACACGACGCATATCGGTGACCCTTATCGAGCCGCCAAAGCGCACAGGCACGTGAAGGAGCAGGCCAAGCGGGTTACGCGACAGGCTGAGCCGGGTCACGGCGCCAGTTTGCGAGTCGTCGAGCACCAGATGAGCGCCGCTCGCCCGCAAGGTCATGGGGTGAGGTGAAAGATAGTCGAGGGCCAGCGAGCCTGGCTGATAGGTGAAGCGCCCCGCGCCGCCATTGTCGCGCGGACCGACCTGGGTGAAATTGCCCTGCAACATCACCGGACGGTTCAGATAAGCCTCGACGCGATGAGCCGCGCTCTTCTGCTCAGGAGAGAGCCCGTCCAGCCCCCTTACCGCGCAGCCTGAGAGCAGGCCGCATAGCGCGACAAGCACAAGATGTCGGGGCGCTGCCCCCCTGCGGAAAGATTGCACGAGGGCCTGCCCTTTCATGCCCCACCCGGTGTGGAGAGCGTGAGCGAAAGTGCATGCAGTCCGGTATCGAATTCCGGCTTCAGCAGATCATTGACCAGTCGATGCCGGGCTACCCGGTTCATGCCATCGAAGCGCGCGCTGACGATCGTCAGTGTGAAATGGGTTTCATCCCCCTCAATGCCATTGCGCGCCGCATGCTTGGCATGACGCTTGCTGTCATCACGAATGGTCAGGGCTTCGGGCTGCAGCGCCTCGTCAAGCCGCAGCTTCATTCTGGCCGCGCGTTCCTTCAGTTCAGTCATGAGCACTCCCTTCTTGCATCGGCGTCTCTTAGGACGCACATAAACCCGATCATGCAGCGCAAATCCACCAGACATAGGGCATTCGACCCGGATCCCGACGCGCCCGAGCGCTATTGCGACATGCCCGGCTGCACCGAACATGCCGGATATCGTGCGCCCAAGGACCGGACGCAACTCAGGCAGTATTTCTGGTTCTGTCTCGAACATGTGCGGCAATACAACGCGCGCTGGGATTTCTATAAGGGCATGACGCCCGGTCAGATTGAAGCCCAACTTCGCGCCGACATCTCATGGCAACGCCCCTCCTGGAAGCTCGGCACACGTGGCGGCCAGAATTTCGACGAAGAGGAAGTGCTGGACCCGCTCGATATCCTCTCATCCACGCGCGCGCGACGCGCACAGGCCGCGAAGCAACGTCACAATCCGGGTCGCGACTCTGCGCCCCCTGCCCTGCGCGACCATCTGCGCGCGCTCGCGCTGGACTGGCCTGTGACTGTGGATGCCCTCAAGATCCGGTACAAGGAGCTGGCCCGCAAGCATCATCCTGATGCCAATTCGGGCGATCCCGCCGCCGAGGACCGCTTCAAGACAGTAAGCGTCGCCTATAGTGCGATTCGCGCCCATCTGGTCAATCTCTAGACCCGATTAATGCGCGTTTCCCTCTGGCCATGGGAGGAAACATGACCATATCCTTGGCCGGAACCTGACATGATTGAGTGAAAGACGGATTGAAACCATGAGCGATCTCGCCTCCATCGACGCACCGGAAACGGTTGTCACTGCCGAACAGAACGCGGTGCCGACCCATGTCCTCGGCGCGCCGGACCGGATCGTCTCTGCACGTGACGTTTTCGGAATCGATTGCGACATGGAGGTGCCGGCTTTCTCGATACGCACAGAACATGTCCCCGATATCGACCCGAGCTATCAGTTCGATTGCGATACCACGCGCGCCATACTCGCCGGGTTTGCCAATAATCGCCGTGTCATGGTGCAGGGCTTTCATGGGACTGGCAAATCCTCGCATATCGAGCAGATTGCGGCACGGCTGAACTGGCCCACCGTGCGCATCAATCTCGACAGCCACATTTCGCGCATCGATCTGATCGGCAAGGATGCCATCGTGCTGCGCGACGGCAAGCAGATCACCGAATTCCGCGAAGGGCTCCTGCCCTGGTGCCTGCAGCACCCTGTGGCGCTCATTTTTGACGAATATGATGCGGGGCGCCCGGATGTGATGTTCGTGATCCAGCGCGTACTCGAGGCCGAAGGGCATTTGACCCTGCTCGACCAGAACCGCGTGATTCGCCCTCATGCCGGATTCCGCCTTTTTGCCACGGCGAATACCGTGGGGCTGGGCGACACGACCGGGCTGTATCACGGTACGCAGCAGATCAATCAGGGCCAGATGGATCGCTGGAACATCGTGGCATCGCTCAATTATCTGCCCCTCGAGCAGGAAGTGGGGATTGTCCGTGCCAAGCTCGGCCTAAACGACGACGCCACCGTGACCAAGCGCCTCGAGAGCATGGTCGCGCTGGCCAACCTGACGCGCGCCGGGTTCATGGCAGGTGATATCTCAACCGTCATGTCACCGCGCGCGGTGATTACCTGGGCCGAGAACGAGCGCATCTTCGGTGATCTGGCTTTCGCCTTTCGCCTGACGTTTCTCAATAAATGCGACGAGGCCGAGCGCGGAATCGTGGCCGAATATTATCAGCGCTGTTTCAATCACTCACCGTTGAACAGCTGACAGGCGCGCGCTCATGGCCTCTCCCAGAGCAAAGACCCCTGACAGGAGCACGACCGATCTGGCTCTTCCGGGCAGCGAACGCACGGATGCCTTTCGTCGCGCAACGACTGCTGCCCTGCGTGCCATGTCCGGCGAACCCGAGACGGAAATCAGCTTCGCAGCTTCTGCGGCTGCCAAATCCGGCAGTGGTATCCAGCTTCCCTACGTCTCGCGTGCGCTGACCCCGCAGGAGATGACACGGGTGCGCGGCGCGGCCGATGCGGCTGCCCTGCGTCTCAAGCATCATGACGCGACGCTCTCTCCCCTGCCCGCCAACGCCGACAGTGCCGAAACGCGACCGCTCTACGACGCATTGGAGCAGGTGCGTTGCGAGGTTTTCGGCGCGCGTCATATGGCGGGGGTTCAGGCCAATCTGAGGCAGAAACTCGCACTCGACTGCAATGAAGGCGGCTACGGCCGCATGATCGCGCGTGACGACATGCCCGCGACTGTTGCTCTACCCCTCCTGGTGCGCGAGGCCCTCTCGGGTGAGAAATCACCAAACCAGGCTGGCCCCGCCCTTAAATCGTGGCGCGACACGCTTTCCCCCGAAGCTCAGAACGCCCTTGCGCGTCTGGCCTCGGCGCAAATGGATCAGACGCGCTTTGCCGAGGCCTGTTCGGGGCTCTTCAAGGCGTTCGATTTGACCGAGGAGCCCGAACAGGAAGATCAGAGCGAGGCGGATGATCCGGACGAGGATGATGACAGTCAGACGGAGTCGGACCAGCCGGATGACGAGCCCTCCCCCCAGGATCAGGACGACAGCGAGACACACGGCTTTCAGCCCGAGCCGACCGAGCAGCCTGACAGCCGCGAGGCGAGCGACTCCGAGCTCCAGGATGAAGGCGCTGAGCAGCCCGCAGGAACCCTCGAAGACGACGAGGGCAAGGAAAGCGAGGGCGCCTCTGCCCTCCCGGCGTATAAAGTCTTCACCACGGCCTTCGACGAGGAAGCCGATGCCGCAGATCTTTGCGATCCCGATGAACTTGCTCGCCTGCGTCAGCAGCTCGATCAGCAGCTGAGTAGTCTGCAGGGCGTCGTTTCGCGCCTCGCCCATCGCCTGCAACGCAAGCTCATGGCGCAGCAACAGCGCTCCTGGGCCTTCGATCAGGAAGAAGGCATTCTCGACGCGGCAAGGCTTGCCCGCGTGGTGGCCAATCCGACCTTGTCGCTGTCTTACAAGGTCGAGCGTCAGGCCGAATTCCGCGACACCGTGGTGACGCTGCTGATCGATAATTCGGGCTCGATGCGCGGGAGACCGATCTCAGTGGCCGCCATGTGCGGCGATATCCTCGCCCGTACGCTGGAGCGTTGTGGCGTCAAAACCGAGGTGCTCGGCTTTACAACGCGCGCATGGAAAGGCGGCCAGAGCCGCGAACGCTGGGTTGCGGCCGGACGCCCGCCCGATCCGGGACGTCTAAATGATTTGCGCCATATCATCTACAAGGACGCCGACACCCCGCTGAGACGGGCACGCAATAATCTCGGGCTGATGCTGCGCGAGGGGCTCCTCAAGGAAAATATCGACGGCGAAGCCCTTGTCTGGGCCTGGAACCGCCTACGCCGCCGCCCTGAACACCGGCGCATCCTGATGGTGATATCAGACGGTGCACCCGTGGATGACAGCACGTTCTCGACGAATCCGAGTTCGTATCTGGAAGATCATCTTCGCTCGGTCATTGCCCGCATCGAAGCCTCACCCGAAACCGAACTCCTCGCTATCGGGATTGGCCACGACGTAACGCGCTATTACCGGAATTCGGTCACGCTCACGAATGCGGAAGAACTCGGCGGCACCATGATCAAACAGCTTTCAGATCTCTTTGTCGCCCGCTGAGAGGCTTTCCTGAATCGAACCGCGCCCACCGGCCCCTGAAGGCCGGTGGAGAGACGTCAGACCCCGGCAAGTACTTCTATTTTCGAGAGCATGGCGTCGATAGTCTTCCGTGTTGTCCGGTGATTGACGATAGCAGCTCTGATGACCAGCCGCCCTTCGATACGCGTGGTCGAGGGAGCCGCAACGCCACTCTCATGCAGATCCTTCACCAACTCATCGATCGCCTTATCATCGCGATCAGCCAGAGTGAAACAGACGATATTGAGCGCTACGGGCGCCATGAGCAGATAGCGTGCATCTGCCTCCACGCGCTCTGCCAGATACCGGGCCACGGCGCAGCATTCTGCCACCATCTCCCCCAGGCGGCGAGCGCCATAATGGGCAATCGTCATCCAGACCTTGAGCGCCCGGAATCCACGCGAAAGATCAGGTCCAAAATCGCAGGGCCAGGGCGCGTTAGCCGCCAGCCCTCGGTCAGCACGCGTCAGATAGCTGAGCGATTGCGCGAAGGCCTGGGCATGGAGCGCCCGGTCACGCACGAGAACACATCCCGCGTCATAGGGCGCCTGCCCCCATTTGTGGAAATCAAGGGCAAGGCTATCCGCCTGCTCAATTCCGTCCAGCATGATCGCATGCTCAGGGGAGAGCCTTGCGAAGGCGCCGAACGCACCATCGACATGAAACCAGCATTTCTCTGCCCGGGCGATGGCGGCCAGTTCATCGAGCGGATCAACCGCGCCACAATCCACGCTGCCGGCCGTGCCCACGATGATGAAAGGGGCATACCCTGCCTGCCGGTCCTGCTGGATGCGCGCCGCAAGGGCTGCGCTGTCCATGCGACAAAGCTCATCGACAGGAATCAGACGCAGCGCATCGCTCCCGAGCCCGGCCAGATCAAAGGCGCGGCTCACGCAGCCATGGGCGGTCTCGGCGGCGTAGCCAACCAGCTTGCGGTGCCCTACCCCACCTGCCCGTAATCCGGGATCAGTTGCACGGCTGGCTGTAATGATCCCGATGAAATTGGCCAGTGACGAGCCTGTGACCAGACAGCCGGAGGAATCGACCGGCATCCCCACCATTTCAGCCGCCCAGCGGATCACCTGACGTTCGACCTCGATGGCCGCATGATCCCGCCCGCCGCAATTATCGTTGAGGCTTGCCGCGAGCAATTCGGCCAGTATGCCAATGGGCGTACCCGCGCCCTGAACCCACCCCATGAAACCGGGATGGGTGTTGCCATTCGAATAAGGGCGTATCTGCCCCAGAAACCGGGAGTAGAGCACCTCGGCCGCCTCACCCTCCTGCGGCAGGTCGTGGCGGAACGCGTCGCGTGCCTCCTGAGGCATAGGCTGCCAGACCGGCCCCTCCCCCATATGCTCGGCACGATCGAATACATCATCCAGCATGCGATGCGACAAGGCGCGCAGCGCCGTCCAGTCTTTCGGATCGAGCCCACTCATCGCCAACACTCCCCTATGCCATGAACCGGCCTGACCGGCCTTTCCTCTCTCATAGCGGGCTAGAGGCGGCGCGCCCAACTCCTGCCGCAAAATTCCGGTTGTGTGCCGGTATGAAGAGCCCCATCCTCCCCCATATGAAAATAGCTGCCGCCTCTCTTATCGGTGTGATCGCCCTCGGTACCCTGTCGGGTCAGGCACGCGCCGATGCTATCCCCGCCGCCTGCATGAGCGTCTCTGCCGCATCACGCACCATGGGCTCGGCCAGCCTTACGATGACGGGATACGGGGCCACGCTTTCGGGCAACAGCGCCCATCTGACAGTAGGGCAGGTTTCAGTTCAGGATCGACAGGGCCATCTCACCCTGCCGAATCTGCGTGACGCGAACGCCCTGATCTCCTTCGGGCTGCTCAAGCTCGTCCATAACGGCAACCCTGCCGGGTGCCGTGGCGTCGATGGGCGCCCTGCACTGAAAAATCTGCGTGAAGCCCTGCATCAGGGCGCTGTTGCGGAGCTCGTCTGGCATCAGATCGGCCTGTCCGAGGGAGACTCCCGTTACACTGCGGATCGGATTACCGCGACGCTGCGAGCCGGTCAGGCGCCGGGAAGTATCGACATCGTTTTCTCCGCGAACGGGCTGACCTCGCCTGGCGGCTCGGCCCTGCCAGGCAGCGTGCGCACGACACTGACGATCCCCGAGCAGATGCTCGACGACACCAAATCGCCTACCGGACGCATCACGATTTCGTCTCTTGAGGGGGTCTGGGCGAAGGGCAGACTGGATGGCAATGGCTGGGTCGCTCCGGGTCATGCCGCAAACTCGAGCTCAGGCGAGCTTCACCTGACAATCACCGATCTCAACGACCTGCTTGCCGTCATCCGGCCTGTCCTGCCGACCGGAGTCAGTACCGCTCTCTCGGTGGCCCAGTTCATGGGGCATCGTGACGGGAACAAGGTGACTTGGGATCTGACGCTCTCCAACGGGATCCTAAAGGTCAATTCCATCCCTATTCCGGTGAACTGAGCGAAAGTCAGGACGCCCCGTGGGCGCCCTGAGTATCGGTTATCCAGGATGACGCAGGAGCCCGCCCTCGACACGGAGCGCCGCTCCTGACGTCGCAGAGGCGAGAGGTGAGCACACATAAGCCACCATGTTCGCCACCTCCTCCGGATCAGCCAGTCGGTTGATCAGCGTGGTCGGGCGGTTCTCCTTCAGGAAGCTGGCCTCTACTTCCTGCGGAGAACGACCCGACTTCCCAGCTGCTTTCTCGATCATGCTCATCACGCCCTCGGTCCGCGTTGGTCCCGGTAATACGCTGTTGATCGTCACGCCGCTGCCGGCCACGCTCTCCGCAAGACCGCGCGCGATAGCAATCTGTGCAGCCTTGCTGAACCCGTAATGGATCATCTCCGCCGGGATATTCAGACCCGACTCGCTGGAAATGAACACGATACGCCCATTCTTACGTTCCACCATTCCTGGCAGATAGGCGCGCGAAAGCCGCACCCCGCTCATCACATTGATCTCGAAAAAACGAAGCCATTCCTCATCGCTGATCTCACCGAACGGCACCTCTTCGAAAATGCCGAGATTATTGACCAGCACATCGATTTCCGGGTGGCTCTCAACCAGCGTCGCAATGATCTCGGGCTTGGCAACATCGCCAGCGAACCCCGTCAGACTAGCCTGGGGTATCCCTTCTCTGATCGTCTCGATCGCCGCCGAGGTGCGGTCCTCCCCACGGCCATTGACGATTACATGGGCGCCCGCTTCCGCCAGCCGCGTAGCGATCGCCAGCCCGATCCCGCCTGTCGATCCCGTGACGAGCGCCTTCTTTCCTGAAAGATCCAGTGCAAGCATCATCCGCCTCCATTCATTCGATATGAATCGAACAAACTAATCCGAAGGAAGTTTCCCAAATTTGCACATGAGGCGGGGTACCAGATCGTGAGAGGCTACGCAAATGGGGCATTGCCCCTTTCTCACCAAAGGAAGGTCGCCCTCTGATGACGCCGGCCAATACGGTTGAAAAGGAGGCCCATCTCAAAGACTACCGCAAGGCATTTCTGGATCGCCTTTAATGGTGTACGCAACTTGTTCAACGAGAGACGCCTCATGCTCCCTTGAGAAGGGCCGCCCCTTTTTAGAGGACAGGACAGCGCTCCGCGCTCTAGCTATCCGCCTTCTCCGCCAGTTTTTTGAGCGCCCCCATGACCTTGCGGGCCATCGTGATTCTCTGGGCGTTCGTCATCTCACGCACGACCGCCAGTTTCTGATCGGGGCGCAACTTGACGCCCTGATCCTTGTGACGTTCCACCCATTTCAACAGCCCCATGGGATTGCGGAATTTGCGGTTGCGGAACTGGATGACCATGCCCTTGGGACCCGCCTCGAGGCGATCGACCCCGGCAGCAGAACAAAGACGCTTGATCACAACGACATCAAGCAGGTTTTCGACCTCCTGCGGCAGAGAACCGAAACGATCGACCAGTTCAGCGCGAATGGCCTCCAGTTCGGCCTCTCCTTCCAGACCCGCAATCCGTCGATAGAGACCCAGACGGACGGGAAGATCGCGCACATAGGCTTCGGGGATGAGCACTGGCAGTCCGAGAATGATGTTCGGCGTCCAGTCCTTGTCCTCCGCCCGCTTCTGGTCCTTCTGCAGGCGCATCGTGGTCACGGCGTCTTCGAGCATCTGCTGGTAGAGCTCGATCCCGACCTCCTTGATATGCCCGGACTGTTCATCACCCAGCAAATTGCCAGCCCCACGCAGATCGAGATCGTGCGAGGCAAGGGTAAACCCTGCACCAAGCGTATCGAGCGTCTGCATAATCTCAAGACGCTTCTCAGACGCGGGGGAGAGGCGATGGCTCTGCGGCCACGTCAGATAGGCGTAACCACGCTGCTTGCCGCGACCAACGCGCCCGCGAAGCTGGTAGAGCTGCCCCAGCCCGAACATGTCGGCCCGATGGATGATAAGCGTATTCACCGCGGGCATATCGAGCCCACTCTCCACGATATTGGTAGAAAGCAGGATATCGTAACGCCCGTCAGAGAACTCGGTCATAACGCGCTCGAGCTCAGCCGGGGTCAGGCGACCATGTGCCTGGACGGTCTTCGCATCGGGCACGATATCGCGCAGACGATCCGCCATGCGGTCCATATCCTCGATGCGCGGGACGACGCAGAAGACCTGACCTCCGCGGAACCGCTCACGCTGGATGGCTTCACGAATCATTACACTGTCAAAAGGCGTGATGAAGGTCCGTACCGCGAGCCTGTCGGTCGGCGGCGTGGCGATCAGACTCATTTCGCGCACGCCGGTCAGCGAGAGTTGCAACGTTCGCGGCAGCGGCGTGGCCGAGAGCGTGAGCACATGCACATCTTCGCGCATGGTCTTGAGGCGCTCCTTGTGCGCCACACCGAAATGCTGTTCCTCATCGATGATCAGCAAACCCAGATTCGCGAAATTGATCGATTTGGCGATCAAAGCGTGGGTTCCAACCACGATATCGACCTGGCCCTCCTCTAGGGCACGACGCGTCTCAGCGGCCTCCTTCGCCGTGACGAGGCGTGAAAGCTGCGCGATGCGCACGGGAAAGCCCTCGAACCTGGTCGAGAAGCCACGAAAATGCTGACGCGCCAGAAGCGTGGTGGGAACCACGACGGCCACCTGCACGCCCGAAAGCGCAGCAACAAAAGCCGCACGCAACGCCACCTCGGTCTTGCCGAAACCTACATCGCCGCAAACGAGGCGGTCCATGGGACGGCCGGAGGTCAGATCTTCCAGCACGTCGGCAATCGCGCGGGACTGGTCTTCGGTTTCCACAAAGGGGAAGCGGGCGCAGAACTCATCCCACATTCCCTCAGCGGGCATGAGAGAAGGCGCTTCCTTCATGGCGCGACCCGCAGCCGTGCGGATCAGCTCGCCCGCCATGTCGCGGATACGCTCCTTCATCTTGGCCTTGCGGGCCTGCCAGGCCTGACCGCCCAGCTTGTCCAGCGCGACTCCGCCCTGTTCGGAGCCAAAGCGGCTCAGCAATTCGATGTTCTCGACGGGCAGGAAGAGCTTCTGCGCCCCGTCATAAAGCAGCCTCAGGCAGTCATGGGGCGCGACGCCATCGCTGACCGTCTCGAGCCCCTCGTACCGTCCGATTCCGTAATCGGCATGAACGACGAGATCCCCCTCGGCAATCTCAGAGGCCTCGGTGATGAACTGTTCAGCCCTTCGCTTGCGGCGCGGCGGCCGGGCTATACGCTCACCCAGCAGGTCCTGCTCGGAAATGAAGGCCATGCGTTCGGCCACGAAGCCACGTTCGAGCCCGAGCAGGACAAGCCCGATCGTGCCCGGCGCGATGCCGGCCGCACTCGCCCAGCTGTCATGGGATTCGGTAGTGAATTTGTGCTCCTTGAGCAGCGATGCGATGCGCTCGCGCGAGCCTTTGGTCCAGGCCGTGACGTAGCAGCGCCGTCCGGCCTTCTCCCAGTCCTCGAGCTGGGTACGAAGCGCCTCGAATGCGCCCTCGCGCGTGCCATCCTTGCCGCGCACGAAGATTGGCCCGGGACGTCCACCGGCATCGATCCCTTCGGCCATGTCCGGCTTGGCGAAGGGATTGAGCGCGAGACAGGGTACGCGCGCCAGCATGGCTTCCCAGCCCGTGCGGTTGAGATACAGCAGATGTGACGGCAGAGCGCGGTAAATGGCTTCTCCCTCACGGGCAGGCGCCTTGCGCGCCTCGAAATGGTCAGCAACCATCTCCAGCCTTGCCGCAAGGATATCGGGCACCTGATGGTCCATGCTGATCGACGCATCAGGCAGATAATCGACCAGCGTGTCCATATGCTCGTGAAAAAGCGGGATATAGTGTTCGAGCCCCGGGAAACGACGCCCCTCCGAGACATTCTCGTAGAGCACATCCGACGCCGAAGACGGCCCGAACAGGTCCCGCCATGCGGACCGAAAGCGACTGATGGCATCGGGGCTGAGCGCATATTCCGAAACCGGGCGCAGCTTGAAGGCTGCGAGCGTCTCGGTAGAGCGCTGGCTCGACACATCGAAGCGACGGATATTATCCACCTCATCGCCAAACAGATCGAGGCGGATCGGCTCGCTCTCTCCCGCGGGGAACAGATCGAAAATCCCGCCACGCGTGGCAAACTCCCCTGCCTCCATCACCGTATCGGTACGGGTATAGCCGCTCGCGATCAGAAGCTCGATCAGCATCGCCTGATCCAGGCTCTCGCCCTTCTTGACCGCGATGGCCTGGTTACGGAACGCATCGCGCGGCGGGACGCGCTGGACGAGCGCATGAACCGTGGTGAGCACGATCCGCCGTATCTTGCCCGCAGGCTCGAGCAGCCGTGTCAGAGTCGCAGCCCGTTCCGCCGTGATCGCCGGGTTGGGCGATACGCGGTCATAGGGCAGGCAATCCCAGGCGGGAAAGCGCAACACGTGCACGTCAGGCTCGACATAGGCCAGCATGTCGGCAAGGGCAGCGACAGCGGCATCGTCGCGCGCCACATGGATCAGAGGGCCATCATGCTCACCCAGACGGCGGCGCAGCAGAAAAGCGGTATAGGCTTCCGGCACGCCCCAAACGGTCGGCCAGCTGGGGGTATCGGTCATCCAGAAATCCAAAGCACGCGCGCCACGATGCAGTCAGGCTGCCTGGCGATGGTTTCGTTTTGTTCCATGACGGTTCTATCCTATAGCCTGTCAAATTCCCGCTGTCAGCCCATGTTCCATGAAGGCCATGTCCCCAGAAATCGACCGGATTTCACCCCTGCTCGCGCCGCTCGGCACTCTGTCCGGCATCGGCCCCCGTTACGCCGATCTCCTGCGCAAGGTTGCCTGCGGCCCGCGCGTGATGGATCTCCTGTTCACCCTGCCGAGCAGTTACACCGACAGACGCAGCTTCATGACACTGGCCGAAGCCCGGACGCGGCTTATGCCTGGCGCGACCCTCACAGCACGGCTGCGCGTACTCGATATCGCAGCGCCGTCCCGCCCCCGGCAGCCCTTCCGGATACGCGCGACGGATGACAGCGACGATGTCGAGATCCTGTTCTTTCATCAGGCCTTTATCCGCTCGGTCGCGGCAGGAGATGAACTCGCGGTTTCGGGGAAGCTGGAACGCTACGGCCTGAGCCTTACCATGCCCCATCCGGATTACATGGTGGGTTGGGCGCGCCGCGACACCATTCCGGCAATCGATCCGGTCTGGCCCCTGACGGCGGGGCTCTTCCCCTCCATCATGCGCCGCGCCATGCACAGGGCGCTCGACCTGCTGCCGCCTCTGGCAGAATGGATCCCGCCCGATCGGCTTGCGCGCCACGACTGGCCGGGGTTCGCCGCAGCGCTCGAGATCCTGCACCGCCCCCCGATCGCGCATGACCCTGCCGGCACAGCCAGAGACTGGTCCCGTCTCGCGCTCATGGCTCGAGAGCGTCTTGCCTATGATGAGTGTCTTGCCGACCAGCTTTCTCTGGCGCTTGCCCGTCAGGAGGCACGCGCCCAGCAAGGACGCAGCCTGAGAGGCGATAATTCCCTGAGAGCGGCTGCGCTGGTGCGGTTCGGCCATGAGCCGACCGGCGCCCAGAAAAGGGCGATCAGCGAGATCGACGCGGATATGGAAGCGCCCGTGCCCATGATGCGTCTGTTGCAGGGAGACGTCGGCGCAGGAAAGACGCTCGTGGCCTTGCTCGCCATGTTGCGGGCTGTGGAAGCGGGGGCTCAGGCCGCGCTCATGGCGCCCACCGAAATTCTGGCAAGCCAGCATTTTCAAACCCTGTCCCGCCTTTCGGGCGTCGCCTGTGTGTATCTCTCAGGCAGCGTCAAGGGCAAGGCGCGCCGCCTGGCACTTGACGCCATTGCTGATGGTACCGCGCGGCTCATTGTAGGCACCCATGCGCTGTTTCAGGAAAAAGTCGTCTTTCATGACCTCGCACTCGCCGTGATAGACGAACAGCATCGCTTTGGCGTTCAGCAGCGCTCTCTTCTGGGTAGCAAGGGTGCCCAGACCGATATTCTGGTCATGACCGCCACCCCTATCCCGCGCACGCTGCTGCTCACACAATGGGGCGATCTGAGCGTCAGCCGCCTGAATGAGAAACCGCCCGGCCGCAAACCTATCCAGACCTCGCTGCATCCGCTTTCGACGCTGGACGAGGTAATGGGAGGGATCACGCGCATTCTTGCACGAGGGGCGCAGGTGTTCTGGGTCTGCCCCTTGGTGGAAGAAAGCGAGGTGCTCGATGTTGCTGCGGCGGAAGCGCGCTGGGCCGATCTGTCACAGCGTCTGACCGTTCCCGTCGGACTGGCGCATGGGCGTCAGGAAATCGCGCAGCGACAGGCCGAACTCGACCGCTTCAGACTGGGTGAGACGCGCCTTCTCGTGGCAACGACCGTCATCGAAGTGGGGGTGGATATTCCGAATGCCTCGATCATGGTGATCGAGCATGCCGAACGCTTCGGTCTCGCCCAGCTGCATCAGTTGCGCGGCCGGGTTGGGCGCGGCGCAGCAGCCTCATTCTGCCTTCTGATCTACGACGACGCCACAGGCGCGACCGGCAAGGAGCGCCTTTCCCTGCTGAGGGAAACAGAAGACGGATTTCTGATCGCTGATCGGGACTTCAGGTTGCGAGGAGGCGGCGACCTCACGGGAAATCGACAATCGGGCCTACCGATGTTTCGCCTAACTGAAAATGTCGATGCCGAAGCCATTTTGCAAGAAGCGCACCACGATATGGGCGACTTAATTTCAAATTCTCATATACTCGCCCAGAACAAGACCAGTTTACGAACATTACTCAAGCTGTTCGACCGTGATGACACAACCCGCGTCAACCGGGCTGGATAGGATTTGACTTGATGTTCAGGAAATGGCTTATTTAATCTTTTGCAATAATACTCGAAATGATGTCATGATCCGACGCGGTGTTGTGCTTGCCCAAACCTGCGTTACCTTTCATAAGCGGATTTCCCCGATCGAAGAGAGGCGACATGTCATCCATCACCCAGCTTCAGCCTCATACCGCGATACTCGAAATCGCGCGCAGGCTGCTCAGCGCCTCCTCGATCTGTATCTGCGGTTTCGATCCCCGGGACGAACTGATCGAGATCGCTAGCGAGGGTATGGTTGAAACCAAGATTACGGTCGAGTGCGTCAAATCGGTGTGCGAAGCGCCCGACGGGCTTTACCTCAACAGGAACGGGGAAGGTTTTCAGCTCGGACTGGCTCTCGAACAGGACCTCACCCTCCTCGCGCAGATCCCGGGGTCGGTGGATGAAGCCGAGTTGCGGGACCTCGCGCCTTATCTCGCGGTGTGTGCCCGGACGATCCTCGGGAACCAGACCCTCCAGACACGACGTCCCGACCTCCCCGATCGCGGGCTTTGCGGCGCACATATCCATCGCCTGATCGACAATACGGCGGACGACACACGCAAGGCCAGCTTTTCGGTGATCGAAATTGATCTCGATCACCTCAACGCTCTAAACCTCCGCTTCGGATGGGAAACCTCAAATCTCGTGATTGACGAGGCAATCCGGCGCGTCCAGACGATCCTGCCTGCTCATGCCTTCCTCAGCTATGCAGGCGGTGGCAGCATCCTCGTCGTGTCGCCGCCCGGTACCTCGATGGTCATGTCCAGAAGCCTTGTGGATATGGTCAGGCAGACACTTTCACCTGCCATCCGGATCAATGGGAGTGAAATCCAGGCGTCGTTCTCGATCGGCTGGGCGCTCTATCCTGAGGACGGCACGAACTCGGCCTCCATGCTCCAGGCAGCCGACGCCGCAATGGCCGAGGTCCGGCGTCATGGCGGGGCGCATGAGCGGCGCGCAACCTCGCTCAGCATCGCCACCCTGATCGGCACCTCTGATCTCGAGCGCGACCTGGCAGGCGCTGTGGCGCGTCACGAACTCTCCCTGAACTGGATGCCGATCATCGCGCCGGGCTCGCAAACAGTGGTGGCGCTTGAAGCCCTTCTGCGCTGGGAACGACCGGGTTCCGGGCATGTGCCGCCCGATGTGTTCATCCAATGCGCGGAAAACGGCGGTCTGATCGAAAAACTCGATCACTGGAGTCTCAAACACGCTTGCGAAGCTGCCGCGGGGTGGAGTCACCCTTTGAGGGTGTGCGTGAATATCTCGCCCACCTGGCTCGCGAAGCGGCAACTTTCCGCCATGGTCGAGCGCGTACTGCGGGAGACGGGGCTCTCTGCGGAACGCCTGCAGATCGAACTTTCTGAAAAGAGAGCTTTCGGCCCGCGCGATATCGCCTATCAGGAATTGTCCCGCCTCCGCGCCCTTGGCGTGCACGTGGCCCTTGATGATTTTGGCGCGGGTTATTCCTCACTCGAACGCCTGGCCAATTTCCCGGTCGACCAGATCAAGTTCGATCGTTCCTTCATGCTTCGGCTCAATGACGATCGTCGCGTGAACGAGGTCATGGGACAGGCCATTCAGATGGCGCGCCGACTCGGAATCTCGTGCTGCGCGAAAGGGGTCGAGACCGAGCGCCAGATGGCTTTCCTCGACTCCTACGGCTGCGAAGAGGTGCAGGGCTATCTGCTGGGCATACCGACGCCCGACTATCTCTGAACCGAGGCCCCCAACCGGACGCGCTTCCCGAGCCGCGGCCCGACCTGCCCGGGAGATCGAACAGAAAAGGCCCGGTCGCCTGATGGCAACCGGGCCTCTTTTTCAGGATGGCCAAACCAGCCTGGCCGCTGCTCTCAGAACTTGACCGAGAGCTTGAGCGATCCATAGTTGAACAGGCCGGCTTTGGCAGTCTTGAACTGCGCCGTCTGCCAGTTCTGGCTATAAGAGAGGCGCACGCCGTGCCACATAACCGCGAGACCGGCATGAATCATGCCAACATCCCAGGTCTTGCTGACATGGGGGGAGTTCGAACGCAGTGTATTGCCCTGAAGAGTCGAGTCATAGGCCACCGCCTGACCTTCGACGCCCCCATACAGATACCAGGCAACGGGACGGGTCGCGACGAACGCATCCGTGCCGTCGAGCCCCGGCCCGATGGTCGCATTGCCGAAGTCGCTGTCGAGACCCTGACCGATACGGAACGTGCCCGCTGCATCGGCATAGGTGCGGTAATCACCCGCTGCCCCCGAAACAGCAGGCAGCACATCGGCGCTGATACCGTAAAGATTGACGACTGGCAGACGCCAGATACGCCCGGCCTGGATCTGGAAGATCGGCTGGTTCTGAAGCTGGGTGTGCCAGCCACGGTTCTTGGTGTCGCCGATGGCCCCATGGAAGCCATTCTGCAACTGACGACCCAGACCGGCAGGACCCATCACGCCAAACTGGATACCCGCAACACTGCGCGACAGATCGGTGTCGTTGATGAAATTGACCGTACCCAGGAGAAGGCTCGAATAGGGGCGATCGCCTTGGAGCGGCTGGGCGAGCTGCGTGTCACGCGGGGTATAGATGAGCTGCTGCACACCCAGGCTCACGCGCTGTACGCCGTCACCAAGCAGGAACCGGTTCACATCTGCAAAAGGCTTGGGCAGGTTATCGGTGCCCGAGGTCCAATTGAAACGCAGACCCGAGGTGTAATACTGGTCGGATGTTCCCTTGAACGTCGAGACGGCGTCGTTTTCACCCTGCAGCGTCCATGTGCCGTAAGGATCCTGCTTCGGTGTGGCGTGGGCGGCAACCGCGCTGGCCAGCGCAAGACCGACAATCGAGAGCGAGCCGGTCGTTACCTGTCTGGCTTTCGGCCAGCGCGACTTTGAACAGCGCAAATCCATCCCCTTCCGAAATAATAGGCCGCCACCTTATCGCATTCCACGTATCTGGAAACAGTGCTCCGGCGGAACAGCAAGACTATCCCCTCATAAAAACGCGATATGAAGAAGATCGTGGTAATCGAGCCACGTTTTCCAGTGGCATAGTCGGAAAAAACCGTGTTAGGGTCTGGATGAAACCCCCTGTGGACATAGCCCGTTCCGTACCAGCCGGCAGGCCCGTGCACACCGTTTCGACTTACAACACTGGTGATTCTCACGCAGATGGATCACCGCTCAGATCTCGGGATTAGACCGTTGAGAAGCAACCGTACCGACCGCAGCCCACGTTCCCCGCGCCGCGGCGGATTCGACGACGATTTCATGACACCCTCCTTTGGTGACCGCGGCGGGATGCAAAATCGTCGTCCCCCTTCGGGCGGCCCACAGGTTCTGGCGTCTGGCCCGGAAGTGGGCGCCAGCGTCAAGTGGTTCAACAGCGAGAAGGGCTTCGGCTTTGTTGAGCTCGCTGATGGATCGGGCGACGTTTTCCTTCACGCCAATGCGCTGTCCACCGCTGGCCACACCAGCGTCAATCCGGGCACCACGCTGAACGTCCGCATCGGCCAGGGCCCCAAGGGTCGTCAGGTCGCTGAGGTCCTCAACGTAGACACGAGCACGGCTGAAGCACCGCGCCCGCGCGCCGCCTTCAACCCGGCTGGCCCGCGCCCCGCTTTTGGCGGTGGTCGTCCGGCCCGCCCGGCCCCTGACCTTTCGCAGGCTCAGGACCTTCGCGGGATCGTCAAGTGGTACAACGCCACGAAGGGTTTTGGCTTCATCACGCCGGAAAATGGCGGCAAGGATATCTTCATCCATGCTTCCGCTCTCGAGCGCTCGGGCCTTTCCGGCCTGAACGAGGGCCAGGCTGTCGATGTCAAGGTTGTTCAGGGCCAGAAGGGTCCGGAAGCAGCCGACATCAACATCGCCTGATCAGCTTTATGATCCCGAAGAAACCCGGCCATCGCGCCGGGTTTTTTTGTACCTGCGTGTCAGATCTGCTGTGGCAATACTCGCTGACCAGGAGGTCGATTACCCAAGCATCAGGGTGTGCAATCGTCGAAGTGAATGGCGCAGCCATTCCTCACGCTTCTCCCCATCTTTCCACGGGCTCAGACTCCTTCGTCACCGCTCCAAAACGAGAGTCGCGAACGGGACTCCTCTACCAGTCAGCTTCGAGCGTGTTTCCAGATAGCGCTCAAAGCGCGGCCTCATCCCACCAGGGAAGCGCCGTGCGGCCACCGAACCCGCGTGCCCGTGACATTGCCCCTCTCTCGCCCGCCCGTCTCGGCACATCGACAATCCACCAAATGAAAAAAGCCATGCACCGAGAGGCATGGCTTTCCTTATGGGCAGCGTTGGAAAATGGGATAGCGAGTCGAGGATCGATTATTCAGTAATCCTTACCCTTGCTGCGCAGCAGGCGCGCCTTATCGCGCTGCCAGTCGCGCTCGGCGATAGCATGGCGCTTGTCTTCCTTCTTGCGCCCCTGGCCGAGACCGAGCGTCAGCTTTGCGCGGCCACGTGCGTTGAAATGCACATCCAGCGGCACGAGCGACGCCCCGGCGCGCGAGACTGCACCAAGGAGGTGCGCCACCTGCTTCTTGTGCAGAAGAAGCTTGCGTGGCGCGCGCGTGTCGAAACGCGAAAGCACGCCACCCTGATATTCCGGGATATAGGAGTTGAACAGCCAGATCTCGCCATCGCGTTCACCAGCATAAGCCTCGTTGATGGCGGCGCGCCCCATACGGAGGCTCTTTACCTCCGGCCCTTTCAGGACCAGCCCTGCCTCAACGGTTTCGAGAATGGTGTAATTGAACCGGCCTTTACGATTTTGCGCGGCGATGCCGTGCGAAATGAGACCGGATTTCTTCTTTTCAGCCACTTTTTATCCTGACAGGCCGGTTTTCTTCATGGCCTCGTCGATGACAGCGCGCGAGGCCGCGCCCGGTTCGCAGAGCGGCAGACGCACCGTCGCTTCACATAGTCCCAGACGAGATGCTGCATATTTCACCGGGCCGGGATTGCTTTCACAGAACATGGCATCGTGAAGCGGGGTCAGGCGCTGCTGGATCTGCATCGCTTTGGCTACATCGCCGGCCTGCCAGGCTGCATGCATCTCGCTACAAAGGCGTGGCGCGATATTAGCGGTCACGCTGATGCAGCCCGTACCGCCTGCGGCCAGAAAGGAAACGGTGGTTCCGTCATCACCCGTCAGCAGCGTGAAAGGCGTGTCCCCCAGCAGAGCACGAAGCTGCAATGGGCGCGATAGATTGGCTGTCGCATCCTTCGTGCCCACAATGTTGGGATGCTGGGCCAGCCGCGCCATCGTTTCCGGTAGGACTTCAACGACCGAACGTCCCGGCACGTTGTAAACGTAAAGAGGCAGATCGGTCGCATCGGCCACGAGCATGAAATGCTGATACAGCCCTTCCTGCGTCGGCTTATTGTAATAGGGCGCGACAACCAGCAAGGCGTCGGCACCGACCGCCTTGGCATGACGCGCCATGCCGATTGCCTCATGCGTGCTGTTCGAACCTGCGCCGGCCATCACCGGCACACGACCGCCGGACACCTTGACCGTATGCGCAACGACCATACCGTGCTCGTCATGGGTCAGGGTCGGGCTTTCCCCGGTGGTTCCTGCCGGAATCAGTCCCGCGGTGCCCTGATCGATCTGCCAGTCGATAAAGCGCTCAAGGGCGGCCAGATCGACGGTTCCGTCTTTGCGAAAAGGCGTCAGCAGCGCGGTCAGAGACCCGTTGAAATCCTTGTTCCGTGCCATGTTGCCTCACCTGCCGCGTTGAACGAATCTGCTGCTAAATAGAACTCTAAACGCCGCTGTCAAATGGATATCGCGGCGCGCGTCCCTATTCCGGATAGCGGGACGGACTGCCCGGATAGACACCCAATATGGCAATATTTTCGCTGCACCCCTCGAGCACCGTCAGGGCGCGACGCAGAGCAGGTTGCTCTGGATGGCCTTCGACATCGAGCAGAAACCCAGTGGCTGTCAGTGTGCCAGGGCTCATATAGCTCTCGAGACGGGTCATGTTCACCCCGCTCTCGGCAAACCCGCCCAGCGCTTCATAGAGAGCGCCCGGACGATTGAGCACGCGAAAGACGAGTGTGGTCATCACACGTTCGGCATCGGCGGCGGGCCAGGCCGCCTCGCGCGCAACAAGATAGAAGCGTGTCGTGTTATGCGCAGCGTCTTCCACATTGGCGCGCAGCACTTCCAGCCCGTTCAGTTCGGCCGCGAGCGAGGACGCAATGGCGGCGTCTTCACGCGACTGCCATTTGAGGATCATCTCCGCCGCCCCGGCCGTATCGAAGGCGGAACACGCCTCGACTTCGAGTTCACGAAGCAGATTGCGTATCTGCCCCAGCGCCACAGGATGGGTGTGAACGCGCTTGACCTCTTCCAGCTTCGTCCCGGGAAGAGCGATCAGGCAATGCTCGACACGCTGGAAGTGCTCGCCAATGATCGGCAGCCCTGCGTCAGGCAGCAGGGCATGAATTTCCGGCACGCGGCCAGCCAGCGAGTTCTCACAGGCGAGCATCCCAAGCGTCGCGCGCCCTTCACGCACCGCGTCGATAGCGGCCTGGAATGTCGGGCATGGGAGCGTTTCCCAGCCCGGCCGCGCGACGCGGCAGGCGAGATCGGAATAGGCGCCGGGGCGCCCCTGAAAAGCGATGATCTGTGTCATGAACGGAGCGCCTGACGGATACGAACGAGATCTTCAGGCGTATCAACGCCAAGCGGCGCTTCGTCAATCGCCGCACAGCCTATCGACATACCCGCCTCGAGCGCACGCAACTGTTCCAGCGATTCCCTCAGCTCCAGCGGCGAGGGTGGCAGGGAAACGAATTGCACCAGCGCCTCGCGACGCCAGGCATAGACGCCGATATGATGCCAGAGAGGCCCCGCGCCCCAAGGGACAGGCTGACGCGAGAAATAAAGAGCACGGGCCACAGGCCGCCCCGGCGTGAAGGCGCAGGCGGCCTTCACGACCGAATTGCGCTCAGCCTCTTCCTCTGTATCGACCGGGGCGACGAGCGTGCCGATATCGAACCCTTCCTGCGCAACGGGCATCAGAGCGGAAGCAATGCTGTCAGGCGCTATCAGAGGAAGATCCCCCTGAAGATTGATCACGACATCATGGCGCCCTTCGGGGTCATACTCACGCAAGGCGGCATGAACCCGGTCAGACCCGCTCGGGAGCGCGGGATCAGTCAGAATGCCCTCGATCCCGTGTCCCGCCAGCGCATCGAGGATCGCCTGATCTCCGGACGCGACGAGAACTGGACCGAGTGAAGCCGCTCTGGCGCGCAGCGCGACATGCAGGATCATGGGGGCGCCGTCGATTTCCGCCAGCGGCTTGTCTGGCAGGCGCGTCGAAGCGAGACGCGATGGGATGACGATGATGGGGTTCATGAGATAGAAGCAGGCTTTCCGCTTGTCTTGTGAAGGTCACAGCGCAGAGCCAGACATGCCGCACCCCCCAGGATGCGTCAATCGGCGCGTTGCTGCCCCCGTCACGCGAGGGGCGCCCGTCTTCTCTGGCCCCTTCCCTTTCCGGATTGCCTGCCATGTCACCGCTGCCCGATCTCGCCATTTGTCTGCAAACCGCGCTCGCCTGCGCCGATGCTGCCCGTCATGCCGTAACCCCCCATTTCCGGTCAGGGCTGACGGTGGATGACAAGAGCGATGAGAGCCCGGTCACGCGGGCCGATCGCGAAGCGGAAACGGCAATGCGCAGCATGATCGCGCAGACCCATCCCGACCACGCGATCCTCGGCGAGGAATTCGGCCTTTCCGGCATCGAGGGAGAATTCGTCTGGGTGCTGGACCCAATCGATGGGACACGTGCGTTCATCACGGGTCGCCCCAGCTTTGCTACGCTGATCGCGCTCTTCTGGCGCGGCAAGCCTGTTCTCGGCATCATCGACCAGCCACTCACCCGCGAAAGATGGATCGGCGTGGAAGGCGAGACGACGCGCTTCGAGTCCGGCATGCTGCCCGGTATCGTCGGCACGCGATCCTGCCCGGAGTTGAGTGCGGCTGAGCTTTCCTGCACCTCGCCAGACATGCTGATCCCGCCTTTCGATGCGCGTTTCGCCGCTCTCAAGGCGGCAACGCGGCGCACGAGCTGGGGCGGTGATGCCTATGGGTACGGGCTGCTTGCTTTGGGGCAGATCGATGTGATTGCCGAATGCACCATGAAGCCGTGGGACTGGGCCGCACTCGTACCCGTGGTCACCGGCGCGGGGGGGGTGATGACGGACTGGCAAGGCGCCCCTCTGACACTGGAAAGCGACGGCACGGTACTGGCCTGCGGGGACAAGGTGCTTCTCTCCCAGGCCATCGCCAGTCTTCGCCCTTCCCCCTGACCCGCGTATGGGCTAGCACCGCTTTTCGGATTTGCGCCGCTGACAGGAGCCAGACATGGAAGCCTCGTTTTCTCTCCCCAAAGACCGCATTCGCATCCTTCTGCTCGAAGGCATTCATGAAAGCGCCGCCCAGCATCTTGCCGCCCAGGGCTACAAGCAGGTGACCTGTGTGAAGACGGCGCTCGAGGGCGAGGCCCTGTCAGAGGCTCTGAAAGGCGTGCACATGGTGGGTATCCGCTCACGCACGCAACTCACGGCACCGGTGATCGAGGCTGCTGACCGCCTGATGGCGATCGGCTGTTTCTGCATCGGAACCAACCAGGTCGATCTCAACGCAGCACGCATGGCAGGTATTCCCGTTTTCAACGCTCCCTTCAGCAATACGCGCTCGGTGGCCGAACTGGTCATGGGCGAGATCGTGATGCTCCTGCGCCGCATTCCCTCGCGCTCCGAGCAATGCCATGCCGGTGGTTGGGACAAATCTGCCGTCAACGCCTGGGAAGTTCGCGGCAAGACGCTCGGGATTGTCGGCTATGGTTCCATCGGCTCGCAGCTCTCCGTCCTGGCCGAGGCCTTCGGCCTGCGCGTTATCTATTACGACACGGTGGACAAGCTGCCTCATGGCAATGCCACCCCGGTCGACACGCTGAATGATCTGCTGGCCCAGTCCGATATCGTCAGCCTGCATGTCCCGCAGACCGAACAGACCAAGGACATGATTGGCGAGGCCGAAATTCGGGCGATGAAGCCGAACTCGATTCTGCTGAACAACGCACGCGGCACGGTGGTCGATATCGACGCGCTCGCCGCCGCGCTCCGCGACGGCCATCTGATGGGTGCCGGCGTGGATGTGTTCCCGAAAGAGCCCAAAGGCGCTGGAGAGAGCTTCGTCTCACCGCTTCAGGGCCTGCCCAACGTCATCCTCACCCCGCATATCGGGGGTTCGACCATGGAAGCTCAGGAACGTATCGGCGTGGAAGTCGCGAAGCGCTTTGTTGAATATTCCGATGTCGGTTCCACGCTGGGCGCAGTGAATTTTCCCCCCGTTCAGTTGCCCGAGCGCCCGCGCGGCACACGCTTCATGCATGTGCATGAAAACCGCCCGGGCATCATGCGCCAGATCAACGAGATCTTCTCGAGCGAGGACTGCAACATCGTCGCGCAATATCTGCAGACGGATGGCGAGGTCGGCTATGTGGTGGTGGAAACCGATGCCAGCCCCGATAGTGAACTCGACACACGTTTGCTGAACCGCCTGCGCGACCTCAAGGGCACCATGCGCGCCAGGCTGATCTATCAGCGCTGAAGTAATTTGATGAATTATTGATGCACCGCTGGTAATGATCAGGAACAAAATTTTCTGCTCCTGATCATTCGTTGGTGCCGTGACCGTTTCTTCTTCTATCGCCCGTATCCAGAGCTTCGCGTTTGCGGGCATCGACGCCATTCCGGTCACCGTCGAAATCCAGATTGCCTCAGGCCTGCCCGCTTTCGTGATCGTGGGCCTGCCAGACAAGACCGTGGGTGAGGCTCGTGAACGCGTCCGTGCCGCCCTCGGCGCCCTGGGTCTGGCCCTGCCGCCCAAGCGTATTCTCATCAATCTGGTGCCCGCCGACCTCCCGAAGGAAGGCTCGCATTTCGATCTCCCCATCGCGCTGGCCATCATGACTGCCATGGGGACCCTCACGCACGAAGCGATAAGCGCGTATGCCGCAATCGGCGAATTATCGCTGGATGGCCGCTTGCAGGCCACAGGAGGCGTACTCTCGGCAGCGCTCGAGACGATCGGGCTTCAGCTGGGGCTCATCTGCCCCGCCCCGCAGGCGCAGGAGGCACGCTGGGCCAGCGATGCGCTCGATATTCTCGCCCCGCAGAGCCTGCGCGCCCTTCTGGGCCATTTCAACGGGGACCATGTCCTGCCGGCGCCCGAGCTGGAACGCGTGCCCCCCACGCCGCAAGGGGCTGATCTGTCGGCCATCAAGGGTCTCGATATGGGGCGGCGCGCACTCGAAATCACGGCCGCCGGGGGGCATTCCCTCCTGATGTCGGGCCCGCCCGGTGCGGGAAAATCCATGCTCGCGCAATGTCTGCCGTCCATCCTGCCTGACTTGACCCATGAACAAATACTCGAATGCAGCCGCATTCACAGTCTCGGCGGTCAGGCCGCAGGCAGCACACTCATCACGGAGCCGCCATTTCGTGCGCCGCATCACTCCACGACCTTGCCCGCACTAGTCGGTGGCGGAGCACGATCGCGCCCGGGGGAAGTCAGCCTTGCCCATAACGGGGTGCTGTTTCTTGACGAGCTTCCGGAGTTTTCCCGCGCCTGTCTCGAGTCCCTGCGTCAGCCCCTCGAAACAGGGGTGATTACTGTCGCCCGTGCGCGGCAGACGGTGCTCTACCCGTCCCGTTTCCAGTTTATCGCGGCCATGAATCCGTGCCGTTGCGGCTATCTGGGCGATGCGGAACGGGCGTGTCGCAAGGCCCCTCAATGCGGGGAAGAGTATAAGGCAAGACTATCAGGCCCGATGCTGGACCGGCTCGATCTCTCGCTCTTCGTCACCCCGGTCTCCCCGCTCGACATGATAACTGCTCCCTCTGGGGAGAGAAGCGCGGTCGTCCGGGCGCGCGTAGTGGCCGCCCGCGCCAGGCAGATCGCCCGACAGGGCGTTTCCAATGCCCAGGTCAGCGCCCTCGACATCGCTCTGAGTGCCGATGCCCGTGCGCTGGTCAGCGAGGCGGGGACGAAACTACGCCTCTCTGCCCGCGGTCTGACACGGCTGCTGCGCGTTGCACGCAGCATCGCCGATCTCGACCAGGCTAATGATGTGGAGGCACCGCATCTGCGCGAGGCCCTGGGGTTCCGACTTCGCTGAAACGTCAGCCCGCTACCGAGGCGCGGAGCACTTCCATACCGCCCTCGAGATCGGCGATGAGGTCATTCGGGTCTTCCAGCCCGATATGCAGGCGAAAGCTCGGCCCCTCCGGCATGGCGTTCGGCAGCGAGCGCCTCACCCCGCCAGTAGTCGGAAGAACGAGACTTTCATACCCGCCCCAGGACGCGCCAATACCGAATAATGCGAGCGCGTCGATCATGTCACGCATCGCCGCGACTGAAAGATCCGCGCGCAACTCAACGCCGAAGAGTGAACTCGCGCCCTCGAAATCACGTGCCCAGAATTCGTGACCCGGGCATTCCTCGAAGGCGGGATGAAGGACTTTCGCCACTTCGGGCCGACCTCGCAGCCATTGTGCCACCAGCAGAGCCGAGGCCGATTGCCGCTCCAGACGTACGGCCATGGTGCGCAATCCGCGCAGCGTCAGCCAGCATTCGTCCGGCCCGGCTAGCTGGCCGATCTGAATGGCTGAATCGCGCAGATCTTTCCAGAGCGCGCCATCGGCGACCGTGATCGCCCCGGCGATCACATCGGAATGTCCCGCCGGATATTTGGTGAGGGCCTGGATCGACACATCCACCCCGTGGCGGAAAGGCTGGAAGATGCCGATCCCCCAGGTGTTGTCGAGCATCAGCAGAGCACCATGCTCATGGGCCACGCGCGCCAGCATCGGGATATCCTGAACCTCGAAAGTATGGCTCCCAGGACTCTCCGCAAAAACGACGCGCGTATTGTCACGCAACAGGCCACGCAAGGCCTCTTCATCGGCCAGAGGTGCGTAATAGCTTGTCTCGATCCCCATGCGCGCAAGCATGGTTCCGGCAAAACGCCTCGTCGGCCCGTAAACCGAGTCAGGCAAAAGCAGATGATCGCCCGCATTCAGAAAAGCGAGCAGCGGAAGGGTGCAGGCGGCGAGGCCCGAGGAAACCACCTGTGTATGCGTTCCACCCTCGATCAGTGCGATCAGCTTTTCGAGCTCATGCTGAATGGGAGAGCCCATGGCGCCATAGATGAGCTCATGCTCGTGGCTGCGCAGCCCCTGCTCCTTCATGGCATCCAGCGAGGGGAAAAGCACGGTCGAACCCCTCGTGACCGGGGCATTGACGAAACTTCCCTCCTGCGGTGTCGGCTCCGGGCGACCACCCTGAACCAGGAGGGAGGACAGGCGCTTCCAACCGGAAGTAACCTGCTTTGCGGTGTTTTCCACTCTGTTCAGTCTCCTATGAGGTCTCGATGGGGAGAGTGGGGTCGCTTCCCCATTCTGCCCAGGACCCGTCGTAAAGCTGCCCGGGCGCATGCCCCGCAACACGCAGCGCCATGGTCAGCGTGGCGGCTGTCAAACCCGAGCCGCAACTGGTGATGACCTGCCTCGCGCCGATTGCGCAGGCCGCCAAACGCGCCACAAGCGCCTCAGGCTGCAGGAAATACCCCTCGGCATCGAGCACATCTCCGTAAGGCAGATTGACTGCCCCTCTCATATGCCCGCCACGCGTGTTCGGCCTCGGTTCAGCGACACGGGCGTGAAACCGCCCCGCGCTTCGAGCATCGAGGATCACGCGATCCGGATCCCCAAGCGCGGCAAGCACATCACCCTTCCCGGCGAGACGGGCATAGCGGGCACGCGTTTGATAAGCAGTATCGGAATGCGGCGCCGGTTCAGGGAGGGCATCGAAGGCGATCCCCGCTTGCTGCAGGGCCGCCAGCCCCCCATCGAGCACGTGGGCGCAGTCATGACCAAATAGATCAGCCATCCAATGAGCGCGACACGCCCCGATGCTGCCAGCACGGTCATAGAACACCAGCCCTGTCTCACGATCGATGCCATGCGCCGTCATGAAATCGGCGAAGAGCGCAGGTCCCGGCACCATATGCGGCAGGGTGTTGCCATGATCACAGATCTCGTTGATCCGGAAACGAATGGCGCCCGGGAGCGCTAACTCCCTGAAATCCGCTTCAGGATCGCCCTCCTGCCCGGGGAGCAGGATCGAGGCGTCGAGGAAACGGTAGCGACGCGCTGGCAGCGTCAACAGGGTCTGCGCATCGATGAGGGGTTTCAGCGTCATAGGCAGACCTTGCAAGAACGGGTTGAGAACCGCACGATAGCAGCCAGAACGACTATCCGGTCAACTGGTGCCAAAGGCGGCGACGGGAGATTTCGTGACGACCGAACGCATCATGCTTGGCTTGCTCCTGCTTGGCGTCGCTTATGGCTGCGGCGTGGTCTTATGGCCTTTTCTCTCCGCCATTCTGTGGGGAGCCATTCTCACATTCACGACATGGCCCGTCTTCAAGCGTCTGCGCCGGCATATGCGCCCCTCCCTGGCGGCGGTCGTGATGATGGTAGGAAGCGCCATCGCCATCGTGATGCCACTCGCCCTTCTCACCTCGACCGGCATTGCCGATCTGCCGCTGATCATTGGCGGGATCAACACCGAGATCGAGGCGCTCGGGCGCACTCACCCCACGCCGAGCTGGCTGGCTTCCCTGCCTGCCTTCGGCCCACAGCTCTCCAATGCCTATCTGCACTGGAGCCATGACGTTCGCGGGCTGGGCGAGGCGCTGCACCCCTATGCGGGGCAAATCGCGCGCTACGCCCTGAAGGCCCTGATGCAGATGGCAAGCGGGCTGGCGGAACTCGTGATGGCCCTGTTCATCGCCCTGTTTTTCTGGATCAGCGGCGACTCGCTCGGCCGGGTCATCAAGGCGGTGCTGACGCGCATCACCGGCACCTATGCGGATCGGCTGATCACGATCATCGGTGGAGTCATTCGTGGCACGGTTTATGGCATTCTGGGCACAGCCATCGTCCAAGGCGTCCTGACCTCGATCGGGCTTTTCATTTCGGGTGTTCCCGCCCCCGTTCTTCTGGGCGGTGTAGCCGCCTTCGTTGCGGTTTTCCCGGTCGGGGCGCCGCTGGTCTGGGCGCCCGCTGCGATCTGGCTCGCACTCCATCATCACCTGGGATGGGGGCTCTTCCTCGCCGGATACGGCATCGTCTTCATCTCTGGCGCCGATCATATCATCCGCCCTGCCTTCATCGCGCGCGGTGCACAGCTTCCCTATCTGCTCACGGTGCTGGGAGTGCTGGGCGGCGTCGTCACATTGGGCGGATTAGGCATTTTCCTGGGGCCTGTGCTGCTCGGCGTGGGCTATACACTCACAACTGAATTCGCGCGCGGCGCCTATCAGACTGAAAAGAAACTGGTGCAATGAGCCTGGCTCTCTCCCAAGAATCGCCTCTTCAACCAATACAGGACAGATCTGTCCCGTATATAGGACAGAGTTTTACGATTCTGAGCTGGAATTTGCTTCGCGCTGTCGGCGCGCCATTGGATGAAGTGGTCGATCTCGCGCGCAGCCTGCAGCCGGATATTTTTCTGATGCAGGAGGCCGTCGGTACGTTTGATCGCCTGCCCTCCATCCTCGGTGGCCATTACGCCCGTATCCCCTTGCCCGACCGCATTCACGGAACGGCCTGCTGGAGCCGCTTTGCTTTCAGGCGAGCGCCGATCTCCTGTGCGCTTCCTTCCGGGCTGGTCGTCAAACGGACCGCGCAGCTGATCGATTTCGGGTCCTTCTCCATCGCCAACGTGCATCTGTCTCACGGACAAATCCTCAATCGCCGCCAGTTGCGCCGCATCGCCCCCATCCTGCGCCCCCACGCGCTCGTCATGGGTGACTTCAATCTGGTCGGGCCGACCCTCCTGCCCGGGTTTCGTGACGTTGGCCCGCGGGAGCCAACGCATCGCATGGCGGACATCCTGCCGATCAGGCTCGATCGTTGCCTCGTACGCAACATGACCCCGTTGCGGAGTTCGGTCCTGCCCAATCAGAGCTCCGACCATCATCCCATAAGCGTCACCCTGCGTCTGGACGCTCCTGATGCCCATCGCGCGTTTTTTCAACGGCTGGCAGACCGCAGGCGACTCAAAGATAGGGCATGAATAGTCTGACAGAGGCGTTTCGTATCTTCCGCCACGCGCTCATGCTGTCGAGGGCATGATGGGTCAGCCGACCTGAGCGATGGCTTTCCATGAACACGGCCAGTTCCTGGGCCACAGATTCGCTGTAGATCTCGAGATTGATCTCGAAATTGAGCCTCAGACTGCGCGCATCGATGTTGCTGCTTCCGACGAAGGACCAGGAATCATCCACCACCAGCAGCTTCGCGTGATTGAAGGGAGGGCGATTCATCCAGATATGGCAGCCTGCCTGCAGGAAGGGCGCCAGACTTGCATCACGCGCATAATCGATCAGGCGGTGGTTGCTGCGCCGAGGAAGGATAATGTCGATCCTGACGCCGCGCAGCGCGGCGAGGCAGAGCTCGGAAACAAGCCGTTCATTGGGCAGGAAGTAAGGCGTCATGAGGCGAACGGAATGACGCGACAGCGCAATCGCCTGCAGCATGGAGAATTCGATCTTCTCCAGATCGTTATCCGGTCCTGACGTCACCACGCGCATCGGGATGTCGCCCTGACGCTGAAGCTCCGGAAAATAGACCGCCCCGTCGAGTTGCTCGCCGCAGGTAAAGGACCAATCCCGGGCAAAAGCTTCGCTCAACTGATGAACGACCGGCCCCTCCAGCCTGAAATGCGTATCCGCGACAGGATGCTTGATCCGCAGTCGGCGCAGATTCTCCTCACCGATATTCAGCCCCCCCATGAAGCCGACGCGGCCATCCACGATCAGCATCTTGCGGTGATTGCGCAGATTGATGAACGGCATCTTCCAGGGCCAGAGCGAGTGCATGAAGCGCTCGCAGGCGATGCCGCGCGCCCGCAGGGCCTTGTGGATACCGCTCATGAAGTACCCGCCGCCAATGCCGTCGACGAGAACATGCACGGCCACGCCGCGCTTTTGTGCAGCGGCGAGCGCCTCCACAAATTGCTGACCGATGCGGTCATCGCGAAAGATGTAGGAGCAGAGCAGGATCGAAAGCCGCGCAGAGGCGATATCGTCGAGCATGCGCGGATAGATGTTGTCGCCATCATGCAGGCAGATGATGGCATTACCCCCCAGCAGGGGACGCTCGGTCAGCTTGCCGATCATGCGTGCCAGAGGCGCGAACTCTCCCTTGAGCCGGATCTGCGCGGAATAGGCCATTCCGCGACCGCGCCAGTGATGATCGCTCACCAGACGTCGGGCCAGACGCCGCACACGGTTGATCCCGAACATGAGATAGAGCAGCGCACCACAAATCGGCATGAGCCAGCTCACCCCGATCCAACCGGCGCATGCCGCCGTGTTCTGTTTCGTTCTCAGAACGTGAAGGGTCACCGCCACCGCCAGACCCAACCGAAGCAGGATCATGAAGGCATCGAACAGGGTTACAGGCCAGCTCATCATTCATAACGTTAGCGTATTCGAGCGAAATTCAAAGACCGGCACCTTGCAACTCTGAAATTCATCGTAAAATATGGAGGAAAGGCGCATCCTGCTCGTCCACGGGCCCCACGGGCCGCAAGGGTTATGGGCATGGTCGGGATGCGGAGGGCGTCCGGGACGCGTCGGGCAGAGGCGACGATCGCAGTTCTACAGAACGGCTGGCCAATCTCGCAGCGCCGTCCTCTCATACGGCCCGGTCAGTCAGGACCGGATCGGCGGCCTTGCGGGGCTTGAGTGCTTGCGTCGAGATCGGCCCCCGAAAAACGGGCCTCTGAGGTGAATAATGGGCCGCCGCCGCTCGGTACGCCCTTTAAGTGAAGGAGAGAAAGGGTGGTTATGTCCGCGCATCGACCCCAGCTCTTCTACACGACCGAGCCCTCACCCTGCCCCTATCTGCCTGGTCGCACCGAACGCAAGGTCATGACCGAACTCTCGGGGGTGGATGCCGATCAGTTGCATGACCGGCTTTCGCGCGCGGGCTTCCGCCGCAGTCACGGCATCGTCTACGCGCCCGTCTGCAGCAATTGCCAGTCCTGTATTCCCATACGCCTGCCGGTTTTCGCCTTCAGACCCGATCGCACCATGCGACGTGTGCGACGCGACCACGCGGATCTCGTGGTTACCGAGCGGCCGATCATCGCCACTGAAGAGCAATATGAGCTGTTTCGCGCCTATCAGGAGCATCGCCATGGCGATGGTGACATGGCGCTGATGGGACTGGATGATTATCAGTCGATGATCGAAACGAGCCCGGTTGAGACGAGCGTGTTCGAGTTCCGGACCCGCGAGGGCAGACTGGTTTGTGTGTCCCTCGTCGATATGCTCTCTGACGGGCTGTCCGCGGTTTATACATTCTACTGCCTGGACGACCCGCACCGGTCCTTTGGGACCGCCTCGATCCTGTGGCTCATTGCCGAGGCTGCAAGCCGCGGCAAGCCCTATCTCTATCTTGGCTACTGGGTGCCTGGCAGCGCCAAGATGGGATACAAATCGCGCTTCCAGCCCGCCGAGATCCTGAGAGCCGGACAATGGCACCGTCTGGCCGATCAACTGGGAGCAAAGGCCTCTCCCCTGCCCGGTTCGACAGCACCCGGAGCGCCGAAATTCGATCCTCTTACAGCCATGCAGCCAGCGCCCGACCAATCGCCCGATGGCGCTGCCCTGCCGGACAACGCTGCGAGCGAGCCGATCTGATCAGCTTCGTGCCGGAGCCTTGCGGGTCATCCACTGAGGAGCTGCCTTGCCCTGATCGGCGCGCTTGCCTGCGATAACCGCCAGATCTGCTTCGCTGCGCGGTTTTTGTCCCTCATGCCAGACGAGCCCCGGCTCCCGGCTGAACAGACGCAGTTCGACAAGTCTGACACCTGCGGGGAGCTTCTGGATGGTCACGCCCATACCCTTGGTCAATTCGGGCAGGGCTTCCACCGCAAAACTCAGTGCCTTGCGGTTGCTCCCCATGGTGACGATCTGATCACCGGTCACCGCCACGCAGAAGGCCGCCCGATCACCGTCACGCAGGGTCAACACCTGCTTGCCTGTACGCTTTTCGGCCGCCATATCCGCGTCCCTCACGATCATGCCACGTCCGGACTCACTGGCCAGAACGTGACGCCCGCTCTCGTCGAGGGTGAAGAAGGCGATGATCTCCTCATCCTGAGGCAAATCGGCCAGAACGCGTATAGGCTGGCCAAAGCCACGGCCGCGCGGCAGGTCGGCCGCCTTGAGCGTGAAGGCGCGCCCACCGCTCACGAGCAGGCACAGACGCTCGGTACTCTGACATTCGAGAGACAGGCCGAACGCATCTCCCTCCTTGAACTTGTGGCTCTCGGGATCGATCCCATGCCCCTTGATGGCGCGCACCCAGCCCTCTCGTGACAGCAGCACGGTCAGGGGTTCGCGATCGACCTGTATGGCGGCGCTCAGATCGATCGGTTCGGGGGGCGCGGCAATCTGCGTACGCCTCGTCCCGAGCGCGCCCTCGCCGAAGCTGGCCGCCGTCGCATCGAGTTCCTTGCCAATGCGCGTCCACCGCTTGCGCTCGCTGCCCAGCAGGCCCTCAAGCCCCGATTTCTCCTTCAGCAGGGCATCGCGCTCCTTGCGTATCTCGATTTCCTCGAGACGGCGCAGCGAGCGTAGGCGCATGTTGAGCACATATTCGGCCTGCAGATCGGTCAGGCTGAACACACGCATCAATTCGGGCTTGGGCTCGTCGCTTTCACGGATGATGCGGATGACCTCGTCGAGATTGAGATAGACGGCCAGAAAGCCCTCGAGGATTTCCAGACGCCTTTCGACCGCTTTCAGACGATGTTGAGACCGACGCACGAGGACGATCTCTCGATGGTCGAGCCAGGACTGGATAACCTCGCGCAGCCCCATGACGCGGGGCACACGATTGGCATCCAGAACGTTCATGTTCAGGCTGAAGCGGCTCTCGAGCGGCGTTACCCGGAAAAGCGTCTCCATCAACACTTCCGGCTCGATCCCCTTGGTCTTGGGCTCCAGAACCAGACGGATATCTGTCGTGCTCTCATCACGTATATCGGCCAGGAGCGGCAGTTTCTTCTGCTCCATGAGCTCCGCGATCTGCTCGATCAGGCGTGATTTCTGCACCTGATAGGGGATCTCGGTCACGATCACGGTCCAGGTGCCAAAACGCCCCTGTTCCACTTCCCAGCGTGCGCGGGTCCGAAAGCTGCCGCGCCCCGTCTCATAGGCTGTGACCATACTCGCGGGGTCTTCGATCAGCACGCCACCGGTGGGAAAATCCGGGCCCGGCATAAACTGCATCAAGGCTTCGACGGGCGCCTGCGGGTTATCGATCAGATGGCGCGCGGCGCGACAGATCTCAGCGGCATTATGCGGCGGAATACTGGTGGCCATGCCGACTGCGATGCCAGCCGCGCCATTGGCCATCAGGTTTGGAAACGCGCCCGGCAGAACAACGGGCTCGGCGTCCTCGTTGTCGTAGGTGGGTCGGAAATCGACCGCGTCATCCTCGATCCCCTCTAGAAGGGCCTTCGCCACAGCCGTCAGTCGGGACTCCGTATAACGCATGGCTGCTGCGTTATCGCCGTCGATCGAGCCGAAATTGCCCTGCCCCTCGACCAGCGGATACCGCACGGCGAAGTCCTGCGCGAGACGGACCAGTGCCTCATAGACGGCGGCGTCACCATGGGGATGGAACTTACCGATCACGTCACCGACCACACGGGCGCATTTCTTGAAACCGGCAGTCGGGTCCAGCTTGAGTTGCTGCATCGCGTAGAGAATGCGCCGGTGAACCGGCTTCATTCCATCACGCACATCGGGCAGTGAACGCGCCATGATGGTCGACATGGCATAGGCGATATAGCGCTCGCTCAGCGCGTCGGCGAGCTTGGTATCCTCGATATGACCTGCCAGATCCTGACTCATGCGACGCCCTTTCGTTTCAGGGCAGATAAGGCGGGGGAGCGCGCCCTGTCCAGTGCAAATACCCCGTTTTTGTTCCCGTTTGCGCTCTGCCCCACCGGCACGATGCACGCCCCCACTATGGGAGGGCGTCATGGACTTGTCGCGGGGCGCAGCCGGGGATGGATGATGTCAATATAATCGATTTACAACTTTATGTGTCAACCGCCGTTCATCGCTCTCCTCTTCTCGTGAAAGACAGCGAATATGACCCTGACGGTTCTCTGGCTGACGGCCCTGATCATGTTTGCCGGTGGCACGGCCCTGCTGCTCCTGGGCAGAAGGCGCACGGAAACCGAAGGGGTGATGAGCCTCGCCCATGGCATCGTGCCCATCATTGCGGGATGCCTCTACGTGGCCATGGCAACCGGTCAGGGTGCTGTTCTCCTACCCACCGATGCCACTCTCGCTGGCGCCGCCAGCACGACCCGGATCTTCTGGTTTGGCCGCTATATCGACTGGGTGTTCACGACGCCGCTTCTGCTCGTCGGTCTCGGTTTCCTCGGCATGTTTCGCGGGCGCAAGCGTGCCGACCTTCTGCTGGGCGCTGTTGCGGCGGATGTGATCATGATCATCACGGCCTTCGCCTTCAGCGGGTCTGAAAACGTGATCGATCGCTGGATCTGGTTTGTCCTGTCCTGCGTCGCCTTTCTGGGCGTCTATTACGTCATCTGGGTGTCGCAACTGCAGGCCAATCGGCTCGAACGCCCGGAAGTGCAGAGCGCTTATCTGCGCAGCGCCGCCATCTTGTCGGTGCTCTGGATGGTCTACCCGATCATTCTCGCCCTCTCTCCGGACGGGCTCGGCATCGTGCCGGATTCTGCCAGCGTGCTGATCATCGCTATCACCGATGTCCTCGCCAAGGTGGGGTTTGGCTTCCTGAGTCTCAGCGATGATCGCAAGCTGACCACGATCTGAAGGCGCAAGGCCCGGTATGGCACAGTTGACCACTATCGGGCCGCGCAACAGGTTCAATCTGCTTTACTGGAGCATCGCCGCGCTTTCCTGCGGTACCGCACTCTGGTTGGGCAACACGATCATGGCGTTGGCCGTGATCATCCTCTTTGGTCTGCCACATGGGGCGCTTGACGGCGAAATGGCACGGCAGAAACTGCGTCCGTCCTTCGGGCCGCTCTGGTTTCCCGTCTTTGCCCTGCCCTATCTGCTGCTGGTGCTGCTCGTATTGCTCTCATGGCGGCTCTTTCCAGTCGTCACGCTCAACGTCTTTCTTGCGCTCTCGCTATGGCATTTCGGCACGGAGACGCGAGAAGGCAGCAACGCTCTGCCCGCTCTTCTCGTGCTCGGCGGCGCCCCCCTGATCCTGCCCAGCGTTTTCCACCCAGACGCTACCGCTCTGTTATTGAGCGCCATGGCCCCCCCGTCACGGCTGGACATGCCACCGGCATGGCTTGTCTGGCTGTTTCCGGTCTGGAGTCTCGTCGCATGCGCCTGGCTGGGGGCATCTCCTGCTCAAGAGCGGTTCCGGAAGGTCTTCGCGCTGATTGGATTGCTTGCCCTGTTTGCTGCACTTCCGCCGCTTCAGGCTTTCATGATCTATTTCGTCTTCCAGCACGCTCCGGCCCATGTTGCATCGCTGATCAGGGACCCGACCTGGCCAAGGCTCGTCTCGCAGGCATCAGCCATGCGCTATGCCCTGCCTTTGACGATCGCAACGCTCGCCATCGGGGCAGCGCTTTATCCGCTCTATACAGGGACAATCCCCGAGCGCCTGCTGGCGCTTACCTTCCAGCTCCTGGCTGCGCTCACTCTGCCCCATATGCTGTTTGCCCTCGTGCTGGAACGCGAGAGAGCCGCCCTCTCCGGATGAGCATTCCCGTCTGAATGTGCTGCCCGAATGCCCTATGTCTGGGTACCTTCTATCAGGAGACCCTCAGGCAGGTCTGTATCAGAAGGAGGAATCGTCCCGCTGGGACGATATAACCGCATCGTCGCTTTGTTCTGCGGCTATTTGCGCGTCGACCAGCGCCCGTACACGCTGCTCCAGCCGTTCACGGGCGCCGGGCACGGGCTTGTGGCGCGCTCCGAACAAGTGTCGGGAGAGGAAATGCCCTGTCAGTGCGAGGCCCTCGGCCCAGGCAGGGGGGTCATCTCCCTCATTTTCAGCGCCCTGCAATGTCAGATAGCGGGGCAGAGGCAGGAGACGATCGACCCAGACGCCCGCAGCCGATCGGCTCACGGCACGTCCCGTCCGGGGAGAAACGAAGGCGAGATCGCTCGTATCCCCGGAAATGGCACAGCTATCGAGCGTCAGCCCATAGCCTAGCGTCGCCAGAAGGGCCGTTTCCCAGCGTACATAATCGACGACAGGCGCAGGATCGGCCAACACGCAGAATGCCGCCAGATCGCGCACGGTTTGCAGGAAAAAATCGGGATGAGGCTCTCGATCCGGGAGGGCAGCGTCGGCAAGTTCTGCCGCAGACTGAACCAGAGCGAGTTGTAAAGGGCGGTCAAGAAGCCTGACGGCTGTTTCCTGCACCATCTCACCGCTCAGATGCCCGAGTTGGTCGGACAGGCGGGAGGAATAGCGAGCAAGTATCAGATTGCCCGGTTGCCAGAGCGCGGCCTGACGTCGTGACGAGCCGCCACGCACCAGACCGGCAATGCGTCCATGCTCTTCAGTGAAGAGATGGACGACCGCCCCGCCCTCGCCGTAGCGGCGGGCGGAGAGGACGATCGCGGCGCACTCGAAATTCATGCTCCGCGCCCGTTTCGAAGCCTGATCAGACGATCAGGCGCCAGCAGCAGCAGCCACTTCGGCAGCGAAATCGCTGGTCTCCTTCTCGATGCCCTCGCCGAGCTGGAAGCGCTCGAAAGCGATCAGCTTGGCGCCGGCCTTCTCGACAACCTTGGCCACGCGGGTCTCGCCGTCATGCACCCAGACCTGCTCAAGAAGAACGACTTCTTCATAGAACTTGCGGATACGGCCTTCGATCATCTTCTCGATGATGGCTTCCGGCTTGCCGGACTCGCGGGCCTGCTCGATCAGAACCTGGCGCTCACGCTCCAGAGCTTCCGGATCGACGCTGGCAACTTCAAGAGCGGCCGGACGCGTTGCGGCAACATGCATGCCGATCTGGCGCCCCAGCGTCAGCAGGGCTTCGGATTCCGAAGGAGCTTCAACAGCAGCCAGAACACCGATCTTGCCAACGCCCGGACGCAGCGCGCCGTGCACGTAGGAAGCAACGATGCCCGAAGGAACGGTCAGAACCTTGGCGCGACGCAGCGACATGTTCTCACCGATCGTGGCGATCAGGTGTGTCAGCTCTTCAGCAACCGTACGGCCCGTGGGCAGCTTGGCCTGCGACAGGGTGTCGAGGTCGTCACCGGCCTCGAGCGCCGCGTGGGCCACGGACTCGACGAATGCCTGGAAGGCTTCGTTACGACCCACGAAATCGGTCTCGGCATTGACTTCGACCATGGCGGCCTTGTTCTTGCCCGAAGCAACAGCCACGAGGCCTTCAGCCGTGGTGCGGCCCGACTTCTTGGCAGCCTGCGACAGACCCTTGGCACGCAGCCAGTCGATGGCGGCATCCATGTCGCCAGCAGCTTCCGTGAGAGCCTTTTTGCAGTCCATCATGCCGGCGCCAGTCTTCTCGCGCAGGTCACGAACGAGGGCAGCAGTGATTTCCGCCATGTTCCAAACTCCTCTTGAGCATTGTCCCGTCAGACCCGATCGACTGATCGGACGACAATGCTCGCCACAATAAAAGAACCTGAGCCCTTCCCCGCACCCCGAAAGCGCGGGGCAGGCTCTAGGAACGAAACGGCGCGCCGCAGCTTTTCAGCCGGGCACGCCAGAAATTTCGAATGCAGGGGGAGATCTTATGATCTCCCGCACGCATCTCAGGCTTCAGCCGGAGCTTCAGCCGGGGTCTCTTCCACAACGGTCTCGACCGGCAGCTCTTCAGACGCACCGAAATCGGCACCCGAAGCAGCCATCTCGGCGGAGATACCGTCGAGCACGGCCTGCGACACGAGGTCGCAATAGGTCGTGATGGCGCGGATGGCGTCGTCATTTCCCGGGATCGGGTAGGTCACGCCAGCCGGGTTGGAGTTGCTGTCGAGGACCGCAACAACCGGAATGCCAAGCTTGTTGGCTTCCTCAACCGCCAGCTTCTCCTTGTTCGTGTCGATCACGAACAGGATGTCCGGCAGGCCGCCCATTTCCTTGATACCGCCGAGCGAACGCTCAAGCTTCTCGCGGTCACGGGTGATGTCGAGGATTTCCTTCTTCGTCAGGCCGTGCGTGTCGCCGGAAAGCATCTCGTCGATCTGGCGCAGACGCTTGATCGAACCCGTGATGGTCTTCCAGTTGGTCAGCATGCCGCCGAGCCAGCGATGGTTGACGTAGTACTGACCGCAGCGGGTTGCTGCCTCAGCCACATGCTCGGCCGCAGCGCGCTTGGTGCCGACGAACAGCACGCGACCGCCACCGGCCACCGTGTTGCGAACGGCCTGCAGGGCGCGATCGAGCATCGGAACGGTCTGCTGCAGGTCGATGATGTGAACCTGGTTGCGGACACCGAACAGATACGGTGCCATCGCCGGGTTCCAGCGACGTGTGTGGTGACCAAAGTGAACGCCGGCTTCGAGCAGCTGACGCATGGTGAATTCAGGCATCGCCATGATGCAAATTCCTGTTCTTCTGGTTGTGCCTCCGTATGACATTGCGCGTTTTCACGGGCACCAGAGAGTCTGACGTCATACGTGCGAATTGCCCTTCTCCCCGACAGCAGAGCCGCCAGAGAAGCCAGACGGGCGCGGTATCGCCTTTTTTGTCCCAAAAGGCAAGGACGAAGCGCCTCATCGCAGAGGAAACACGCATCCCGCCCTGGAACGATGTGGGGAGAACGACGCTCTTTCCGCCCCGCAGCGCGTCGCCGGATGCTTTGAGCGGCGGCGGCCCTTGCCTGGCCCGTGAGCCCCAAGCGCGCGCATCAGGCCACAGGCTTTTACAAAAGCGAACCGGAGCCGCTGATTCGATGCGATTTCGAAAGAAGAATCCTGTGCGTGCACACCGGGCGTGTCATGTTCACGCAATGTTGCCCTGCTAAGCGCTCCGCCGCGCACAGGGTCCCTCACACCCGCGCCATACCTTTTGACCTGGGTGGCCCCGGCGGCACACCCATTTTCGGAATTACGTCAATGCGGATCCTGTTGATTGAAGACGAGCTGGATATGGCGGCGCTGATTACCAGAAGCGTTCAGGATGCAGGGTTCGCGATCGATTCCGCGCGCACGCTCGCCGATGCACGGGAAATGGCGGCCCTCGCCTCCTATGCGCTCATCATCCTTGACCGCCGTCTCCCCGATGGGGACGGCCTCAGCCTTATCCGGAGTTTACGCACTGCGCAGCCCGGTGCGCCCATCATCGTCCTCTCCGCACTGGACGCCGTGCCGGACAGGGTCCAGGGGCTGGATGAGGGAGCGGATGACTATCTCGCCAAACCCTTTGACATGGCGGAGCTTCTTGCGCGGGCAAGGGCCGCGCTGCGTCGCCCCGGCGCTGAAGACACGCCGCCCATGATCTGCGGCCGTCTTGGTTTTCATCCCTCAACGCGAGAGGTCACGATCGATGGAACCCCGGTGCTGTTCAAACGGCGCGAGCTTGCTGTCCTCGAGACACTGATACGGCGCGCCGGCAGGGTCGTCAGGCGCGAGACCCTGATCGAGGAAGTCTATGGCTTCGACGATGAGATCCAGTCCAACACGCTAGATGCGCATATCTCACGTCTGCGCGTCCGGCTTACCGCCTTCAAGGCGGGTATCGTGATTCATCCGATCCGCGGGGTCGGCTATCTTCTGGACCAGTGCTGAATGTGGATTCCCCGTTTCACCTCTCTGCGGATACGCATAACGGCCCTGCTGCTCGGCGTTCAGCTCGTCTGTGTGCTCTTCGTGGTCTTTCTGCACCCGTTTCTGATACCGGATACGAGCTATACCGACATCGCGGATATCACGACCCAGGACCTTATCGAGGACTCGCTCACCACTGACGCCTCTGGTGCGCTGGTCATCGCCCCCACACCGGCCCTGCGCCGTTATGCCGCCACCCGGCCTGACCTGATCTACGCAATTGCAGGCGCTGACGGGCAGATCGCCCGTGGCTCGAACAAATATCTCAGCGACCTGCTAAAGCAGATTGCCCCCGTGCGACTGGAAGACTCCGAAGGCTTCGATACGAGGCGGCCCGGCAAGGGACCGATCTATTTCGACACGCTCGATACCCGTTTCGGCAAGCTCTGTATTGCAGTGACAGGAGAGTCATTCGGGATCGCGGACATCCCGAGCTTTTTCGAGTTGTTCAAGCCCCTCGTTCTTGTTTACAGCCCGCTGATGATCGGGGTCTTCATCTCCCTCCCCCTTCTGATCATCTGGGCTCTGCGCCCGCTCAGCCTTGTCAAACGCGCTGCGGCCTCGATCGATCTTCATAATATCGATCATCCGCTTCCGACAGACGGATTGCCCAATGAGCTTCGTCCCGCCGTCGAGGCAATCAATGCTGCTCTGGCGCGTATTGCTGTTGGCTGGCAGCAGCAGCATTTCTTCATGGCCAATGCCGCTCATGAACTGCGTACCCCCGTTGCCATACTCCAGGCACGCATCGACCAGATCAGGCTCGATAGCGAAAGCCGGACGAGTCTCGGGCGCGATGTGCATCGGCTGCGCCGCCTGGTCGACCAGCTCCTGATCATCGCCCGTCTGGACCGGCAACAGACGACCTCTTTCACGCCCCTCGACATCGTGGACCTCTTACAGGGCGTGGTGGCGGATTGCGCGCCTTATGTCCTGCGCAGCCGCCGATCGATCGATCTGCAATGCAGCGTTCCGAAATGCGAATTCACTGGTGATCGTCAGGCGCTTGGCAGCCTTCTGACGAATCTGATCGACAATGCGACGAAGGCCGAACCCGAGGGAGGGACAATCTTTGTAAAGCTGGACGCCGAACCTACGCATATTACCATCACGGTTTCCGATCATGGGGCGGGGATTGCCGAGGAAGATCGTCAGCATGTGTTCGAGCCGTTCTGGCGCAAAGACCATCACGAGCCAGGGACTGGTCTGGGCCTCGCTGCTGCGAGGGACATCGTGACGCTCCATGGCGGTAGCATACAGATCGACCAGACACCGGGGGGCGGCGCAAGCTTCAGAGTGGTCCTTCCCCTAGACCCGTCCATTTCCTCCAAATGATGATACCGCATTGGAAGAAGAAAATACCTTCCATGAGGTCTCGCCGTCAGGCTCCTGCAATGTCCAGGAACTAGACTCCTCAAAGCCGGTCATCCTGACGACGCAATTGTCGTCAGCCCCGGCCACGAGGCAAGACTGCGATGATGCAAGTAAGCATGATTCCGCCGCACCGCATGGTTCTGAAAACGACGGGCACTTGCCACCTCTCCTCCCAGCGGCGTCTGGCAATCTCCGTTCCCTTGCCCTCTAAAGCCATGTCCCATGAGCGAAAACGGATACCCCTCCTCTCGGCCTCTCCAAACGCCACCATGGCAACGTCTGGAGCCGAGTACGGGCTGATGGCCGCATGGTGCGCCACGGCAAACGAGACATTCGGACGCGCTGTGCTCAGGGCCGTCGCCCTCCTGCGCAATGTTCGAGAAAACTGAGCAGATCTGCTGCTCACCCAAGGGACTCCACTTCGCATGATACCGACACGATCACGTCCGAACTTCCCGTCATCGCCTCGCTCCCGGCAACCCATAACACGGTGGCTTGACGTCAAACCGCTCTACCCGGAATTCCGGGTGGAGATGCGCGAGAGCCGGCCCTCTGCACGCGATGGTCTCGGCAACCCGGTCCTCTCCCACGATGCACGACAAGACGGTCTGGCCGAGACATGGCCCGACGCCCCGAAGCGCGCCTTCTGGCATACGCCGTTATCGAGACGCGTCACGGGGCGCGCCGTGCAGATACTCAAGCTCGCCCCGGTGATGATCACAGAGGCGGCACCGTTACGTCCCCTCTCGGCGGCGCTGATACTCGGGCTCCAGATCCGTCTTCTGGAACTCGCGCGTAAACGGGGCCTCGCGGTGAAACGCGGGGGATGAGGACATTGCCGGAGTGCGCAGAGCCCGGCGTGTTGGTCCGAAACGCCGGTCCAGGGAGGGGGTGCGACGAAATCACAGATGATCGATTCGTGATACCCCCTGGATCGTGCGCATTTGCTCGCCCAAGCGTGGCGTGACCGGATAATGCCCGGTCAGCGTCACTTCCACGGCCTTGGTCTCGTCCACAGCGGGCACCAGCACGATCTTGCCGCGTCCCCTGCCCTGGCTGCTTAGCAAGTCGCGCACCTTCGTCACCGCTGCAGCCTCGCTGATCCACACGCGCATCTCCGAGCTTTCCTGAGCGGCGGCCTTCTCCAGATCGGTCACGTCATTGGCCGTGATGCGGAGCGCGTCGCCCTCAAGCTTGAGATCGGCCGTCACCATCACGGCCTGACCAGCCACAAGCAGATCGCGGCAGCGCGACAACACTTCCGAGAACAGGGTCACTTCGCAACCACCCGTCGCATCGGACAGACGCACCCACGCCATCTTGCTCCCGCTCTTGGTGGGGCGCTCCTTCTTGTCGACCACGCAGCCCGCGATACGCACGCGATAAGACCCGTTTTCGGCTGCGGTCATGAGATTCTGGGATGTCAGCACATTGGCCCGCTTGAGGACCGAGCGATAGGCATCCAGCGGATGGGCCGACATGTGGAAACCGATCGCCTCGGCCTCGGCGGCCAGACGTTCGAATTCGGGCCAGTACGGGGCCTCGGCCAAACGCAGCTCCTCGGGCTCGGCCGAGGCACCGAACAGGCCGATCTGGCCGGATGCCGCCTCCTGCGCGTCAGACTGCGCGCGGCGCATGATGATTTCCGAGCTGGCAAAGACGATATGACGCGGCTTGTCGAGGGAATCGAACGCCCCCGCCTTGGCCAGGTTTTCGATCTGGATCTTGTTGAGCTGTTTCGCATCGCAGCGCGACGCCAGATCGGCGAGACTGGCGAAGGGCTTGTCGCCGCGCGCATCCACAATGGCCTGCATGGCTGTGAACCCCACACGCTTGACCGCAGCCAATGCGTAGCGGATGGCCCAGCTTCCGTCCTCCTGCTTTTCGAGCGAGAAATCAGCTTTCGAGCGATTGATGTCGACGGGCAGCACCTTGATTTTCATCCGACGCGCCTCCTGACAGAGCGAGGCCAGCTTGTCCGTCTTTTCACGGGCGAGCGACATGCATCCGGCGAGGAAAGCCACCGGATGGTTCGCTTTCATCCAGGCCGTCTGATACGAGACGAGCGCATAGGCTGCGGCGTGTGATTTGTTGAACCCGTAATCCGCGAAGCGCGCCATGAGGTCGAACACCTCGGCAGCCTTCTCAGGGGTGATCCCGCGTCCGGTCGCACCCTTGACGAAGATCTCGCGCTGCGTGTCCATCTCGGCGCGGATCTTCTTGCCCATGGCGCGACGCAGCAGATCAGCGCCGCCCAGGCTGTACCCGGCCATTTTCTGCGCGATCTGCATGACCTGTTCCTGATAGACCATGATGCCATAGGTCTCAGACAGGATATCGCGAATTTCCTCATGGGGCGGCTCCCAGGAAGCACCATGTTTGCGCGCGCAGTAATCGGGGATATTCGCCATGGGCCCCGGACGATAGAGCGCCACCGCTGCGATCAGATCCTCAAGCCGCGTCGGGCGCATCTGCTTGAGAACGTCGCGCATGCCCGCGCCTTCGAACTGGAAGACGCCGCCCGCATCGCCACGGGCCAGCATGTCATAGGTCGGCGCGTCATCGAGAGGCAGGGTGGCCAGATCGACCTCGATGCCCTGCTGTGCGATGAAATTGATCCCACGCTTGAGAATGGTGAGCGTAGTCAGGCCGAGGAAGTCGAACTTCACTAGCCCCGCCTGCTCGACGAATTTCATATTGTACTGCGTGACCAGCATATCGCTCTTGGGATCGCGATAGAGCGGCACGAGCTCGACCAGTTCACGATCCCCGATCACCACGCCCGCGGCATGGGTCGAGGCATGACGATAGAGCCCCTCGAGCTGCAACGCGATTTCCATCAGGCGGCGCAGCGCCTCGTCGCTCTCGCGCATTTCCTGCAGACGCGGCTCGCCATCGATCGCCTGCTTGAGCGTGACGGGCTTGGCCGGGTTGTTCGGAATCAGCTCGGCCACGCGGTTGACCATGCCGAAAGGCAAGCCGAGCACGCGCCCGACATCGCGCACCGCAGCGCGCGCCTGGAGCTTACCGAAGGTGATGATCTGCGCCACGCGCTCGCCACCATATTCGGTGCGCACGTAGCGGATCACCTCATCGCGCCGGTCCTGACAAAAATCGATATCGAAGTCAGGCATCGAAACGCGTTCGGGATTCAGGAAGCGCTCGAACAGCAGGTTGAACGGCAGCGGATCGATATCGGTGATGGTCAGCGCCCAGGCGACAAGCGAGCCAGCGCCCGATCCACGCCCCGGCCCTACCGGAATATCATGCTCCTTGGCCCACTGGATGAAATCTGCAACGATCAGGAAATATCCGGGGAAGCCCATGCGCCCGATAATCCCGAGCTCCATCTCGAGACGCTCTTCATAGCGTCTGCGTGTGTCGTCATCAGCCTCCATGCGCGACAGGCGCTGGCGCAGCCCCTCTTCCGACATGGCCCGCAATGTCTCTTCCTCGGTCGCTCCCTCATTGACCTTGGGACAGACCGGCAGGAGCGGCGGGCGGGTCGAAACCTTCACCGCGCAGCGCTGCGCGATCATGAGCGTGTTGTCGCAAGCCTCCGGCAGATCGGCAAAGAGGGCACGCATGGCGTCGGGAGATTTGAACCAGTGCTCGGGCGTGACGCGCCAGCGCTCCTGCTCCGCCATCGTACGTCCCTGCGCGATGCAAAGCAGGGCGTCGTGGGCTTCATGCATGGCCGGTTTGGAGAAGAAGCACTCATTGGTCGCCACGAGCGGCAGGCCGAGACGATCTGCGGCGGCGATCATGCCGGGCTCGACAGCCTTCTCCTTAGGAAGGCCATGGCGATTCAGTTCGACGGCCATATGGGCGCCAAAGCTCTCCTGCAACCGGCGCAGCAGCGCCATGGCCTGATCTTCCTGCCCCTCGGCCAGCAGACGAAACAATGGCCCGCGCGTTCCGCCCGTCAGCAGAAAGAGACCGTCCGCATGGGCACAGAGAGTCTCAAGCAGAATGGCCGGGTCGGAGGGATCGCCCTTGAGAAATCCCTCGGAAGAGAGGAACTGCAGATTGGCGAGCCCCGCCTCATTGCGGGCCAGCGCCACCATGGGCTCCGACGGGGCACCGGGCTTGTCGCTGCGTGATGGCAGCGCGAGCTGACAGCCGATGATGGGCTGCACGCCCTTGCCCGAGCAATACTGGGAGAATTCCAGCGCCCCGAAGAGATTACCGGTGTCCGTCAGAGCAACGGCGGGCATGGCAGCATCGGCAGCCAGAGCCACCAGATCGGGTATGCGTATCGCCCCCTGGCTCAGCGAATAGGCAGAGTGATTACGAAGATGAACGAAGGGGGCATGGGACATGGGTCATGCTCTATCAGACCCTAACGCCCCCTTCATCCCTTTCTTTATTTTGCGACGATCTGACCGTCGCGCAGGGTCACGACGCGATCCATGCGCGACGCAAGCTCCTCGTTGTGCGTTGCGATCAACGCCCCCACATTCTCGCTTCGAACCGCATGCAGCAACTCGTCAAACACGGCGTCAGAGGTGTGCACGTCCAGATTGCCGGTCGGTTCGTCGGCCAAAAGAAGCTTCGGTCGATTGGCCAATGCGCGAGCAATGGCCACGCGCTGCTTCTCTCCACCCGAAAGCTTGCCCGGCAGATTATGCAGGCGGTGCGCCAGACCAAAGCGCGTCAGAAGATCAGTCGCGCGCGCGCGCGCATCTCGGGGGGAAACGCCGGCAATATGCTGGGGGAGCACCACATTTTCCAGCGCCGTGAACTCGGCCAGGAGATGATGGAATTGATAGACGAAGCCTACCTCATCACGTCGTATCTGGGTCCGTGCCGTATCAGAGAGAGCCGCCGTGTCACGCCCGGCAATGCGCACCCTGCCTTTCTGCGGGGCTTCCAGCAGGCCAGCAATATGAAGAAGCGTCGATTTGCCCGTACCGCTGGGCGCGACCAGAGCCACGATCTCACCGGGGAACAGATCGAACGACGCACCCTTCAGGATTTCAAGCGTCTCTTCGCCCGAGCGAAAACGGCGCGTAACGTCATTCAGGGAAAGCACCGGGACGGTCGCAGGGCTTGTTTCACTCATGGCGCAGCGCCTCGATCGGATCGGTCTTGGCGGCGCGCCAGGACGGGTAAAGCGTTGCGACGAAAGATAAGGCAAGGGCCATGACCATGACTTCGATGACCTGCGACCAGATCAGCTTGGCTGGCAGATGTTCGAGATAATAGAATTCCGGGTTGAACAGGCTGGTATGGGTCAGATGCTCCACACCATGCTGGATACGCTCGATATTAAGGCAGAACACGACCCCGATCCCGAAACCGATCAGCGTGCCGGACACGCCCACCGAGGCGCCGCACATTAGGAAGATGCGCATGACGGCACCGCGGCTGGCGCCCAACGTACGCAGCACCGCGATATCGCGCGTCTTGTCCTTGACCATCATGATCATGGAGGAAATGACGTTGAATGCGGCCACCAGAATGATCAGCGTGAGAATGAGGAACATCACGTTCTGCTGCACGGTCAGAGCGCCCAGAAACGCGTTATTACTCTGGGTCCAGTCCATCACGCGCAGCCTGGGATCATCCAGTCGCTGGGCAATGGCGCGTGTGACAGGCGTAACCTCGAGCGGGTCGCGGGTCGCCACCTGAATGAGCGATACCGCGCCGGGCATCATCAGATAGCGCTGTGAGGCTTCCATTGGCATGAGGACAACGCTGGTATCGTAGTCGTTGACGCCCGCATCGAAAATCATGACGACATGATAGGCCTTGACGCGCGGCATGTTCCCGAACGGTGTCGCACGGCCATTCAACGAAACAACCGTCAGCTTGCTGCCCACACTCAACCCGGCACGTGCGGCCAGAGTCGTGCCGATCGCAATGGCATCGTCACCCTTGAAATCATCCAGCTTGCCGTCGGTGATGTTGTCGCTCAGGGCATGCAGGTCTCGAAGGTCGGAAGGCAAAATCCCGCGCACTACGCCGCCCGTCGAATAATTCCCGGCATCGATGAGCACGGTCCCCTCGGTCATGGGCGTGACACGGGTGACATTCTTCACTTCACGTATGGCGACGACATCATCCTGGTAATTGGTGATGCTGTGCCCCGCGCTGAAGATGTTCAGATCGCCATTCAGCCCGAGCACGCGGCCCATCAGATCAGCGCGAAACCCGTTCATCACCGCCATGACGATGATGAGTGTGGCGACACCCAGCGCAATACCGATGAGCGAGAAAATCGCGATGATGGAAACGAAGCGTTCTCCGCGACGGGCGCGCAGATAGCGCCCCGCCACCACGCGCTCGAAGCGGTTGAACATGATCAGGCGGCGTCCTTGCCTGCTGCGTCGGTACCAAGCACTTTCGCAAGCGCGTCTTCCACAGTCAGCTCGAAGCGTTCACCTGTCGCGCGGCGCTTGAGTTCGACCTTGCCTTCCTTTGCACCACGCGGCCCGACGATCATCTGCCAGGGATGGCCCATCAGATCGGCATCGTTGAACTTCACGCCGGCGCGCTCACCGCGATCATCATACAGAAACGCATCCGGGGCCGCGGCATAGAGCTGCTCGCACAGCGCATCCACCGCCTCATCGCCAGGCTTGAGGCTCAGAATGGCGGCGCGATAGGGCGCAACCGAGTCCGGCCAGATGATGCCGGCCTCGTCATGGCTGGCTTCGATAATGGCTCCGACGAGGCGCGACACGCCAATGCCGTACGACCCCATCTCCGGGAAGAACTGGTTGCCATCGGCACCGCTGACCGAGATCCCCATGGACTCGGTGTATTTGGTACCGAAATAGAAGATATGCCCGACCTCGATACCGCGCCCTTCACGACGACGCTCGGCGGGCACGTCTTCCCACGCCTTCTCGTCATGCATCTCGTCAGTCGCGGCATAGAATTTCGTGACGCCGCTGAAGAAGGCGTCAAGGCTCGCATGGTCGGCGATATCGACCGCTTCATGCAGCCAGTCCTGCTCCTCTAGGGCTGCGTCGAAGAAGACGCCGCTCTCACCTGTGGGGGCCAGCACCAGGAATTCATGGCTCAGATCGCCACCGATCGGCCCGGTATCGGCCTTCATCGGGACGGCGCGCACGCCCAAACGCTGGAAGGTGCGCAGATAAGCCAGCATCATGCGGCGATAGGCCGCAACGGCGTCCTCATAGGACGCATCGAAGGAATAGGCATCCTTCATGAAGAATTCACGGCCACGCATCACGCCAAAACGGGGGCGGAGCTCATCGCGGAACTTCCACTGTACGTGATAGAGCGCCTGAGGCAGCTCACGATAGGATTTGACCGCCTGACCGAACAGATCGGTGATCATTTCCTCATTGGTCGGTCCATAAAGCAGCTCGCGGTCCTGCCGGTCGCGGATACGCAGCATTTCCGGGCCATAGGCGTCATAACGGCCAGAGCGCTTCCACAATTCGGAAGACTGGACGGTCGGCATCAGCACTTCCTGCGCGCCGATGGCGTTCTGCTCTTCCCGTACGATCTGCTCTATATTGCGCAGCACGCGCAGACCTGCCGGAAGCCAGGCGTAGATGCCCGCCGACGTCTGACGCACGAGACCGGCGCGCAGCATCAGTCGATGCGAGGCGATCTGGGCCTCGGCGGGCACTTCTTTGAGGGTGGGCAGGAAGCTGCGGGACAGGCGCATCGTGAATGACCGTTCTGGAAAAGAAAAATGGCGCGCCCGTCAGGGCGCGGTGGTAGCTGAGGCTGCGGAATCAGACCCGCAGCAGATGGACATCGACCAGAGGGCGCTTCTGGAGCTTGCGCCCCAATGCGCGGCGCAGAGCCGTCTTGGCCGCGTCACGGAAGGCATCGTCGTCCTGCCGCAGATCATCAGGGATCTCGTCAATGGCATCTGCGAACTCCTCCGAGATGCGCGTGCTTTCAGGGTCCTCTGACTCGAGAAGGCCGGGGGCGCTGATCTTGGGCATGCCAATCACATATCCCTCATCGTCAACCGCGAAGCTCGCGATGACCATGCCGTTGAACAGCATCTTGCGACGCGCCGCCAGAACGCCGCCGGTCATGGGCAGCAGACGCCCGCCATCGAGCGCCAGACGACCCGTCGGGGCCGTATCCACCACCTCTGCATGGTCCGGGCCCAGTCGCAGCAGATCCCCGTCTTCGAGCAGGATCGCCTCGGCCCCGGTTTCACGGGCGAGGGCCGCGTGAGCCGTCAGGTGGCGCCATTCACCATGGGTCGGAACGCTCAGCTTGGGGCGCACAAGGCTGTAGAGATGACGCAGATCATCCGCCGTGGCATGGCCCGACACATGGACCAGATGGTCCTTGTCGGTCAGCACTGTGGCGCCGCGACGGGTGAGATTATCCTGCACCGCCATGACCGCCTGCTCATTGCCGGGAATCATGCGCGATGAGTAGATGACCGTATCACCCTCACCCAGCGAGATATTGGGATGGACGTCCGAAGCGATACGCGACAGGGCCGAGCGAGGCTCACCCTGGCTTCCCGTGATGATCATCAGCAGCCGGTTATCGGGCACCGAATTCGCCTCACGCTCATCGAGGAAAGGCGGGATATCCCGGAGATAGCCGCATTCGCGCGCGGCAACCTCGAGATTACGCAAAGAGCGCCCGACAACCATCACCTGACGTCCGGCCGCCTTGGCAGCGCGCGCGATGCTCTCGACACGTGCGACGTTACTGGCAAAGCAGGTGATGGCGACGCGGCCATGCAGCGTCTTGATCAAATCGGCCATGGAGTCCCGCACCTGGCCTTCCGTACCGGAAATCCCGTCGCGGAAGACATTGGTGCTGTCGCATACCATGGCCAGAACGCCCTCATCGCCCACAGCCTTGAAAGCATCGAGATCGGTCAGGGGGCCCACTACAGGCTCGCGATCCAGCTTCAGGTCGCCTGTGTGCACGATCGTGCCATAGGGGGTGCGCAACACCAGCGACTGGGCCTCGGGCACAGAATGGGTGACATTGATGAATTGCAGGTCAAACGGCCCGACCGCAAAATGCCCGCCCATCGGGATCGTATGAATCGTCACCTGCGACAGCAGATGCGCTTCTCCCAGCTTGCGGCGCAAGACGGCGCTTGCAAAAGGTGTGGCGTAGATCGGGCAGCGCAACTGCGGCCAGAGATGCGCGACGGCGCCGAGATGGTCTTCATGCGCATGGGTGATCACGAGACCGCACAGGCTCTTGTGTCGCTCGGTGATGAAAAGTGGGTCAGGCATGAGGATTTCGGCTTCAGGCGTATCATTGCCCGAAAACCCGATACCGCAATCAATGGCAAGCCATTTGCCATCGAGACAGTACAGGTTGAAATTCATGCCGATCTCACCTGTCCCGCCGAGCGGCAGGAAGGCCAGACCTTTTTCAGTAATGCTCATTGAATAGTCCTAAAAGAGTCAGAAAACGCACCTTCATCCTGGTGCCGGAATAAATTCGCCCGTGGCATTGCGCGCAGCCAGAAGGCGCAGCCCGTCGAGCGTGAGTGTTGGGGCAACATGCTGGAACAGATCTGTTCCCTCAGAAAAAAGCGGGGCAAGGCCGCCTGTGGCGATCACCTTGATCGGTGTGGCCATCTCAAGCGCAATGCGCGAGACAATTCCTTCCACCAGACCAACATAACCCCAGAAAAGCCCTGATCGCATGGCAACAGTGGTGCTGCGTCCGATCGCCGAGGACGGACGCCCGACGCTGATGCGCGGCAGTCGCGCGGCAGCCTGATGGAGCGCCTCGAGCGACAGATTGACTCCCGGTGCAATCGCCCCACCGCAAAATGCGCCCTCCTCATCGACTACGTCGAAAGTCGTCGCGGTCCCGAAATCGACCACCACAAGAGGGCCACCGAAAAAATGCTGGGCCGCGAGGCCGTTGAGGCGCCGATCCACGCCGACTTCGGCCGGTGTGTCGACCTTGACCGGGCAACCCCAGTCCAGCGCGTTATTGGCAATAAGCGGCTCTATATCGAGCCATTCGCGACAGAGACGCCGCAGGTGATACAGCGCGGCGGGAACCACGGTCCCGATGATGGCACGGGAGATGGCGCGATGGTTGAGATTGGAGAGTTCGATCAGTCCCAGAAGCCAGACAGCGTATTCGTCAGAGGTCCGCTGGTCATTCGTCGAGATACGCCATGTGCCACGCCAATCCTTCCCGTCATGGACGGCAAAGACAATGTTCGTATTACCGGCATCGACAACGAGGAGCACAGACCATCCTTCACCCAAGCAACAGAATATCCCCCGCCGCGACCGTCTGAACCTCGTCCCGGTCGGTCTGAAGGAGAAGCCGACCGCACTCATCGAGACCCGCGAAGAAACCCTCAATATAGTTCCCCCCCCTCTGGACCGCAAGCCGCGAACCCGGCTCATGCGCACGGTCCAGCCAGGCGGCGCGCACAGGTGCAAAACCATCGCGCTCCCACCGGGCAAGCCATACCCCGAATTGGGTCAGGATATCCCGCGCAAGTCGCTCCGGCTCCACCGACCCGCCGAGAGCGGCTATCGAGACCGTTTGACGCCCTTCGATCTGAGGGGCGGATTTCAGATTGGCGCCGATACCGGTCACGATCCAGGCTTCCGTGCCCTGGCCGCCCCGCTCGATCAGAACCCCACTGAGTTTGGCCCCGTCGCACTGCACGTCATTGGGCCATTTGAGCCGCAAAGAAACGCCGGGCAAATGGGAAGAGAGCGCATCATGCAGGGCGACCGCCACGAGAAATGGCATGGCCTGAACGAGCGCCTCGATACGCGGATGACGGCAGATGAACGAAAAGGAGAGATTGCCCTCGGGGGCACTCCAGACGCGCCCTCGTGTGCCACGCCCCGCGCTCTGGCGAAAAGCCAGGACGGCACTACCATTCGGCGCGCCATTTTCTGCGTCGAACTTGCAGGTATCGGAGGTGGACCCCAGTGTCTCGTGACAGGTCAAGGTCCAGGGAAAGCCTGGTGTCAGGCTCATCGCGCTTCCGTAGTCTGAGGAATGGTGGGCGATGACGGGATTGAACCGCCGACCCTCTCGGTGTAAACGAGACGCTCTACCGCTGAGCTAATCGCCCTCAGAACAGGCGAAAACGAATCGCCGCCTGTTGTGAAACAGGGGATACGTTAACTGACGGCATCCTTCAAGCCCTTGCCGGGGCGGAAACGGACAGAAACCGAAGCGGGGATATCAATTTCCTCACCCGTGCGTGGATTACGCCCCTTGGCCGCCTTGCGCGTGGCGGTCACGAAGGAGCCAAATCCGACAAGGCGGACTTCCTGCTTGCGGGCCAGTGCCTCTTCAATGCTCGAGAACAGGGCTTCGACCACGTCGCCCGCCTTCGCCTTGGGAAGATCGGTCTTCTCCGCGACGGCCGCAATGAGCTCCTGTTTGTTCAGCGGCTTGTCCATCTCATTCCCTTTTAGAATTCGTCATGATCCGTTGCGATGCCGATCCCTCGGCGCTTCATGCACCGCACTATGAAGGCGTTTTCCCTAACGTCAACAGCGCAGATAACGCCCCGGGCGGGCCAATTAACGCTTTGACCCCTGATGCGTCTTTCCTGCACCGCCCTCGGGCCGATCAGGAGAGGATCCACCGCCTCAAACGACAAAGGCCGCCCAGAAGGGGCGGCCTTTGTTTGATGTTGGAGACGAGATGCCCTTCAATGTGGCAACTGGCTGGAGAGGCTCTCTGCCGCCCGTGCCGCGGGGACGTCTTCCTCCTCGTCCCACTCGATTGCCTCCGGCGGCCGCACGAGTGCCGCGGCCAGAACCTGATCGACGTGGGAAACGGGGATGATCGTCAAAGCATCTTTCACGTTAGCCGGAATTTCGGCCAGATCCTTTTCGTTATCCTTCGGGATGAAAACGGTCGCAATTCCGGCACGCGTTGCCGCCAGCAGCTTCTCCTTCAACCCGCCGATTTCGAGCACCCGCCCGCGCAGAGTGATCTCACCCGTCATCGCGACGTCGCGCTTGATGGCAATCCCGGTCATAACGCTGACGATGGAGGTCGCCATGGCCACGCCAGCGGACGGACCATCCTTCGGGGTTGCCCCTTCGGGGACATGCACATGAATATCGCGCTTCTCGAACAGCGAAGGCTTGATGCCGAAGGTCTGGGCCCGCGAGCGCACGTAAGAGACAGCTGCGGACACACTCTCCTGCATCACCTCGCCCAGCTTGCCCGTGGCCTTCACATGGCCCTTACCCGGCAGCATCACACTCTCAATGGTCAGGATTTCACCGCCGACCTCGGTCCAGGCCAGACCTGACACCATGCCGACCAGATCTTCCGACTCAGTCTCACCATGCTTGAAGCGACGAATACCTGAGAACTCGCCCAGATTCTCCGGGGTGACGGCAATCGTCTCGACCGAAGACGTGACCAGACGCTTGACCACGCGGCGCGCGATCTTGGCAATCTCGCGCTCGAGGTTACGGACGCCTGCCTCGCGGGTGTAATGCTGGATCAGGCTGCGCAGCGCGGCGTCGCTGATCGACCATTCATGCGGCTTGAGGTTATGCGCCTCGGCCTGCTTGCCCACCAGATGACGTCGGGCGATCTCGACCTTCTCATCCTCGGTATAACCCGACAGGCGGATGACCTCCATGCGATCCAGCAAAGGCTGGGGCATATTGAGGCTGTTCGCCGTCGTCACGAACATCACATCCGACAGATCGTAATCCACCTCGAGATAATGATCGTTGAACGTGCTGTTCTGCTCAGGGTCCAGCACCTCGAGCAGCGCCGAGGACGGATCGCCACGCCAGTCCGACCCCATCTTGTCGATTTCATCGAGCAGGAAGAGCGGGTTCGACGTCTTCGCCTTTTTCATGCCCTGCACGATCTTGCCCGGCATCGACCCGATATAGGTACGACGGTGACCGCGAATTTCGGACTCGTCATGCACGCCACCCAACGACATGCGCACATACTGACGGCCTGTCGCCTTGGCGATAGAACGCGCGAGAGAGGTCTTGCCGACGCCCGGAGGCCCGACGAGGCAAAGGATCGGCCCTTTGAGCTTCTGCGAACGCGTCTGCACCGCCAGATACTCGAGAATGCGTTCCTTGACCTTCTCCAGCCCATAGTGCTCCGATTCGAGCACTTCTTCCGCTGCGGCGAAATCGCGAGACACCTTGGAGCGCTTTTTCCAGGGGATGGACAAAATCCAGTCCAGGTAATTGCGCACAACGGTGGACTCAGCGGACATCGGGCTCATGCCACGCAGCTTGCGCAACTCACCCAGCGCCTTTTCGCGTGCTTCCTTGCTGAGCTTCGTCTTGGCGATACGTTCCTCGATCTCAGCCGTCTCGTCACGACCGTCCTCGCCCTCACCCAGTTCCTTCTGGATCGCCTTGAGCTGCTCGTTCAGATAGTATTCGCGCTGCGTCTTTTCCATCTGGCGCTTGACGCGGTTGCGAATCTTCTTCTCGACCTGCAAGACGCCGATTTCCTGCTCCATATGAGCGAAAACCTGCTCCAGACGCTGACTGACTGAACCGCCTTCCAGGATCTCCTGTTTTTCGGCGATCTTGAGATTCAGATGGCTCGCAATCGTATCGGCCAGCTTCGAGAGGTCCTCGATCTGGTTCAGCGAGACCATGACTTCCGGTGCGATCTTCTTGTTGAGCTTGATATACTGCTCAAACTGGGAGATCGCCGTGCGGCCAAGAGCCTCGGCCTCACTGCCGGCTTCGTGGGTATCTTCGACTTCCTCGATCTCGGCCTCGAAATGGCCGTCAACATCGTGGAATTCCTTGATCCGGGCGCGTCGAATTCCCTCGACCAGTACCTTCACCGTTCCATCAGGCAATTTCAACAGCTGCAGGATCGTCGAAACCGTACCGAAGCGATAGATGTCCTCGGCCGGCGGATCATCCTGCGCAGCGTTCTTCTGCGCAACCAGAAGGATCTGCTTGTTGTCACGGGTCACCGCCTCCAGGGCGCGGACCGATTTCTCACGCCCGACAAAGAGCGGAACAATCATGTGCGGGAAGACGACAATATCGCGCAGGGGCAGGACAGCAATCGTCTCGACAGTCTTGGCCTTGGCCTCTTCCGCACGGGATGCGGTGTTCAGCTTGGCCACCGCAGTCTTCCTCTTTTTCTCAGTCATGGAATATTGATCTCCTCGAGGACGATCTCGGCATGGTCACCCGAAATATGGCGTGAACGACGCCGCGTCAGCGCTGCCTGTCCAGGCAGCAACCTTGTATATGAGAGCGGAGGAGCGCTGCGGCAAGTCGACCCTCCGGTTTTGCCCTGCAGGGTCAGGCAGACTGCTCAGCCGGTTCGCTGGCCTTGCCACTGCCGTAGACATAGACGGGCGCCGCACGATTTTCAGCGACATCCTTGTTGATCACGACCTCCTCAACGCCATCGAGGCCGGGGAGATCGAACATGGTACCGAGCAGAATGGCTTCCATGATCGAGCGCAATCCGCGCGCGCCCGTCTTGCGGGCGATCGCGCGTTGCGCGATCTGCACGAGTGCGTCATCGGTGAAGGTTAGAGCCACACCCTCCATCTGGAAGAGGCGCTGATACTGCTTCACGAGCGCATTCTTGGGCTTGGACAGGATGGCGACCAGCGTGTCCTCGTCCAGATCCTCAAGCGTGGCGACCACAGGCAGACGACCGATGAACTCGGGGATCAGACCGAATTTGAGCAGATCCTCGGGCTCGACGTCGTGCAGGACGGCACCCAGGCGACGGTCATCGGGGTTCTGCACATCGGCCCCAAAGCCAATGCCCGACCCTTTGCCGCGCGCCGAGATGATCTTGTCCAGCCCGGCAAAGGCACCGCCGCAGATGAAGAGCATGTTGGTCGTGTCGACCTGCAGGAATTCCTGCTGCGGATGCTTGCGGCCGCCCTGTGGCGGCACGGATGCAACCGTGCCCTCCATCAGCTTCAGAAGCGCCTGCTGCACGCCCTCCCCGCTCACGTCGCGCGTGATCGACGGGTTGTCGGATTTGCGCGAGATCTTGTCGATCTCATCGATATAGACGATGCCGCGCTGAGCGCGCTCGACATTGTAATCGGCGGCCTGGAGCAGCTTCAGAATGATATTTTCGACGTCCTCACCCACATAACCGGCTTCGGTCAGTGTGGTGGCATCCGCCATCGTGAAGGGCACATCGAGAATGCGCGCCAACGTTTGGGCCAACAGGGTCTTGCCCGATCCGGTCGGACCGATAAGCATGATATTGGACTTTGCGATCTCGATATCATTGCTCTTCTGCGCGTGCGCCAGGCGCTTGTAATGGTTATGGACAGCCACAGACAGCGCACGCTTGGCGATGAACTGGCCGATCACATAGTCATCGAGAACCTTGCAGATTTCCTTGGGGGTCGGCACACCGTCGCGCGACTTCACAAGATGCGTCTTGTGCTCTTCGCGGATGATATCCATGCACAGTTCGACGCATTCATCGCAGATGAAGACGGTTGGACCGGCAATGAGCTTGCGTACCTCATGCTGCGATTTGCCGCAGAACGAGCAGTACAGGGTGTTTTTCGAATCGCCGGTCTTGTTCGTCATCGTTGCTCCTCCTCCCCGACCCGGGCGACCGTGAGGTCACGTCGCGTCGGGGGAATTCCAAACTTAGGCCAGGCAGCGAGAGCCCGGCAAGCCCCTCCCGGCACGGGGCAATAATAGGATACTTGGCATGGGGGCGATGCAGGGCCTGAAAACCCAGCAAGTGGCCCGGCAGGAGGGCCGGACCTCACAACCGGAAAGCAGGATCAACCCTGCTCGGCAACACTCTTGGGGCGAGCCTGAACGACCTCGTCCACCAGCCCGAAAGCCTTGGCCTCGTCAGCCGAGAGATAGGTATCGCGCTCGAGCTTCTGCTCGATTTCCTCTAGGCTGCGGCCCGTATGGTGGCGATAGATCTCGTTCAGACGCTTGCGGATCTCGAGAATCTCGCGCGCCTGAATCTCGATGTCGGAAGCCTGTCCCTGAGCGCCGCCGGAGGGCTGATGCACCATCACGCGCGCATTGGGCAAACAGAAACGACGTCCCTTCTCACCGGCTGCCAGAAGCAGCGATCCCATGGAAGCGGCCTGACCAATGCACACCGTGCTCACGGGGCAGCGGATATACTGCATGGTGTCATACATCGCGAGACCGGCCGAAACCACACCGCCGGGGCTATTGATGTAGAAGGAAATTTCCTTGCTCGGGTTCACGCTCTCAAGATACAGGAGCTGGGCCGAGATGACAGCGGCCACCTGGTCATAGACAGGGCCTGTCAGAAAGATGATCCGCTCCTGAAGCAGGCGGGAATAGATATCGAAAGCGCGTTCGCCGCGTGACGTCTGCTCGACGACCATCGGTACGAGCGCGTTGTTGAAGATCTCGACAGGATCGCGATCCCTCATGGCCATTTCCGTTCCTAACTGGCACCGGCCCCATCAGGGCCGGTGCGTGACTTCTCTCATCTTGGTATGGCCACCATGAACGCCTAGAGCCCGTCCGTCAAAAAACGAACGGACTCCAAGAGTCGCGGTGCGACTCAGCCGATCAGAGATCGGCGGGCGGGATTTCGGCCAGCTCTTCCGGCGTCACTTCCTTGTCGGTGACCTTGGCCAGCTCGATCAGGTAATCGACGACCTTGTTCTCCAAGATCGGGCCGCGCAGACCATCGGCTGCCTGCGGGTTCTTGCCGAAGAACTCGAAAACGGCCTGCTCCTGACCGGGGTAGCGCATGGCTTCCTGACGAACCGCCTGCATCAATTCTTCACGGGTGACCGTGATTTCCTTGGTACGGCCGATCTCTGCCAGAAGCAGACCCAGCTTGACGCGGCGCTCGGCAATCTTGCGGTAATCGGCGCGCAGGGTGTCTTCATCCTTGCCCGCGTCTTCCTCATCCATCTCACCCGAGGCGCGATCCTGCTCCACGCGCTGCCAGATCTGGCCGAACTCGCTCTCAACCATGCTTTCGGGCGCTTCGAAATCGGTCTTGCCTGACAGGGCATCCAGCAGCTCGCGCTTGATGCGCAGACGCGACAGCTGGCCGTACTCGCCTTCCGCCTGCTTGACGATGATGTCACGCACCTGAGCGATGTTTTCGAAACCGATCTTCTTGGCGAGTTCGTCATCAAGCGCCGGATCGACCGGGGTCTTGAGCGCATTCGCCTTGATGTCGAAAGTCGCTTCCTTGCCAGCCAGTTCCTTGGCCTGATACTCGGCGGGGAACGTGACCGTGATCACCTTCTCTTCGCCAGCCTTCATGCCTTCGAGCTGCTCGGCGAACCCGGGGATGAAGCCCTCGCCACCGATTTCGACATTGACGTCCTGCGCCGTACCACCATCGAACGGCGTGCCGTCGAGCTTGCCGACGAAGTCGCAGTTCACGACATCACCCGTGCCAGCAGCGCGGTCTTCCTCGATCGTCTCGAAGTTGCGCTGGCGCTTGGCAAGCTCGGCGAGTGCCTTGTCGATCGTCTCATCGCTCGGCTTGGCCGTCAGGCGGGTCAGTTCGAGACCGGACAGGTCAGGAACAGAGATTTCGGGTAGCACTTCGAGGTCGATCTTGAATTCCAGATCGCCTTCGCCCTCACCACCGGAAACCAGCTCCACCTTCGGCTGGACAGCCGGGCGCAGCTTGTTGTCTTCGAGCACCTTGTTGGTGGCTTCGTTGACGGCCTGCTCGAGGATCTCGCCATTTAGGGCGGCGCCATAACGCTGCTTGACCAGCGAGGCAGGCACCTTGCCGGGGCGGAAGCCAGGCAGGTTGATGGTGCGGCCGAGCTCGGCGAGACGAGCGGCGCGTCGCGCCTCCAGATCGCCAGCCGGCACAGTGACGGTAAAGCCGCGCTTCAGACCTTCGGATTGCGTTTGGGTAACCTGCATCTGTCAGGCGATCCTCTATTGACCGGGTTGCCATCGGGGCCCCGCACCCGGCTTCATCGCAGCACGGGCAAGGCAGGAAGCCCCGACTAAGGAGAAATTTTTGGTACGGGCGGAGGGACTTGAACCCCCACGACTTGCGCCACCAGAACCTAAATCTGGCGTGTCTGCCAATTCCACCACGCCCGCACACACTCGGTTCAGCCAGAGCTGCACCGTCAAGCGCGCCGCTTTACAGCAAGATCATCCTTTTCACAAGACAGGCGCCGCGCCCGATCGATGGCCTCGGCGCGGGCATCGCCCAGATGGGCGTCCAGCGCCTCGACTATGGGCCAATTTCCGGCGCGCAACCCTGCCTCGCCATGGAGCCAAGCCCCCGCACAGGCGGCCTCCCAATGAGGCATGCCCGCTGCAAGCAGCGTTCCGATCACACCGGCCAGCGTATCGCCGGAACCCGCCGTGGCCAGAGCCGGGCTTGCATGATCATTGAGGGCAGCGCGGCCATCAGGGGCGGCGATCACGCTAACCGCCCCCTTGAGCAGCACCACCGCCCCGATGCGTTTCGCGGCGTCTCGCGTCGCACTCACGATATCCTCACCCGGCGCCCCAAAGAGTTTGGTAAATTCTCCGATATGAGGCGTGATGACTGCTACGCCAGCCAGCTTCTCCGGCGCATCGGCAGCCCAGCCCAGCGCCCCAGCATCGGCAAGAATGCATTTCCCGGCCGCAATCAGCTGCGGCAGGCTCTTCGCAACCTCTCCAGGGGTCAGCCCAGGCCCGCAGAGCCATGTTTCGCGCCTGGGGTCCCCGAGCAAAGCATCGAGCGGTTCTTCGTCGATCACGAGTCCCGGTGCGCCCAGCCTGTAGGCTTCGGCACTCGCTCCGGCGCTGATGCGCACGAGCCCCGCCCCACTGGCACGGGCACCCGCCGCCGCGAGACGCGTTGCCCCCGGCATAACTTGTCCGGCGCAAAGGCTTACGACACCCCTGCTGTATTTATGGTCCTGAGGGGTCATCTCGGGGATAGACCAGAGCCCCGGCTGGTTGAGAAAGAGATTCGGCTTTGCATGAGCCAGGCAATCCTGCGGCATCCCGATATCCGCGCAAACAATGTCGCCACACAAAGCGCGGCCGGGATAGAGCACATGACCGGGTTTGGGCCTGACGAAAGTCACGCTGGCCTCGTACTGCGGCCCCTCGACGAGCAGAGCGCCGGTCAGGCCATTCACAAAGCTCGGCAGGTCAACGGCAATCAGTCTACGCGACGCTGAAAGCACTGCCATGATGGCATCGGAGGGCGCCCGGTCGAGCCCTGCTCCAAAAATCGCATCGATCACCAGATCCGCTCTGGCAGCATTCACGGCCGTAAAGTCAACACGATTACCCCGGAAGCGTTCGGCCGCCTCCGCCGCAGGACTGCCTGCCCGCGGCTCGGCTAGTGGGGCAACCTGCACTGGCCAGCCAGCCCGTTCCAGGTAACGCGCAGCTACATAGCCATCCCCTCCATTATTGCCGGGACCGCACAGCACCAGCACGCGACACGGGGCATAACGTGCGCGAATTGCCTGCGCGACGACCCAGCCCGCGCGCTCCATCAGGGCGCTGATTCCGGTCGAACGGCTGGCCATGGCATCCATGGCGGCGCATTGCGCAGGCGTGGGAAGGGAAAAACGCAGGACTGAACGCATCTGGGGCTTACTCCGCTGTTGATGATTTTGCGCAGACTGCTAGGGAACGTTGCATTAAACCGCCGGTATGCATGATCCCGCCCTTTTGAGGGACGAGCACCCCTGGCCCTGATTTCTTGTGGAGCATTCATGTCCAACCCGTATCTGTGGAGCGTCATCCTCGCGCTGCATCTTCTATGCATGGCCTATTGGATTGGCGGCGGGCTGTATGCGGCGCTCGCAAGCCGCAGCACGGTGGCCCTGCTCGAGCCGGCGCAGCGCCAGAATGTCCAGATCCAGTTGATCGCACGCTATTTCCGTGCGCTCCTGCACATCATTCCAACGGCTCTGATCACGGGCTGGCTGCTCGTCATTCACGCTGGCGGCTTTGCGACAATGAGCCTGCCGATCAATATCATGCAGGGGCTTGCAATCGTCATGGCCCTGGTTTTCGTCAATGCCTATCTCGGGCCGTTTCAGAGCCTGCGCCGCGCCATACGCCCCCAACCCGCACTGTTCGACGCCGTGCGCAAGCGCGTGATGCTGATGGTAGCGATCGGAGTTCTCACGGTGTTTTTCGCCGCCATGGGCGGTAATGTCTGACCTGACGAAGCCCTGCTGTTTCAACCACAGATCATGGGTCGCGATGCCTTGCGGCGTCCCCTCTGGCTAGGATACCGTAAAACCTTGCCTTTTGCGGGATTTCCAGATAACGCACAGTCGATTGGCCAGCCATCTCAGCTGGCCGCTCTGTAAATATGCCGTGCCGACGCATCGCATTATTTCTAGACCTCCAAAGTTATCAGAGAGCAGTTTGACCGCAAAATCGATCGCAGGTTCCGCAAAGACCTCCCCCACACGCAAGAAACGTTCCACCTCGAAGACGGAACTCCCCGTGATGGAGGCTGTGTCTGACACGCAGCCGCGCGACGCGCAGCCCGCAACAGAGACCGGTGCTACCAAGGTCAAATCTGCTCGTAAGCCAAGGACTGCAACGACGAAAGCACCTGGCACCGCCACGAAAGCGGCGTTGAGCAAGCCCGCCAAGGCAGTGAAGACCGGTGTCGAGGCGGACTCTGTCAAATCAACGAAGCCCAGGGCGACCAAGGCCCCAGCGAAAGCGGTTGCCGCCAAGGCTTCCGAGGTCAAGTCCGAGCCCGTCACTGCCGCGATGCCTACGACTGAAGCACCGCCCATCAAGCGTGGTCGCGGTCGCCCGCGCAAAAATCCGGTCGTAGCGCCTGTCGTCGAGGCCCCCGTGCCGAGCCCGGCAGAGTCTGAGGCGGCAAAGCCTGCGCGCGGTCGCAAGCCCGGCCCGAAGGCCACAGCGAAGACCTCCCCGGCAAAGGAAATCGCCGCAAAGGCGGCGAAAGCAAAGCCTGCCGAGGCCGCAGCCGAGATACAGGCAGAGCCCCCTGCCGAGCTCCCCCGTGACGCAGCCCCGGCAAAGGGGCGTCCAGGGCGCAAGCGCAATGCCGCGAGCACGACCGCTGCACCGGCCCGTCGCGCCGCGGTGAAGGATGCCAAGGCAAAAGCCGACGCGCAGGAAAATGCGCCGGAAATCGCCCCGAATCCCGTAGAGAAGACCGAGCCAGTCTCATCCGTCGTTGCCCAACCCTCCGATGAAGCCCCGGCGGAGGCTCAGGCCGCCTCGCGTGGGCGTCGCCGACGCAGTGGCCGCAAGAGCGCGGAAGGCTCTTCAGCACCCACCGCTGAAACCGCCCCAGCGCCCGAAACCGAGATCGCGGCTGCGCCTCTCGATGAGGCGATGAAGGCTCTTGTCGACGCGCCCAAGCCGCTTTTCTCCGAACTCGGCCTTTCCACGCCAATCATGCGCGCCATTGAGGAGATGGGGTACGAGCATCCAACCCCGATCCAGGCCCGGGCTATCCCTGTGGTTCTGGGCGGTCAGGACGTGCTCGGCGTGGCCCAGACAGGAACGGGCAAGACGGCCTCATTCACGCTCCCGATGCTCGAGCGTCTGGCCGGGTCGCGCGCCCGCGCACGCATGCCGCGCTCCCTGATTCTGGAGCCGACGCGTGAACTCGCGCTTCAGGTAGCGGAGAACCTGACCCTTTACGGCAAGCATCTGCGCCTGAACCACGCGCTGCTAATTGGCGGCGAGAGCATGGCCGATCAGCGCGCGGTGCTGAACCAAGGCGTGGATATCCTCATTGCAACGCCGGGCCGCCTGATGGATCTGTTCGATCGTGGCGGGCTATTGCTGACCCAGACAAGCATTCTCGTGATCGATGAAGCCGATCGCATGCTCGATATGGGGTTCATCCCCGATATCACCCGTATCGTCTCCATGCTGCCCGTTCGTCGTCAGACACTGCTTTTCTCGGCAACCATGGCGCCGGAAATCCGTACACTGGCCGATCAATTCCTGCATCTGCCGGAAGAGATTACGGTATCACGCCCCTCCTCGGTCGCGACAACCATCGAGGAAGCGCTTCTTGTCGTCGACGAGGCCGACAAGCGCCGCGTTCTGCGCAAGCTGCTGAAGCGCGAGAACGTGCAGAACGCCATCGTGTTCTGCAATCGCAAGCGCGATGTCGATGTCCTCTACAAGTCGCTGCACAAGCATGGTTTCGCGGTCGGTCATCTCCATGGCGATCTGGCTCAGTCCCTGCGTTTCAAGACGCTCGAGCGTTTCAAGGCGGGTGAACTGCAGATCCTTGTCTGCTCCGATGTAGCCGCGCGCGGCATCGATATCGGCGGGCTTTCGCATGTGTTCAATTTCGACCTGCCGTTCAATGCAGAGGATTACATCCACCGTATTGGACGCACCGGTCGTGCAGGCAAGACCGGCCATGCATTCAGCCTGGCCACACCGCGCCAGAAGCAGCTGGCCGAGGCGATCGAGAAGCTGAAGCACGCCCCGCTTCCAATGATTGAGATCGATGGTATCGAGACCCTGCCCTGGGCCGATCCGGAGCAGGACGGCGCTCAGCCGGAGCGCCGGGAGCGCCGTCACGGGAAGGATCGCGGTGGCCGTCACAACCGCCATGGCGAGAGCCGTGACCGTGACCGTGACCGTGACCGTGACCGTGACCGTGACCGTGACCGTGACCGGGTTGCACCTCAGGAAGCGCTGCGTCAAGAAGCCGCGCCAACGCAGGAAGTCCCGGCTGAGCGCGGCTCTGTGGCCCCTACCTCGTCCTTCGATCACGATACGCCGCGCACCGGGTTCGGCCATGAAACGCCTGCCTTCATGCTCTTGCCGCGCCGCAATCGGCGCATCGAGCAGGACGAGCAGGTCGGACCGATCCAGCATCGCGGCACAGTCTGATCCCTGATGCCCAGTATCGTTGAAGCCGAAATTCGCGCCTTTGGCGCGAATGGCGACGGGCTTGTGCTGATTGATGACAAGCCCGCCTACATCCCTCACGCCGTGCCGGGTGACCGGATGCGTCTTCGCGTGGGGGATGACCGGCATGTCGAGGTGCTCGACCTGCTTTCCCCTTCCCCTGAACGCGTATCGCCCGTCTGCGCGCTCTTCGGGCAGTGCGGCGGTTGTTCCATGCAGACCACTGCCCTCCCCGCATTGCTCGACTGGAAAACCGCGCTTGTGCGCCACGCTCTTGAACGGGCAGGCTTCCGCACGCTCCCGCGCGTCACCTCCGTCCAGGTTCCTCCCGAGACGCGCCGCCGTATCGATCTGGCCTTCCAGCGACAGCCGGGTCGACTCGTTCTCGGCCTCCATCGCCGTCACGGCGATGTCGTCGACATGACAGAGTGCCATGTCGTGCATCCTGCGCTCCTGGCGCTGCTCGACCCGTTGCGCCACGTCCTGTCTTCGCTCGGCGCAGTGACAGGAGGCGGTGATCTCCAGATCAATCTCTACAGTTCGGGTCCGGATATCCTGCTCTCGACCGATTCTGCGTTGGCGCCGACCGACCGCGTAAAACTCGCGGCGTTCGGGCGAGATCACAGGATTCCCCGTATCTCATGGAAGTCGAGGCGCCGCCCCGAGCAGGGATTCGAGATCGTCGCTCAGCAGGGACCCGTCTTCCATGCCTTCGGTGCGGTCAAGCTGTGCCCGCCCCCTGGCGGGTTCCTGCAAGCGACGGAACAGAGTGAGAGCGCCATCGCTCAGGCAGTGCTCGATGCGCTGCCCTCGCTGAACAGGCGCGATCCTATCGTTGAGCTCTTCGCGGGCTTTGGTACGTTGACGGTTCCCATGGCCCAGAAAGGGCGCGTTCTCGCCTATGAAGGGCATTTCGAGGCGATCTCAGCCCTCAAATCAGGGGCGATCGGTCAGAGAATCGAAACGACGCACCGCGATCTGACACGCCAGCCCCTGATCGCCAAGGAATTTGCCAAGGCCCGCGTGGTCGTGCTCGATCCGCCCCATGCGGGAGCGTTGATCCAGATGGACCATATCGCACGCTCCGGCGTGGAAGATATCGTCTATGTAAGTTGCAACCCGCAAGCGCTCCAGAAAGACTCTGCTCTTCTGCAGAAAGCGGGATACGAGGTGCTATCCGTTTCGGTTATCGACCAGTTCCTTTGGTCTACGGAAGTTGAAGCCGTCGTCAGCTTCACAAAAAGCAAAAAGAGACTTTCACGCCGTCAGACGTGAAAGCTCTCACCGCACCCGCAGCGGCCCTTTTCATTGGGATTGGTGAAGGTAAAGCCTGATTCGAGATCCTTGACCTCATAATCCATTACCGTCCCGATCAGAAACAGGGTCGCCTTGCGATCGACCAGCACGTCCACCCCATGATCCGTCACACGCTCATCACCGGGCAGGGCCGCATCGACGAAACTCATGTCATAAGACATACCCGAGCATCCGCGCGTGTTCACCCCGATACGCAGGAGCTGGCCCTTGTTCGCGCCTTCATACAGTTTCCTCAGACGCGAGGCTGCACGCTCGGTCATCTGCATGAGAGGAGGCAGCGCCCGGGGGACCGCGACCTTGATCGGGGCCTGTTCTGTCTGTGTCGCGCTCATACTCGTTTCCCTGTTCAGAACATGTTCAGTGCAAGCCGGGCATCGTCGCTCATGCGGCTCATATCCCATGGCGGATCCCAGACGATAGCGACGCTGGCCTTGCTCACCCCGGGAAGAGCGGCCACGGCCTCGCGCACCTGCTCGGGTAATTCCTGTGCGCTCGGACAATTGGGCGCCGTAAGTGTCATTTCAATATCGACGCGCCCGTCATCATGCAGATCGATCGCATAGATGAGCCCCAGCTCGTAGATATTGACCGGGATTTCCGGATCATAGACCGTGGCAATGGCGGAAATGACGCTGTCCTCATCGGGAACACCGGCCTGGTCTGCAGCAACGGTTTCCTCGGGCGGAGCGCCGAGCGGTCTGGTCAGGATGTGACCCTCTTCAGACATGAATGACCTCCCTCAATCAGACCAGCATCTGTCGGGCGCGCGCAACGCCCTTGACCAGTGCATCGATATCGTCGCGTGTGGTGTAAACACCAAAGCTCGCCCGTGCTGTGGCGGTGAGCCCGAGCCGACGGATCAGCGGTTCGGCGCAATGCTGTCCAGCGCGTATGGCAATGCCCTGGCGATCCAGCAGAACCGCCAGATCATGTGGGTGCGCCCCATCGACAATGAAAGAGACTACCCCGCCCTGATCGGCAGGCGCGCCTACGAGCTTCACGCCCTCACTGCCGCCCAGCACGTTACGGGTATAGGCCACGAGCGCCTTTTCATGGGCGGTGATCGCTTCGGCACCCAGCTCTTCCATGAACGCGAGCGCCGCGCCGAGCCCGATGACCTCGATGATCGGCGGCGTCCCTGCCTCGAATTTATGCGGCAGCCCGGCCCAACTCGATTTCTCGAAGCTGACGCTCTCGATCATCTCCCCACCACCCAGGAAAGGCGGCATGGCATTGAGCAGCTCGGACCGGCCCCAGAGCACCCCGATGCCGGTCGGGCCATAGAGCTTGTGCCCCGTGCAGACGAAGAAATCCGCCCCGAGCGCCTGCACATCAATGGCGCGATGCACGGCTGACTGCGACCCATCGAGCAGGATCTTTGCGCCATGCGCATGCGCCAGACGCGCCAGTTCATGCGCCGGCGTCAGCGTCCCCAGGACATTCGACATATGGGTGATGGCCACAAGCCCGACACGCCCGTCCGAGAGCAGGCTCTCGTAAGCGTCGAGGTCCAGATCCCCGGTCTCGGTGATCGGCGCCACGCGGAGTTCCAGCCCGGCTCGATCGCGCAGCATCTGCCACGGAACGAGATTGGAATGATGCTCCAGCTCGGAAATCAGGATCGCCTGGCCCGGCTTCAGCAACATGCCATAGGAATGCGCGACGAGATTGATGGCCTCGGTGCTGTTACGCGTGAAGATGATTTCACGGCGATCCGGCGCCTTGAGAAACAAGGCGGCCTGGGTACGCACCGATTCATAGGCCTCGGTCGTGCGCTCGCTCATCCAGTGCAGGCCACGATGGATGTTGGCGTATTGATGCTGCATGGCCTGAGCCATGGCCGCAATCACGCTATCCGGTTTCTGTGCCGAGGCCGCGCTGTCCAGGAAGACCAGCGGACGGCCATGAACTGTCTCAGACAAGATCGGAAACCGGTCCCGCAAGGACGCGAAACGGTCGAGCACGTCTCCTGACATGATCACCCTTCCCTGTTCAGCCACCAGGCTTCGACGCGCTGGTCCAGGAGGGCATAAGCAGCCTCATCGGTGACCAGAGCGAGCGCGTCGAGCAGGAAGGCCCGGACGAGCATGGCTTTCGCGGTTTCATAGGGTACACCACGCGCCCGCAGATAAAAAAGCTGCTCGTCATCGAGTGCGCCCACAGTGGCACCGTGGCTGCACTTGACGTCATCAGCGTAGATCTCAAGCTCGGGCTTGCTGTCGATCTGCGCCTTTTCGGACAGAAGCAGCGCCTGATTCATTTGATAGCCATCGGTCTTCTGGGCGATACGATCAACATAGATCTTGCCCTGAAAAACACCATGCGCCGCATCCATCAGCACGTTCTTGACCGTCTGGCGAGAATTGCAGTCCGGTGCAGCATGGGTGATGACGGAGGTCAGATCGGCGTGCTGCGTACCAGCCAGAAGCTGCGCCGCATTCACATGCACGGTCGCATGCTTGCCACCCAGATGCGCCAGAACCTCATGACGCGACAACCTGGCGCCGAGCGTCAGAGTGAAACTGTCATAAGTCCCATGCTCGGCAATGCTTGCATTCACAAGCGTCAGGTTCGCAGCCTGCACATCATCCTGCTGGACACGCAGATGGGTCAGGTGCGCCCCTTCGGCCACGGATACCGTCAGAGACGGATTAGCCAGATAAGCGCCTTCACCCGACTGGATATCGAGAAGGGTCAAGGTCGCTTCTTTTTCGAGCGTGACCTGATGCGTGAGATGCGTCGAAACCGGCCCTTCCCCCGAAACCAGAGAGACGAGACAGATCTGACCGGCCTCCATGCCTGCGGGAACCGTCAGGGACAGACCCGGCTGCTGCAGGGCGCTGTTGAGAACGCTGAGCGGACGGTCCGCCAGAAGCGGCGCCTCAAGCGCGGTCAGGACGACCGCCTCGGGAAGGCGCGTCAGCTCGGGAACAAGCACGCCGTTGACGAACACGACACGAGAGCCGCTGCGGGCCTCGGGAGCAAGGCGCGCCAGAAGGGCTTCCGCCTCGCCCAGCGAAACGGGCGCCGGCTGCTCGAACCCGATGCGATCAACATCGCGCAGCGGTGTATAGCGCCACGCCTCGAGACGACGCTGGGGCAGACCCTGACGGGCCAGGAGCTCTCTCGCTTCGCCTTTATGGGCGCGTGCGAGAAAAGACCCGATTGCAGGCGAAAAAGCGACGCTTTCGCTCATGCCACCGCCTCGAGATATTGCTGATAACCCTGCGCCTCAAGCGCCAGTGCGACCTCGGCACCGCCACTATGAATGATCCGGCCCTTGGCCATGACATGTACGCGATCCGGCTTGATGTAATCGAGCAGACGCTGGTGATGCGTAATGATGAGCGCGGAGAAATCAGGCCCACGCAGGCTGTTCACGCCCTCGGCCACAATACGCAGTGCATCGATGTCGAGGCCGCTATCCGTTTCGTCGAGGATCGCGAATTTCGGGCGCAGCATACGCATCTGAAGCACCTCGTTGCGCTTCTTCTCGCCGCCGGAGAAACCGACATTCACGTTGCGCTTGAGCATCTCGTCCGAAATGTGAAGATGCTTGGTTTCCGCACGCACGGCCTTGAGGAAACCCACGGCATCCAGCTCGTCTTCCTTGCGGGCGCGACGCACGGCATTTACCGCGGTGCGCAGGAAATTGGCGTTGTTCACACCCGGCAGTTCCACAGGTGCCTGAAACGCCAGGAACACGCCAAGAGCCGCGCGCTCCTCCGGCTCGAGGGCGAGCAGATCCTCACCCATGAAATGCGCGCTGCCGCCCGTCACTTCGTAATCCTCGCGTCCGGCAAGCACGTAGGACAGGGTGGATTTGCCCGACCCGTTCGGCCCCATGATCGCGTGGATCTCGCCCTTGGGCACATCGAGATCCAGACCGCGCAGAATCTCCTTGGGGGTTCCGTTATCGTCGATCTGCGCACAGAGACCGGAAATTTTCAGAAAATCATTCATGTTGCGGCTCTTTACCCGACGCTACCTTCAAGACTGAGTTGCAGGAGCTTCTGCGCTTCCACTGCAAACTCCATGGGGAGTTCCTTCAGGACATCCTTGCAGAACCCGTTGACGATCAGACCCACAGCGTCCTCTTCGGAGAGGCCGCGCGAGCGACAATAGAAAAGCTGGTCTTCGGAAATCTTCGAGGTTGTCGCTTCATGCTCAACGCGTGCCGTCATGTTGCGGTTTTCGATATAGGGCACCGTATGGGCGCCACACTGATCCCCGATCAGGAGGCTGTCGCACTGCGTGAAGTTACGCGCGCCGCGTGCCTTGGGCATCATACGCACCAGACCGCGATAGGTACTGTCCGAATGACCCGCTGAGATGGTCTTGGCAATGATGGTCGAGCGCGTATTCGGCGCCAGATGGATCATCTTGGTGCCCGTATCGGCCTGCTGGCGATTATTGGTCACGGCGACCGAGTAGAATTCGCCCACCGAGCCCTCGCCTGCCAGAATGCAGGACGGATATTTCCACGTGATCGCGGAGCCCGTCTCGACCTGCGTCCAGGAAATCTTGGCGTTGCGACCACGACATGCACCGCGCTTGGTCACGAAATTATAGATGCCGCCCTTGCCATTCTCATCACCCGGATACCAGTTTTGCACCGTCGAGTATTTGATCGTGGCGTCATTCATCGCCACCAGCTCGACCACGGCTGCGTGAAGCTGGTTCTCGTCGCGCATGGGTGCCGTGCACCCTTCGAGATAGGAAACGGTCGCGCGGTCCTCACAGATGATCAGCGTCCGCTCGAACTGCCCTGTGTTGCGGGCATTGATGCGGAAATAGGTCGAGAGCTCCATCGGACACCGCACGCCCTCCGGCACATAGACGAAAGAACCATCCGTGAAGACAGCCGAATTCAGCGCTGCAAAGAAATTATCGCTGACCGGCACGACGGAACCGAGATAACGCTTCACGAGCTCGGGATGCTCGCGAATGGCATCCGAGATCGGGCAGAAGATTACCCCGGCCTCTTCCAGCGTCTTGCGGAAGGTCGTCACAACCGAGACGGAGTCGAATACCGCATCCACGGCCACAGGCAGCCGCTCGGCCTGATCGGCACCCTCGACACCGGCCAGGATGGCCTGCTCATGAAGCGGGATACCGAGCTTTTCGTAGGTGCGCAGCAACTCGGGATCGACTTCTTCCAGCGATTTCGGACCGGGCTTCTTCTTCGGCTCGGCGAAGTAGAAAGCATCCTGATAGTCGATGGCCGGATATTCCGGCTTCTGCCATGTGGGTTCTTCCATCGCCTGCCAGGCGCGGAAGGCCTGCAGGCGCCAGTCGAGCATCCATTCAGGCTCCTGCTTGCGCGCAGAGATAAAGCGGATGGTTTCCTCGCTCAGCCCCTTGGGCGCGAATTCCATCTCGATATCGGTTTCGAAGCCCCATTTATAGGTCGACTGGCCAAGGGTTTCGACGGCTTCGCGTGTTTCGGTTACGGCTGGCATGTCATCCCTCCCCGGCAGGCTGATGATCCGGCATATGGTCCGGGGCCACGCACCGCGACGCAGGCATGATGCTGCCTGACAGATGGGCGCGGCTCATATCGGCTAGATTGATGGATTCGAGGGTCGAACGGATGGCCTTGTTGACCATGTCCCACTGTCCGGAGGAGAGCGCGCAAAGCGATTTGGCCTCGCAAACGCGCCCCTCGACACAGGCTGTAAGAGCGATCGGCCCGTCGACTGACGTGATCACGGCAGCGATCGAGATATCGGAAAGCGAACGCGCCAGGCGATAGCCGCCACGAGCCCCGCGATGCGAGGCGACGAGGCCATCGGCAGCGAGACCCTTCAGCAATTTCGCGACAGTCGGCTCCGGCACACCCGTGGCGCCCGCAAGCGCGGTAGCCGTCACGAGCGCGTCCTGTTGGCCAAGCTGCACAAGCAGAACCGTAGCGTAATCGGCGAGTTTCGATAACCTGAGCATTCTGCTCCCTCGATCAGTTCCGCATAAACAGAAATTAAAGACCTAAATGGTGCTATTTTTCTAGCAGATGCGCGCGCGAAGGCGCTGCGTCAACCCTTTTCGCCTTTTGTGATGCCGATAAAAACAGGGTTCAGCCGAGATGGCCGAAACACAGCCTCATGAGCATGTCCAGAACGGCCCCCACCACGAAGCCGACCAGCGTGCCATTGATACGAATGTATTGCAGGTCGCGGCCAACACGCTGCTCCAGTCGTGCTGAAAGCTCCTGCGGGTCCCAGCGCTCCATGACCGAGGCGATATAAGCGGCAAGTTTGTCGCGCAGCGAAGGCAGGATACGGACGAGCGTGGTCTTGAGCGTCTGCTCCAGACGCGCCCGCATGGCCGGATCATGATCGAGCTGATCGGCCAAGCTCAGCAGCGCCGCCTCGATGACACTGCGGCTCCATCCGTCCTCACAGGCCAGATCGGCTTCGGCCAGTCCCCTGAAGCGCTGCCAGATCTCGGACCACCACAGCTTCAGGCTGTCATGGCCCAGATAGCCCGATATCGCATCGCCAAAGCGCGCCCGACGCTCCGGGTCTTCTTCCAGACGGTCTATTTCCTGCCTGATCCACCCGGTAAATCCCTCGCGCAGTTCCGAGTCCTGCGGGTCTATCCGCTCCAGCTCCAGATAGAGCGCGGTGATCACGCGGTTGGCAACGGATGGGCCAATGGCCCAGCCGATCATGCGCCCCCCCTGCTCGCGCACGCGCTCCTCGATAAAGCTGCGCAGCGTGGCTTCACGCTTTTGCACGCCGAGCTTGAACCGCTCGAGCAGGGCGGACAGAACCTCCTGATGCAGTTCATTATCGACCAGCGCCCGGAGCGCCCTGGTCACGACCTTGATCGAGGTTTCGCCGCGCGCCAGAACAGGCAGCGCCTTGCCTATGGCGGCAGAAGCGCGCCCGTCCTCAAGCCGATCAAGCATATCGGGCACGCTACGTCGCAGGGCAGAGGCGGTGGCATTGGCCGTACGCGGCTGGCGCAGGAGATTGGCGAGAATGCGCGCCACATCTGCCGAGGCGAGCGCCCGTCCGGCATCTTCTTCCGTAAAGAACTGCGTCGAGACGAAACGCCCCAGCGCACGAGCCAGCCTCGGCTGCTGGCGGGGCAGAACCGCAGTATGCGGAATGGGGAGCCCCAGCGGATGGCGGAACAGCGCCGTTACCGCAAACCAGTCGGCAATACCGCCGACCACGCCCGCCCGCGCACCCGAACGCAGCACCTCCAGCAGATAGCTGTCACGCACCCAACCCAATGCCGGGAGCCCGGCGGAGATGACCATCAGACCGCCCATCGAAACCAGAAGACCACCCGCCAGACGACGCGAAGCCCTTAGGCTGGCCAGCGCCTCGGCCTCGGTCGCAGCGACATCGCTCATACGCTCGGACGGGATCGACTGATCGGAATTCGGATGATGCATGAAGGATCGATTAGCACCGCCGGAACAAAAAGTCCTGCGCTCCCGCGATCCTCCATTGCCATTGCCCTGCGGGCATGGAAAACCGGTCACAATCCGTGAACCGACTTCAAGCGAGAGTGCCTTGTCCAATACCGCGCCGCATCACGCCTCTTCCGGAACGCCCGCCGCCAAGGCCGATCAGAAAATCGCTCCAGATATGCGAGAAGGCGCGGCTTTCGCCGAGCGCCTGACGGGCGAGATGCAGGCCCTGCAGGACCGGGCCACCCATGAACGCCACGCTCCCGACCCGATCGAGGCCCTGTCGAGCCAGATCGGCGACGAACTGATTGACGGCGCCGTATCGGTCTCGACGCTCGAAAACGCCGTACGTGTGCTCCGCGACGGCAATCTCAAAGGCCGGGCCGCACGGTTGCGCAGCTATGTGGGTCTGAAGGATGATGGCGCGCCCCAGGACAGGTTGGTCGAGGCCGCCCGGAAAACGGTCGAGAGTTGCGACACGCTGGAGGCGCTCGTTTCACGCCTTTCCCGTCCGGGATTTGCCGCCGTCTTCACGGCACATCCGACTTTTGCTTTGGCCGACAACGTCTATCGGCACATTGTCGAAATGGCGACAGACCCCGCCCATCGTCTTCCCGAGCTGAAATCCCATCGTCGGGAGGCGGCGCCTACGCTCGCCCATGAGCAGAATCTCGCCCTCACGGCCATTTTGCGCGGACGCGACGCGCTCGATATCTTCAACGCGGCCATTCTGGAACACGCCGCCAAGCGCTGGCCTGACCAGATCGAGGAACTGAACAGCCTCGATATCAAGACACTGATCCTGGCGACCTGGGTCGGGTTCGATACGGATGGCCGCAGCGACATTCATTGGTGGGACACGCTGCGCATTCGGCTGGCGCTCAAGCGCACACAGCTGGAGCGCCTGCGTACCCAGCTCGAATCCCTGCTGCCCCATTGCTCGCAACTCGTCGCGCGTATCGATGTCGCCCTGGGAGCCGTCAAGGAGCAGGAAGCCGCCTGCCCCGATCAGCACAGCCATGATGCCAGCGCCATCGCCGCCTTCGCGCAGGCTCTCGTGAGCCGTCGCGAGGCTGCTCTGATCTCGGCCGAGACACTGGCCCCACTTTTTGACGAGGCGCTCGCCCGGATCGACGCGAACCAGCGCGCAGCCCTTCTAACCGCGCGCTCGGGCTTCATGGCTCACGGGCTGGGGGCGGCGCATATCCATACACGCCTGAATGCTACCCAGATCTATAACGTGGTGCGCCATCGTCTGGGTATAGAAGACGATCCCACCATTCCGTCGCGTCGTCGCCTTGTGCTGTCGCAGATCAATGAAGCGCTCGAATCTCTGAAGGCACCGATCCCGGTCGATTTTGGCGCGGTCATGATGGAGCAATCCTCCGCCGGCCGTCTGATGATGACGATGGCGCAGATCCTCAAGCACATCGACATGGCTACCCCTATCCGCTTCCTGATTGCCGAGACCGAGAGCGGTTACACGCTTCTGGCCACGCTCTGGCTGGCCCGTATGCTCGGCATCCGAGACGAGCAAATTCAGATCTCTCCGCTTTTCGAGACGCAGAGCGCACTCGAGCATGGCGAGATCATCCTGGAGGAAGCGTTCCGTTCTCCTCACTGGCGTCAATACATCCGCAATAACGGACGTTTGTGCCTGCAATTCGGGTATTCGGATTCGGGCCGCTATATCGGCCAGCTCGCTGCAACCAATCTGGTCGAGCGCCTGCGTCTGCGCACGCTCGCACTCATGCAGAAGCATGACATGAAGGATATCGAACTCGTTCTGTTCGACACCCATGGCGAGAGCATTGGGCGCGGGGCTCATCCATTCAGTCTTTCCGATCGATTGAGCTATTTCTCGCCCGACCATACGCGCGGTCTTTTTGCGAAGGCCGGTATCAGTTTGCGTGAGGAAGCCGCTTTCCAGGGCGGCGATGGCTATACCCTGTTCGGCACGGCACCGCTTGCCGCCTCCACCATCGCGACCCTGGCGGAACATCTGGTGCGCCCGCTCTCGGCCACGCGCGACCCGATTTATGACGAGCCTGATTTTTCTGCGGATTTCTTCTCGACCATCGCGCTTGATATGAGCAGTCTGGTGGAAGATCCCGGCTATGCCGGGCTTCTGGGCGCCTTCGGACCTGCTCTGATCGATAAATCGGGCTCGCGCCCCTCAGCCCGCCAGGGTGACGGGATCAGCGTCACGCGCATCACGCATCCGAGCCAGCTTCGCGCCATTCCGAATAACGCCATTCTGGAACAGCTCGGCTGGTGGACCAATGTGCTGCAGGGTTTTGGCACTGCAGCATCGCGCCATCCGGAGACGTTCGAGAAACTTGCCCGTAGCAGCCGTCGCTTTGGTCTTGCGCTTGATTTTGCCCGTCAGGCGGCCGCCCATTCCGATATCGGGGCGCTGCGCGGCATCGTACGTCTGCTGGACCCGGGTACCTGGCTGGATCGCGCGGCCTCGGCCCGCAATGAGGAACAGCGCAGCCAGCATCTGGTGCTGGCCCATGGTCTCGAAGGACTTGAGTTCTGGCGCAGCCTACCCGCGATGTTCCGCCGCATTCAGGCCGATAACATTGCGCTTGAATCAGTCTGGAGCCATACGCTCAAGATGAGCGCGCAGGAGCGGACACTCCATGCGATACGCCACGCCGTGATTGGACAGATCTGGCTTCTGGCCACGCGTATCCCCTATTTCAGCCCGCGCAATGACATCAATCGGGAGACCCTGCTGCGCCTTGTCTTGCAGCTCGAAATCCCGGCGGTGCTCAAGCGCCTCTCGGAGATCTTCCCGCAATCCGCCGGTATCGTGACCGATCTGGATTTCCATGAGCCAAGCGGCCCGCGTGACGATCACGGCTTCAATCGCGAGCATGAAGAAATCTTCGCTCCCATGGCGCGTCTCTTCGCGGTACTGCGCGAAATCAGCGTCGCCGTCATGCATGCCAATGGATCATTCGGCTGAGACGCCAAGTTGGGAGGGCAGCGCCATGAGAGAACGCGTCTTCGGCATAGGATCATGCCATCCCAAGCGCATTCTCGGGCTGGCGATGACAATGGCCCTGGTTCTCCCGCTCCCGGCGAGCGCCGCCGAGCTGCCACCTCTGCGGCCACTCGCCCTGAACGAGGGTGAAACACGTTTCGCGCTTGGCGGAAAACTGGACCCGAGAGCGATCAGGGAGATCGCGCCCGACGGCGTTCTGCATGTGCTGCAGAGCTGGCGCGAGAATGGGAATGCTTGGGGATATCACGACCTCACGGTGACCGTGCGCGATACCGAAGGTCGCTTTTCTCAGGTAGGCAGCGACCCCCTGCCAGAAAACGCAAAGGACGGGCTGCGCGATCATTTGCAGGATGCCCCCCATACAGGCGAAGACGCCATTCTTTCCCTTGCCTTTGCGACTTCAGCGGACCCGGCGCGCCCCGGGTTTTATCTGGTGGAGTGCCAGAGGATGATCGATGGCCCGGTGCCAGATCCGGCTCCCGTCCGGCTTATCTACTTCAGACTCGTTGCCTCGGATGGCACACCGGGCTGGACACCTCTTTACTTCCAGTTTCAACGCGTCGTTCAACTGGAGGGCCGTTTTGACTCGGCAGACGAGGCCATCAAAAAGGCATTCCCGCCAGGGCGATAGAGAGGGTGCGCACGCGCCTGGCGATATGGACCCGGACTCAGCGAGATGTTAATCACGCAAGCGTGAGGTCTGGCTCTCTTCCGGGGAGCAAGGCCGGTTTTCTCCGTGGAGATTTGACATGCATCTGATCTGGACCCTGATCGTCGGCTTCTTTGTCGGGCTGATCGCCAAGTTCCTGATGCCCGGGCGCGATCCGGGCGGCTTCATCATCACGATCTTCCTCGGTATTGCCGGAGCGCTTCTGGCCAGCTGGATCGGGCAGAAGCTTCATTTTTATCATCCCGGACAACCTGCCGGCTTCGTGGCCTCGGTATTCGGCGCCATGATCCTGCTGCTCGTCTATCGCCTCTTCGCCTCAAACAACCAGCAAGGATAAAAGAAAGCCCCCGGCATCGCTGCCGGGGGGTGAAGGCGGCTGAACCACGGTCCAGGGGATTATTCCCCCGTGCGAAGGGATTATTCCCCCGTCCAGCCCTTGTAGCTGTCCACATTGTCCCGCGTGATCAGCGTCGGGGGCATCAGTCTCACCGTGCCTTTGGCGACCTTGCCGTCCTTGATGGCCTGTCCCATTGCGATACCATCTTTCCCCATCTGATAGGGATCCTGGCTGGCCGAAGCAACGACCGATGAGCGTGGGTCCTTCAGTGAAGAGACGATATCAGGCGCACCGTCGACGGAGGTGACGACAATTCCCTGACGATGGGCCTGACGGATGGCAAGATCGCCGCCAATGGCCTCGGGATCGTTGATTGCGAAGACTCCCTTCAGATTGGGGAAGCGCACCAGGAAGCCCTGCATGACCTTGAAGCCAAGGTCGCGTTCAGCCCCGCCATTCTGATCGTCGCTGACAATCTTGATATCGGGATATTTGGCGAGAACTTCCTTGCAGCCCTTCACACGGTCGATGATCGACGAGACCTGCGGACCGTTTTCGATCGCCACCTCGCCTTTACCATCCAGCTTCTTCGCAAGGTATTCGCATGAGATGCGTCCCGCCGCGACGTTATCGGTCTGCACCGTTCCATCCACACCGGCCGAGGCGACGTCCACTGCGATGACGGTAGCGCCAGCTTTCTGAACGCGCTTGACCGCGGGCATCACAGCCTGGGGGTCCACCCCATTCAGCAGGATCAGGTTCACACCGGAAGTGACGAAGCTGTCCATCTGCGAGAATTGCTTGTTGAGATCGTAATCCGCAGAAAGCGCATTGATACTGGCACTCGGGGCCACGCTCTTGAGCTGCGTGGTAGCGCCTTTCACCAGCGCGACGAAATACGGGTTTCCGAGCGATCCGACTGAGACGCCCACATTGCTGATGCCATCGGCCCGAGCCGCCGGGGCAGCGAGAACAGTGGAAAGGGCGAGCGCGCCGAGGAAGAATTTTGTGCGAGTGATCATCTTGAGACATCCGAAACGGAAGAAAGACAAACTGGGTGAGCGTTTGTGCCGGGGCGAAGGGACAATGGCCCCGGGGGTGAGCCCCTGAGAGGCCCACCCTGGGAGGCCCGGGCAGACCCCGGGGGAGCGCAGTGTCAGGTGCGCGCCGTCGGAGCCCGGAAGCGGTCGAGTGCCACGGCCACGATGATGACCAGACCCTTGACGATAAACTGCCAGATATCCGACACCCCGATGAGGATGAGGCCATTGGTGAGCACGGCGATCAGGAGCGCCCCGACGAGCGTGCCCCAGATCGAGCCGATCCCCCCGACAAAGGACGTACCGCCCAGAATGACCGCGGCGATGGCATCGAGCTCATAGGACTGACCAAGCTGCAGGCCATTTGCCGCGTAGAGGCGGGCCGAGGACATGACAGCGCCAAGCCCTGCGAGCAGACCTGAAGCCGCGTAAACGAACATCAGGACAAGTCCGACGCGAATACCAGCCAGGCGCGCAGCGGAGGGGTTGCCGCCGATGGCGTAGATATGCACGCCCAGAACTGTACGCCGCAGAATAAACCAGCTCGCCACGACTACAGCAAAAGCAATGACTGCGAGCCAGGGAATGGTGAAGGTCGAGGTGATCGCAATGCCATCATTACCGATCCAGGCGAAGGAAAGATCGGGATTGAAGATCGTGCGGTCATTGCCCATCAGCCGGGCGAGCCCTCGTACGGCGGTCAACGTACCCAGCGTCACGATGAAGGGAGGAATCTTGACCCCCGCAATCAGTGCGCCGTTGAATACGCCGATCAGCAGACCTGCGCCGAGACAAGCCGGCACAGCCAGCCAGGCCAGATGGGGCAATAGCGAGACAATCAGGCCGCACATGGCTGCGAAAGCCAGAATGGAGCCGACCGACAGATCGATACCGCCCGTCAGGATGACGAAGGTCATGCCCGAGGCCAGCACGGTATTGATGGAGGCCTGCTGGGCAATGATCGAGAGATTTTGGCCCGACAGGAACCGATGCCCGCCGAGAAAATGAAAGCCCAGCGCCAGAAGGATCAGAACGGGCAGCATGCCAGCTGCCTGCATGATGCTGCGTGTGGTTGCGCGCGCGTTCAGCTGGGCGGCAGGTGAGGCCGCCACCGCCGGGTTGAGAGTATTGCTCATTGACGTGATATCCTAGGCGGCGATTGGCGAAGGGGAGGCAAGCCCGACAGCAAGAGACATGATGGCCTCCTGCGTGATCGCACTGCCTTCAAGTTCACCCGTAAGATGACCCTCGCGCATGACGAGAACGCGGTCACTCACGCCAATGATCTCGGCCATTTCGCTTGAAATGACGATGATCCCCAGCCCCTGCGCCGCCAGATCATTGATGATGCGATAGATTTCGGTCTTTGCCCCGATATCGACGCCACGCGTCGGCTCATCGAGGATCAGCACCTTGGGCCCTGTTTCGAGCAGACGGCCCAGCAGGACCTTCTGCTGGTTTCCGCCGGAGAGTCCACCAACATTGGTGAGCATGTTCTGCGCCTTGATGCGCAGGGCAGAGAACGAGCCCGTTGCACGGGTGCGCCCCTTCGTCTGGTCAAGCACGCCCATTCGGGAGTCACGCTCGACCACACCCAGATTGATGTTGCCGCTGCAGGACATGTCGAGAAAGAGACCGAGCGACTTACGGTCTTCAGTCAGATAGGCAATGCCTGCTGCGAGCGCGTCGCGCGGCGAGCGGATCTCGATTTTTTTCCCATCGAGTAAAACACTGCCGCCCGTTTTGGGGTCTGCCCCGAAGATAAGCCGGGCGAGTTCCGTACGCCCTGCCCCGACCAGACCGGCAATTCCCAGCACCTCGCCCGGACGAAGCGCGAAGCTTGTCGGCTGGACGCGTCGGCCATCCGTCAGGCCCTCGACCTGCATAATCGGGGCCGCATCGCGGCGGACGTGATTACCGTCCTTTTCATAGAAGCTCGACAGATCACGCCCGACCATCATGCTGACGATCCGCGCCGAGGAAAGCTCATGTTTCTCGAGCGTCCCGACATGGGCGCCGTCGCGCAGTACCGACACGCGATCGGCCAGTTCGTCGATCTCATCCATGCGGTGGCTGATATAGATGAGCGCCAGACCCTTCGCGCGAAGCTGGCGGATCAGAGCGAAGAGCCGGTCGGTTTCACGGGCCGAAAGCGCTGTGGTGGGCTCATCAAGCACCAGAATGCGTGCATCGCGGTGCAGGGCACGGGCGATCTCGACGAGTTGCTGCTCCGCGACCGACATGGTTGACAGGCGATCTTCCGGGCCAAAAGGCGCACCGAGTTCCTTCAAGAGGTCCCGGCAGGCCTCGTTCATGGCGGCACGATCAATCATGCCGTTGCGACGCAGCTCCGAGCCTAGATGGATGTTTTCGGCTACCGTCAGGTTCGGCGCGAGGGCCAGTTCCTGATAAATGATCCCGATACCCAGCGCCCGTGCAGAGGCCGGGTTGGTGATTTTCTGGACCTCACCGGCAATGCGGATTTCACCGCCAGGATCGGCTGTATAGGCGCCCGAGAGGATCTTCATCAGGGTGGACTTGCCCGCCCCGTTCTCACCCATCAGCGCCAGAATTTCACCGCCATAGGCGATGAGGGAAACATCCTTGAGAACACGCACCCCGGAGAATGTTTTGGAAATACCCTCGACATGCAGGAGCGGCGTTCCGTCCTGCGTGTCACACGACGTGTGTTGGGCCAGAGTCATGGGACCAGTCTCCCGATTTGCGCCTGAAGCAGCGGGGAAAACTTGCTTGGTCCCCTTCTGCCGAAATCGAGAGAAGCAGATATTTTGTTAAATTTATATAATGTTTTTGCAATCTTTAATTAAGTAACGGAGATGTGATAGTTAATTCGCGTCCATGTTGATCGCATCCCATCAAAGCCGCGCAATGCGCGTCCGTACCCTCTCCCTCGCCGAGCCCCGGAGCGAATCGAACCATCAATCGGCTGAGTTCCTACCCCCGGAATCGAGCGCTTTAGCAAGGAAACCTTCAACGTTATCGAAACCCTCGGCCGCGATCATCGGAGACAGCATTCCGTCTATGGCAAGCATAGCCAGGCCATGGACCCTTCCCCATAGCCCAGCCATACGCGCCGCTCCGCCTTCAATCCCCCCTGTCGCCGGGTCTAAGCCCTGCGCGAGGCCACGCAGGGCCTCGAAGGCGGCCTGCGAGGCCGATTGCAGGACCTCACTGCTCTCCAGAAGCAGGGTACGCCGGAACATGAGCTGGAAGAGGTTCGGATTGGCGATGGCGAAACGAATATAAGCCATACCAGCCTCATGCGCGGTTGAGGCCTTACCCAGTGCGAGCGCCAACTCCCGATATCCCTGTGCGGCGAGGGCCGCCCGAAGCCCGGCCAGACCGCCATAATGCGGCACCGCAGCCGTTGCCGAGACACCCGCCCTGCGGGTGACGGCGCGCAGGCTCAGCGCCTCCAACCCGCCGGTCGCGAGCAGAGCACGCCCTGCCTCAAGAAGCGCATTGGCGAGGTCGCCATGATGATAGGAGGAAGATGGGTCGTTCATGGTGCCTCACAAAGTTCCCGTCGATCTTTACAATAAAAAGTTTGACGCCACCATGATCTGAGCGGCAATCTTTACGGTGGAAAGATACCAAAGCCGATTGAGGTACCCCTATGAGTTTCTCGTCCCGTCTCTCTCGCCTGCCACTCCGGGCAATCGTGCAGGAATTTGGTGGCCTCGCGCTTGTATGGGTTGGAGAGATGGCGGGGCTTGAGGCCTACGCCTTGCCTGCCAGTCTTGCGTTTGTGGGGGTGAGCGCTCTTCATCGCTATCGTCGAGGCGCGGGGTTCCCTCCGCCTTGGGTTGCACTCAACGGTGGCGCGATCGGCTTCGGGCTTGCGAGTATCCTGCTCCGAGACAGGATGAGCCCTGATTACTTCGCCGCGTTCTGTGCCGCCCTGATGGCGGGTTTATTCCTCTGGGGGAGCTTCTGGCGCATCTCCCTGATCGAACATCTGGCGCGGCAACGCGGAGGGGACGCGATGCAAGACCGTGCCGAAGCACCGGGTATCGACCGCTTTTTCAGATTCTACACGCGCATATGGGGAGCGTTTTTCGCGGTGCGTGCCCTCGTCTTCATCGACATGGCGCGCATGCCTGCCCATCACGGTCCCGAGGCCTTTGTTCTTCGGCTCAGCCTTGTCTTCATGATTGCAGCGAGCTTCTTCGGGCCTTCTCTCTATCGGCTCCATCGCGCCTGTCAGAGCACGAGATGACGCCTTATCCTTGAGAGGGGCGCCGCACCTCTCCTGCCCCGTACGCTTCGAAGCGCCAACAGAAAACGAAAAAAGCCGCCCCGAGGGGCGGCTTTTCCATGTTCTGAGACCGAGCCCGAAGGATCAGGCGCTCTTCGCCATGATTTCGTCGGCCACGTTGCGCGGCACCGGATCATAGTGATGGAACTGCATCGTGAACGACGCGCGGCCCTTGGTGGCCGAACGCAGATGCGAGATGTAGCCGAACATTTCCTTCAGCGGCACCTGAGCGCGGATCATGACGGTCGAACCGGCCGTCTCCTGGCTCTGGATGATGCCACGACGACGGTTGAGGTCGCCCACCACGTCACCGACATGGTCGTTCGGGGTCGTGATTTCCACATCCATGATCGGCTCGAGGATGACCGGGCCAGCATTCTTCATGCCTTCGCGGAAGCAGGCCTTGGCGGCGATTTCGAAGGCGAGAGCCGACGAGTCAACGTCATGGTACTTGCCGTCGAGCAGCGTGAACTTGAAGTCCACCGTCGGGAAGCCAGCCAGCACGCCCGTCGAGGACTGCATGCGGATGCCCTTTTCGACAGCCGGGATGTATTCCTTCGGAACCGTACCGCCAACGACCTTGTTCTCGAAGCTGATGCCTTCGTTACGCTCGACAGGCACGAACTCGATCTTGACTTCAGCGTACTGACCCGAACCACCGGACTGCTTCTTGTGGGTGTAGGTCTCGGTGTGGGCACGCGAGATCGTCTCACGATAGGCCACCTGAGGCGCACCGACATTGGCTTCAACGCCGTATTCACGACGCAGACGGTCCACGATGATGTCCAGATGCAGCTCGCCCATGCCGGACAGGATGGTCTGACCCGTTTCCTGATCGGTCTTGAGCTGCAGCGAGGGATCTTCCGCGGCCAGCTTCTGCAGGGCCAGCGTCATCTTCTCGACGCCGTCCTTGGTCTTCGGCTCGACCGAGATGTCGATCACCGGAACCGGGAACTGCATGCGCTCCAGAACAACCGGATCAGCAGCGTCGGCCAGGGTGTCACCCGTCTGGGTGTCCTTCAGACCCACGAATGCGGCGATATCGCCAGCCCCGACCTGCTTGACTTCCTCACGCTTGTCAGCGTGCATCTGGAACATGCGGCCAACGCGTTCCTTGTGACCCTTGGTCGTGTTCAGCACGGTGTCGCCCGACTTCAGGACGCCGCGATAGACGCGCACGAAGGTCAGGGTGCCGTACTTGTCGGAGATGATCTTGAACGCGAGACCGGCGAACTTGCCATCGGGATCGACCGGCACGATCGGCAGGAAGTTCTCGTCAACCTCTTCGCCTTCCGGCGGCGCGATACGGATGCCTTCGACTTCGTCAGGAGCCGGCAGGTAATCGATAACGGCATCGAGGAGCGGCTGAACGCCCTTGTTCTTGAAGGCCGTGCCGCACAGGACGGGACGGAACACGCCGGAGATGGCGCCCTTCTTGATGCACTTCTTGAGCGTTGCGACATCGACATCGCCCTTCTCGAAGTATTCTTCGATAGCGGCTTCATCGACACTCAGCGCGGTGTCCAGAAGGTTCTGGCGAGCTTCAGCTGCCTTTTCCTTCAGGTCATCGGGAATCTCGGCGTAGTGGAACTTCGCGCCCAGCTCGCCGCCTTCCCAGATGATGGCGCGCATTTCGACCAGATCGACCACGCCAACGAAGTTTTCTTCAATGCCGATCGGCAGCTGAAGCGGAATAGCGACGATGTCGAGCTTTTCCTTCAGCGTGTCGAACGCGCGATAGAAATCGGCGCCGGTACGATCGAGCTTGTTGATGAAGATGACGCGCGGCACGTTGTAACGGTCAGCCAGACGCCAGTTGGTTTCCGACTGCGGCTGAACACCGGCAACGCCTTCGATGATGAAGATGGCGCCGTCGAGCACGCGCAGCGAGCGGTTCACTTCGATGTTGAAGTCGATGTGGCCCGGAGTGTCGATGATGTTGATGCGGTGGTTTTCCCACTCGCAGGTCACGGCTGCCGAGGTGATCGTGATGCCACGCTCACGTTCCTGCGCCATGTAGTCGGTGGTCGTGTTGCCGTCATGCACTTCACCGATGCGATGCGACACGCCGGTGTAGTACAGAATACGCTCGGTCGTCGTGGTCTTGCCGGCATCAATATGCGCGGTGATACCGATATTGCGGATCTTCGAGAGAGCCGATTTGGCTTCTGCGACGCTGCTTTCGGACACGGGATACCTCCAGAATGCGATGAAAGGTGCTTCAGGCCGCCCCGAAACACCTTTGCCGTGGCCGTCACAGATCGACGCGCTATGCCAGAATATTCCCGGCGGTATGCCCTTCGGGAAGCTTGGGGAAGACGTCGAAGCCGGATCGACCAAGTCGGGCCTTGTGATCGAGTGGCTGAATGAAACAACCCGACCACGTTTTCAAGGCCAATTGTGTTGCTGCCTGCCTTTTCCGCCGGGGCGTCAGGCTGGCGCCGTCAGACTCAAGCGGTCTGAGCGGCCTTGCTTTCCTGAGCGCGCAGGATGCGACGCTTGATGACCTGAGCTTCAACCGGGAGCTTGCGGTTCGGCGTGCTGATCAGGAACGAGTCCAGGCCGCCATTATGCTCGACCGTACGGATACCCTGGGTGGAGAGACGCAGACGAACGCCCGTGCCCAGAATGTCGGACAGAAGGGTGATTTCCTGCAGGTTGGGCAGGAAACGACGACGGGTCTTGTTGTTGGCGTGGCTGACGTTGTTGCCCGTCAGCACACCCTTGCCCGTGATTTGGCAGCGGCGTGACATGGACTTGATCCTCGGTAGTAATATGATCGCCGAGACCACTCCCGGCATACGACGATGCGTTAAGGCGCGGCTTATGACGGAGCCCCCCGCTCCCGTCAAGCCGAAAGCGTCGCAAACTGTCATTCGCCGTCTGAAAAGGCGTCCGCACAGAGCAGTTCACCCGTGCGGATGCTGTCGATTGCGGTTTGCAGCATCCGCACCATCGTTTCGGCATCGGTGGTCCGGGCGAGCACGCCCAGCGAACCGCCGAGCAATGCCGAGGCGATCAGTTCGGTCGGCAGATTCTGCTCCACAAGATAGCCGATTGCCTTGTCGATCACGGCGCCGCACTGACGCAGTTCTTCGGGGATCTCGACGGCATCAGGGTCGTCAGAGAGCTCATGAGCCGCCTGACCCCGGATTTCCGCCTCGATATTCTGGTCGGGATGGAAGTCCTGGGCGAGGTCTTCGGCCGGCTTGGTCATGAGAGTTCTCCTCTTGAATTGGGAATGCGCGCGGCAGGCGATCTGGTGACCAGCCGGACGCGCATCATCGAGCAACAGTTAGGGAAGCACCGGCGAGAAAACTAGGTCGCTGCGGTGGATTGATGGGTCACCATCTCGAAATAAGGTCCATGTTGCGCCATCAGCACCTCATGGGTGCCCTGCTCGATGATACGCCCGGACTCGATCACCAGAATCCGTGTCGCGTGCCGTATGGTCGATAATCTGTGGGCTATGGCGATCGTGGTCTGGCGGGAAGTCACCTGACGCAAGGCCTCCATGAGCCGCAGCTCGGTGCCGGTATCCAGCGCGCTCGTCGCCTCGTCCAGCAGAAGCAGCCGTGGCTTGCGCAGAATGATGCGCGCCAGAGCGATACGCTGACGCTCCCCACCCGAAAGCTTGAGGCCACGCTCGCCAACCAGCGTTTCATACCCTTCCTCAAGGCCGTCGATGAAATCATGAATCTGGGCCAGCCGCGCGGCCTCTTCAATCTCCTCCTGAGTAGCCTCCAGATGACCATAGGCGATGTTGTAGCCGATCGTATCATTGAAGAGCTGCGTGTCCTGCGGGACCACGCCGATCATGCGATGCAGATCGACAGGAGCGAGGGTCGTCAGGTCCTGCCCATCCAGCAGGATAGAGCCTGAACGCGGCGCATAAGCCCCAAGGATGAGCCGGGCTATGGTTGATTTTCCTGCCCCGGTCGGGCCGACAAGCGCAATCGTCTCGCCCGGCCCGGCATCGAAGGAAAGGGTGTGCAGGATTTCGCGCCCGTCATAATCGAAACTGACATCGCGAAACGAGAGCGAGGCAGGCTCGATCCCTGCCGGAGCGCTGCCAGTATCCCTGCCCTCCCCGCCCCGGGGCGGCTCGTCCATCAGCTCGGTCAGGTGCTCCAGATCGACGCAGGCATTGCGCCACCCCGCATAGACGAGGTTGAGCGAGATGATGGCCTGATAAAGCGTACGCAAATAGGTCCCGATCAGCACGAAGGCCGCAACATCCAGTCTTCCGGCCGCCAGATCGCGCGCCGCCATGAGGAACAGGGCAAGCGTTGCCAGCGCGATCATGGCGTTCTGACTGACCGAGGACAGACCGGCGACAAAGGTCATGCGCAGACTGGCCTTTTCCTGCGCGCGCCGCGCGCGCTCATAGCGCGCATATTCATGGGGCTCATTGGCGAAATGGCGCACGGATTCGAAATTGAGCAGGGAATCGAGCAGGAAGTGCTGCGCGCGGCCATTGGCCTCATTGCGTTGTCGCCGCGCTCTGACCCGTTGGCGCACGAACCATTGCGCGAGGGCGATATAGCTGACGAGCGCTACAGCAATGACTGCCGCATATCGTGGACCAAGGAAATGGAACACGACGGCAATGGTCAAACCCGTATCCAGCACGGCTGGCAGCACATTGAAGAGCGCCAGACGCAACAACGTGTCTGCGGCCTCAGAGCCGCGCTCGATGGCGCGTGTGAGGGCGCCTGTCTGCCTGTCACGATGAAAGCGATAGGGCAGATCGAGCAGGTGCCTGAAGGCCTCCTGTGCCGTCAGCGCCTGGAGCCGCTGTCCAACCGGCTGATACACCAGTTCCTGCAACGCTGAGAAAACGCTCCGGAAGAAAATCAGCCCGGCATAGGACAGGATCAGCATAACAGGCACGACCACCCGCAGATCCGGCACCGAAAAATGCGCGACCAGTCGGCTGAACATGTAGGGTGTGGCCAGAATGCAGAGCCGCTCCCCCAAAAGCAGCAACAGCGTCAGGCCCATGCCGATGCGGAAAAAGCGGATGTCATGAGACAGGACCAGACGCCAGGCCCGGACAAGGCTGGTGACAGCGAGAGGCAAACGCCAGGAGAAGGACATGAGTCCAAATTGTGGTGTGCGTCAGCGTTTTGCAATCGCCTCCTGTTACGCGATATCGTTGCCCCTCAGAGTAGAGAGTACCGCCCTCCATGCACGACAATCGCCTTGCCCTGTTTCTGGCCCATATCAGGCAGTGCAAGACTGCCATTCTCCCCGGGGACAGACGCCTTTTTCGGGCGGGGGAAACGCCATTTGGTCTGGTCGATCCCCGCGCCTTCGCGGCCCTGACGGAGCTTGGTCTGGCTCAGGGGGAGGAGTTCCGCATCGAGGACGGCACACAGCTTGTCGGGCTGGGCGTTACCCTCGCCGAGCGCGGGCTCTATCGGCCTCATGACGAGCTCTTCGACGTGTTCGACAATCAGGGGAAGGTGATCGGCCAGATCGATCGTGGCGCCCTGCCCCTGCTGGGCTGCACCGCCGCCGGTGTGCATCTGAACGGGCTGGTGCAGAAAGATGGCCAATGCCTCATCTGGATGGGCCATCGCGCTGCGAACAAGCGCCTCGACCCGGGCAAACTCGACCATCTGGCGGCAGGGGGCATCTGCACAGGCCTCACCCCTATGGAAGCGCTTATCAAGGAGTCGGGGGAGGAAGCCGCTATTCCGCCCGAGCTCGCGGCACAGGCCCAACCCGTCGCGACCCTGCGCTATGCCATGGCACGGCCCGAAGGCCTGCGTCAGGACACGCTCTACTGCTACGATCTGCTCCTGCCAACCGAGTTCGTCCCGCAGCCGGTGGATGGAGAAGTGGCCTTTTTCGAGCTCATGGCGCTCGAACAGGTCTTTGCTCTGGTACGCGACACGAACGACATCAAATTCAACGTCAATCTCGTGCTGATCGACCTCTTCCTGCGCCATGGGCTTTTCACGCCCGATGAAAGCACGATCCTGCGTGCGGCGCTCGATGACCAGTGAGACCTCTGTCCTTGCTCCGGATTCTTCCGCCCAGCCACGCGCTGATTCTCGGAGTCACGCTGCTTGGGATTTCGGGATGTGCGACCGCACCGGCTCCCGCGCCGCAGGAAAGGATACTCTGCAAGGCGATTGCGGGTGCCCCCTCGGAATCCATCACCCTTGCTTTCGGCCTCTCGCTTCCTGGAGGAGGCGAGATCACGGAGGCCGACTGGGAGGATTTCCTCGCGCGCGAGGTGACGCCTGACTTCCCTGCCGGCCTTTCGGTTACGGAAGTGCGTGGACAATGGCAGGATACGCCCGCGTCACCGATCATCCACGAACGCTCGCGACTGGTATGGATCATCGCGCCTTCTGGTCCCGGTCTGGGCACGAAGCTGAGGGCCATACGCAACGCCTATAAAAAACGGTTCAACCAGAGTTCCGTCGCCGCGTTCATCCACTCTGGCTGCGCCTCCTTTTAGGCGTATCCTGCACCCTAGAGTGGACTGGCATGTTGACGCGCGACCGTAACTTGCCAGAAATGAGAATCGCCCTCCTGATGTGATTCAGGATTTACAGGAAAACAGGCAGCGTCTCCGGAACCGCGAAGCGTCATTTCACGACGGTCGGAGCGGGCGATGCTGGCCCCGAGGAACATGATGACCAACCCGAACGCCATGCCACCAGCCGGCCTGACCCGACCATCTGCCGAGTGTCAGGACCAGCCGGGGGAAGACGATCTTACAGAGGCGACCGGCTCACCCGTCGGGCGAGGACAAAGACGCTCCAGAGGTCTTCTCGGCTTCTTCTTCATTGCGCTCGCCCTGTTCACACTCAAGAACTTCCTGCCAGCCCTGCTTTGGGGCTGCGTCTTCGCCATTGCCTCCTGGCCGCTTTATCAACGTACCGAAAAGCGCTTCGGGCGGACGGAATGGCTTCCCATGCTGTTCACCGCGGCCATCGCGCTCATCTTTCTCGTGCCGCTTAGCCTAGTAGGATACAAGGCTGCCGAGGAGGCGCAGAGCGCGCTGCACTGGATCGACGAAGTGCGCCATACTGGCATACCGATGCCGGAATGGCTCAACGATCTGCCCTTCGAGCGGGCCCAGGTGGCACGCTGGTGGCAGAACAATCTCGTCAACCCGGAACACCTCAATCGTCTGTTCCACTCTTTCGATGCCGGTCATGGCATGGCCGTCACCAGGCAGGTCACCACGCAGGTTGCAAGACGTGCGACGCTCTTCCTGTTTTCTATCCTGACGCTGTTCTTCCTGCTCCGTGATGGTGCGGATATCATCCACCGTGTTCTGGTGGTGTCGAACCGGACCTTTGGCAAGCGCGGAGAGAAGCTGGCACGGCAGATGATCTCTTCGGTGCATGGTACGGTGGCGGGTCTTGTGCTGGTCGGGCTGGGAGAAGGCTTCGTGATGGGCATCGCCTATGTGCTGACCGACACGCCTCAGCCGCTGCTCTTTGCCCTGCTCACAGGCGTGGCGGCCATGATCCCGTTTCTGGGCCTGCCTACGGTCATACTGGCTGCCCTTCTGATCATCGTTCAGGGCAAGATGATCGCGGGCATCGTTATCATCGTGCTCGGGGCGATCGTGATTTTTGTGGCGGACCACTTCATTCGCCCTGCTCTGATTGGCGGAAGCACGCAAATGCCGTTCCTCTGGGTCCTTCTGGGCATTCTCGGGGGTGTGGAAACCTGGGGCTTGCTCGGCCTGTTTCTTGGCCCGGCCATCATGGCGGCCGTCCATCTGCTGTGGCGTATCTGGAGCTCGGATACGGAAAGCCAGCTTCGCGAGGAAGCACAATAGGCCTGCTCTCCAGAGGGCTTCTGATCGCTGAATCATGGGAAGGGCCGGCTCGACCGGCCTTTTTCATGCCCGTTGTCCGGGCGCATCGGTGCACAGACACTGGCACTTCCGCACCGGGCGAGATGCGCGATGCTGCACAGATCGACAGGCAAGTGCGTCTACACGCGGCGAAACCGCTTAGTCTTTGAATTTTGGAGATAAGAACCGCAGGACGAACGATATCGGGCAGGCGGGATTCGAACCCACGACCCCCAGTCCCCCAGACTGATGCGCTACCAGGCTGCGCTACTGCCCGTCAGTCCTGCGGTACAGGCCGTTTAGCAGGGGGGCGCTTATCCTGCAAGCGCCCCAGGCCAGTTTTTTGCACGATCAGCGTTTTCAGGCGCTTGGCAGCATTTCGCGCAGATTATCGAGCTCACCCAGCACATCCTCGAGGGCGAGACGCAGAGCCCGACGCTCGTGGCGCCACCGTTCTTCCTTGGCACGCAACTCTGCCAATTCATCCTGGAGAATGGCGTTCAGCTCTGCCGCGCTACCGCCCTGCGGGGGAGCGGAGACGGCTGCTTCCCCTCGAGCTTCCGCCTCGGCGTTAGCGAGCGGTGAAGTGATAGAGACTTGTGTGAACTCGGCAGGCAGGGCGTTCGTCTCTTCACCTGCATCGACAGCTCCTTCATTCTGAAACGCCCGATGACCTTCTCCAGGCTCTGCGATAGACGCCTCATCAGCATCAGCTGCCGTGGGGCCGGAATCCAGATCCACGCTCTGCTCTTCCACAGCGGGGTGGAATGCTGGAATCTCGAAAGGCGCTCGCGGGGTCTCTGACGCGGCGCTTCCTCCATCAACTCCGGTGGCTTGCCGGAGTTCGGGCTCTGCTGGCGCAGAAGCAACCACTGGAAGCGGCCCCACGGCTCCGTGCTCTTTCAGAACACGCTGCACGCCCTTGATCGTGTAGCCCTGCACGTAAAGCAGGTCCGTGATCTGTCGAAGCGTGTCGATATCCTCGGGACTATAATAGCGCCGTCCGCCACCGCGTTTGAGCGGCTTGACCTCGGGAAAGCGCGTCTCCCAGAAACGCAACACGTGCTGCGGAACATGAAGCTCGTCGGCAACTTCACTGATGGTGCGGTAGGCGTTGGGGCCCTTCACCAGCCGATCAAGATCGCTGCGCTCTTCAGCCCCCCGGAGCAGATCTGGTGCGGAGTGGGTGGTCGTCATGAATCATCGCCTTCACTGGCAAGACCTTCAATCGACTCGCCATTCACCTCGGCCCTGAGAATCTGGCTAGGCCGGAACACCAGCACCGAGCGCGGCAGAATCGGCACCTCGATACCGGTCTTGGGATTGCGGCCGACCCTGCGGCCTTTCTGGCGGACGGAAAAAGTCCCGAATCCGCTCAGCTTGACCGTCTCGCCTTTTTCGAGCCGCGCAGCGATCAGTTCGAGAACCGTCTCGAGCAGATCGGCGGATTCGTGCCGGGACAGCCCTACTTCACTATAGATGTGCTCTGCTATTTGCGCGCGGGTCACCGTGGTCATGACAGCACCGTATCATGACAGTAATGAAAATCAATCAAATCACTGTTCTGACATGACCCGTCGACGGGTTCTACAGACGCAGCAGCGCCGAGCCCCAGGTCAGACCCCCGCCAAGCGCCTCAAGCAGCACCAGGTCTCCCGGCTTGATGCGCCCGTCGCGTACCGCTTCGTCAAGCGCAAGCGGTATGGACGCCGCAGACGTATTGGCGTGACGATCAACCGTCACGACCACGCGATCGAGTGGCAGGGCAAGCTTCTTGGCCATGCCCTCGATGATACGCAGATTGGCCTGGTGTGGAACGAGCCAGTCAATATCCTGTCCCTGAAGCCCGTTCGCAGCCAGAGCCTCGTCCACCACTGAAGAGAGCTTGGCAACCGCGTGGCGGAAGACCTCCCGCCCCTGCATATGCAGCACAGGCTTTGCCGTAGCGGGTCCATCCACGTACAGGATGTCGCCATGGCTTCCATCACTGTGCAGATGGGTGGAAAGAATTCCAAGCCCCTCTTCCTCGGTAGCTTCCAGTACAACCGCACCCGCACCGTCGCCGAACAGGACGCAGGTCGTGCGATCCTCCCAGTCGACAATGCGCGAATAGACTTCCGTGCCGATCACCAGCGCCTTCTTGACCTGACCGCTGCGAATGAATGTCTCGGCGGTAGCCAGGGCGTAGACGAAGCCGGAACAGGCCGCCGTCAGATCAAAGGCGAACCCGGCCGCCATGCCCAGCTCCGCCTGTACGCGGACAGCCGTTGCGGGAAAGCACTGGTCGGGCGTCGCGGTCGCCACGATGACGGCACCAATTTCCTGCGCATCGATTCCGGCATAGGCCAGTGCAGCACGAGCAGAGTTGACCGCCATGCTGACGGCCGTCTCGTCCTCGCCGGCGATGTGACGCTGCGCAATGCCTGTACGCGTCCTGATCCATTCATCTGAAGTCTCGATACGCTCGGCCAGATCGGCGTTCGTGACAACCTGCTTCGGCAGATAGCTGCCAAATCCGGTCAGGCGCGCGCGCAGGGACATGTCGTTTCCTCTTGTACTGATGCCGGGAAGGCAGACCCTGCCGATACCAGCCTAACCGTTATCGCGCCAGTAGCGCCCAAGGCAGTCCCCGGAAAAGACAGACCATGCGTCAGGCCGCCGGGGAGAAGGCAAGGCAGGTTGGAGGCGGGTATGGCCAAGGACCTGTAAGCCCGCATCGGGCCAACAGAACCGATCAGGCCGCCGTCGTGGAAGAAGCGAGCTCTCTCTCGGCCTCGGCGGCCATGAGAGCCTCGACCTGACGCAGGCGATCGCGGATCTTCTCATTGATCGAATGGGTTACGGCATCCATCGCCACATCGATGGCGGCGGCAAAACCTTCGGCATCCGCGCCACCATGAGACTTCACGACAATTCCGTTAAGACCGACGAACACAGCCCCGTTGTATCGGCGCGGGTCGATCCATTCTTTCATGCGCTCCAGTCCGGGACGCACGAGAAGATACCCGATACGGGTCAGCAGGTTGGTCTTGAAGACGCGCTGCAACAGCATCGAAACCAGCTTGAGTGCGCCCTCACCCGTCTTGAGCGCTATATTGCCCGAAAATCCGTCGGTCACGACGACGTCGGTCGTTCCCGCTGTGATGTCATGGCCCTCTACGAAGCCATGAAATTGAGCGGAAAGCGGCGAATCGCGCAGGATATCGGCCGCGGCACGAAGGCGCTCGTCACCCTTCAACTCCTCGGCGCCGACATTCAGCAAACCGATACTGGGCGCAGGGAGACCGAGCACCGCCTTGGCGAAAGCCTCACCCATGACAGCAAACTCGACCAGATTGCGCGTATCGCAGGCAATATTGGCCCCCAAATCGAGCATCACAACGTCGCCACGGGCCGATGGATTAACCGCCGCCATGGCAGGACGCGTGATTCCGGGGAGCGTCTTGAGCACGATCTTGGCAAGAGCGAGCATGGCACCGCTGTTGCCAGCTGACACGACGCCGCCCGCCTCGCCCGAGGCGACGGCATCAATCGCCATGCGCAGTGAGGAATCCCGCATGCGCAGGGCTGCCGTCGGCTTCATTTCCATGGAAATGGAGGAGGGCGCGTGGCGGATTTCGCAGATGCGCTGTGCCTTGGTGTAGCGGGCCAGCTGCGGACGCAGCACGGCTTCATCACCGACCAGCAGAATCTTAGCTGTAGGATGTCGATCGGCTGCCCGATCCAAACCGGCCAGAACGATCTCGGGGGCATGATCCCCGCCCATCGCATCAATAGCCAAACTGTAAGGCGCAGCCTGGCTGGCCGGCACATTCAGGTCAGTCATGCTCCGCCCCGCGTCTCATTTCAAACAAGATGCGCTGGCTCTTTCACCGAGCCAGCCCCATCGAGCCTCAAACGCGAACGGTCGTCTTCAGCGTCTTGCCGGAAGCCACGACTTCACGACCGTCATAATGACCGCAATGCGCGCAAACATGATGCGGGCGCTTCAGCTCACCGCAGTTGCTGCACTCGGCGTGAGCCTGAACGGTCAGGGCGTGGTGGCTGCGACGCATGCCCATGCGGGACGGCGTGGTCTTTCTCTTGGGGACGGCCATGGCAGGAGCCTCTTTCTTCTTAGATCGTCCCTGCAACCGGTCGCCATTCGACCGCAGCGGGAAACGATACTGTTCACTATGATCAGGCGGGCGGCTCTAGCAGACCCGAGGCCGGGTCGCAAGCATCCTGTGCGTTTCTAGCTCAGATCCGTCTTTTTTTTGGGGAGAGACAGACCGGCCAGGGCACCGAACGGGTTGGGTCGGCCACCTGCTTCATCTGCGGTTTCCTCTGCCGCCTCACGGGGGGCTTCGTCAACCGCATTTTCAAGGGCGGCTCCCGGCTTGCGCGGATAGGCGGGTAACATCAGGGCAAGCTGCTCGCTGGCGATCTCTCCCAGGTCGAGTGCATTCCCCTCATAGGGAATCTCGTCAATCGCCTCGAGATCCGAAGCCGTTTCCTCTGAAAAACGACGTGCAGGAACCATCCGTACCGCAAAGGACTCATTCAGGGCGTCTTCGAATTGTTCCCCTGTGATCACGCATTCCAGCACCACATGGGCGGTCAGCACGCCTTCGAGTACAAAATTATCGGACGCTTCAGGAATGATGCGGAAACGACAGTCGAGCGCACGAACCGCCGGAATGTCCAGACGCTTTGCCAGCTTCCTGCACTCGTCCTCCTTGGCCTTGATCGTCTCGCTCAGCCCCTCATGGCCGATACGGTTGATAACCAGACGACGCGAGAATTCCGGCTGGGATGGAGGAACACTTTCGAAATCCTGTCTGTCGCTCATGGCTGCCTTCCTGACACTATCTGCGGCGGGAACATGCTTGCGCATCGGAAAAACCGGCGAGCAAGCTCCCTTTTCCGAATTGCCTTACCGTTGGTGTAAGCAATATAGAAGAGTCTGATCGTCTTGCGACGCTGATGAAACATCGTTTCCATCGCAGCACGACCATCTTACGAATCTGTTTCGATCACTGCAGGACGACATAGCCCGCCATGAAGAGCGCCTCCAAGAAGACCGCCCCGCGGCAGCAATCGCATGCGGGTTTTGCGCGCGCCCTGCTCTGCATCGCGCCGCTCGCTCTGGCCGGCTGTTCCGTTTTCAGCCCGATTCCCCAGAATCGCGGTTCGCTGATCGAGAAAGACGATTATTCCCAACTCGTGCCCGGAACCAGCACGCGCAATGACGTGACCGATCTGCTGGGCTCGCCCACGGCCCATGCCACGTTCGATGACAATACCTGGATCTACATCTCGATGGTGACCGTGCCGCAGCCACTCGGCTTCCCGCGGGTCACGAAGCAGAATGTCCTGGTGCTCGCCTTCGATAATGGCGGCGTTCTGCGTCGTATGGACACGCTGCATCGCAAGAATGGCTACAATGTCGGTATGGTCGGTGAAACCACCCCCACACCGGGCACCAAGATCAATGTCCTGCAGCAGCTGCTGGGCAATGTCGGTCGCTACAACCCGATGAGCAACATGGGCAGCACCTTTGGCGGCACGCAGGGGCCGCTGGGCGCCGGTGTGGGCACGGGTCATGGCGGTACGGGTAACTCGGTTCCCTGATATCTCCAGGGGCCAGGAAACGGTCCCATGGCCATGTTTTTTGGCGCAACCCTTTTCGGACGGGCCCGGTCTCAGGATCGAGCCCGTTTCCGTTCCAGGCACACCAACTGCCGCTCAAGGGATCTTCACCAAAGGTTACGTCCCAGCGCTTCGTCGAGGCGGAGGGAGATCTTTAGCGTTCGCTGAGTGAAAGAGACGGTAACGTCACGCTTTGGACGGGACTTCGATGGGTACGTAGTGCCGCTGTGCCCCGCTCTGCGTTTCAGCGCGGCAGCTTGAGCATCACGCGCAAGCCGCCCAGTGGACTGTTACGCAAAACCACGCTGCCACCATGCGCGGCCATGATGTCACGGGCGATGGTCAGGCCTAGCCCGCTTCCCCCTTCAGGGCCGGAAGTGCTGCTGAAAGCGCGAAATACATCCTTGCGCCGTGACTGGGCGATGCCGGGACCATCATCGTCAATGGTTATCTCGATCATGCGGCCGGTCTGACGCAGAGAAAATGTCATACGGCCTCCATGCCGGCGCGCATTCTCTGCCAGATTGATCAGGACGCGCCGCATGGCATCAGGACGGACCGGCACGATCAGACTCTGCTCGGCGTGAATGGCCAGCACCTCCCCTCCGGCTCGGGTCGTTGCCGCCGCCACATCGCGCAGTATGGCCAGCAAATCGGTGGGAACGGGATCTTCCTCGCCCTCCCCCCGTGCGAAGGAGAGATAGCTGCCGATCAGTCGTTCCATCTCAGCAATATCCGCCACCATGTCCTCGATATCAGGGCGCAGTTCCTGGGCTTCGATCGCTCCCTCCACAGGCATCATGGCCAGTGTCAGGCGCAGGCGGGTCAGTGGCGTGCGCAGGTCATGCGATACGCCCGCCAGAACGGCCGTACGCTGCGTCACGAAGCGGTTCACGCGCGCCTGCATGCGATTGAAGGCCAGGGCCGCCTTGCGGATCTCGAGTGCACCCTGAGGCTGGATCGGACCGTCATCACGTCCAAGCCCGAAATTTTCGGCCGCCTTGGCGAGACGACGCACCGCGCGCACCTGCCGCCCGACAAACAACCCGGCGACGATGAAAAGGAGAATGGCACTCCCAACCTCCCAGGCGACAAACAGCCAGATCGGCCCCACATCGAGGCGCTTGCGCGGCACGATCACATCCAGCACCCCGTCGCCCAACGGAATTTCCAGTCTCACGCTCTGACGTGTGGCGTTCCAGTCGATCTGACAGGGTGCATTGAAGATACGCTGCACCGCGCTCATCAGATCCTCGTCCATAGGACCGAGAACGAAAGGCATGCGGCGCGGCACGAATTTCTGTCCGGGATGGAAGGTGATGTCGAGTTGCATACGCCATCGCGCCTGCGCGATGATCCAGTCCTGTGACGTGGGCTGATGCTCGATCGAGTCCTTGATCAGGGCGAGATCGGCCACCACACTATCGGCGAGACGGCGCGAAACGACATTGAGATAATTCCCATAAAACAGCTGAAGCGCCACGATCTGCGTAATCAGGAGGGGCATGAGCACGATCAGCAGCGATCGCCCCTGAAAGGAGCGCGGGAGCAGCCTGCGTATCAGACGCTCCATCGTCCGTGCGGCCTGCATGACGGAATTCAGCTCCCGGGCTTCAGCACATAGCCCTTGCCACGCACGGTCTGCAGAAAGCGGGGCTCTTTCTGATCGGGCTCGATCCTCCGGCGCAGACGGGTCACCTGCACATCGACGGCCCGCTCACCGATCTCATCCATGCCAAGCGCCTCGGCAATGGCCTCACGTGATAAAATTTCGCCAGGGGACCGTGTCAGCACGCCCAGAAGCGCCGCCTCGCCGCTTGTCAGGTGCACGATCCCCTCCGGTCCCGTCAGGAGACCACGGCCCGTATCGAATTCCAGCTTCCCGAGCCTGAGGATCCGCGGGGCCCCGGTGGGGCGAGGCACATGACGCCGCAGATGGCTCTGAAGCCTGAGCAGCAATTCGCGTGGTTCGAAGGGCTTGCCCAGATAATCATCCGCGCCCGATTCCAGCCCGATGATCCGATCCGCCGGTTCGCCACGGGCTGTGAGCAGGATGATGGGCCAGACTTGCCCCTTTTCGCGCAGCCAGCGCGTCAGGCTCAACCCATCCTCGCCCGGCATGGTGATGTCGGCCACCATCGCGTCGGGCTGGGTCACGGACAGGATCTTGCGCGCGGATTCGGCGTCCATCGCCGTGGTGATCCGGAAACCGTGCTCGGACAGGAAGCGCTGCAAAAGGCGCAACAAGCGCGCATCATCATCCACCACAAGCACATGCGGTTGAGTCATGGCGTCTCTCCCTCCCCCTGCAATGTTGCCAGCACACGTCTGAACCCTTCAACGGCCTGACCGCCCGCAGCCCTGTAGGCCGACGTCATGCGATCGCGCAACGCGGCGAAAATCTCTTCTTCGATCGCCGCGCCCTGAGGCGTGAGGTGCAGATGCTTGAGCCTCTTGTCACGCTCATCGGGGCGCTGCTCCAGCAGGCCGCGCGCCATGAGGTCCTGCAGAACCCGGTTCAGGCTCTGCTTGGTGATGTTGAGACGCCTCAGCAGCGCGCTCATGGTCAGTCCTTGATGGGTCGAGACCAGAAACATCACACGGTGATGGGCCGATCCCAGTTGCTGGTCGCGCTGAAACGGGTCGCAGAGCGCACTCAGTTCGCGCCACGCCAGCAGCATGGCCTCATAGGTCAGGCGTATCTGTTCTTCACGAAGATAGAGATGCGCCTGACCCGGCGCATCGCGCTGTACACGCAGGCCCGACATGCTCACCCCTCGCTGTCGCGCGGAATGGCGAATTCCTCAGCGTAGCCGAAGCTCGCGAAATCGGTCATGCGCATGGTGTAGAGAATACCTTCGAGATGGTCGTATTCATGCTGCAGGACATTGGCATGAAAGCCCCGCGCCTCGCCGCTGATCACCGTGCCGTCCAGGTCGAGCCCCTTGTAAGCCACGGCGGCATGACGTGTCACCACACCGCGCAGGAGCGGCAACGAGAGGCAGCCCTCCGTACATTCCATGACTGCATCGTCCAGAGGCGTGATTTCAGGATTGATCAGCACACGCGGCGGAATCGGCGCCTCGCCCGCCATACAGCGCGGCTCTGGCACGTGGTAAACGAACAAACGCAAGGATTTGTGAACCTGAGGCGCAGCCAACCCGGCCCCCCGCGAATCAAGCATCGTTTCGATCATATCGGAGACGAGCTGCCTTATGGTCAAAGAATGAACGTCTTCAACCGGTTGCGCCTTCTGGAGCAGTACCGGATGCCCCATACGCGCGATCTTCAGCAACGCCATTACCTGATCCAGTCCTTACCCTTGGGGAAAAGTTCCCGTGCTGGCCTGCATCGTGACATGAATAAATTTCGGGCGATACTGCTCAAACCGTTTGTGTCCCCTCGAAAACCTGTGCTAAGGCGGCGACCTCTCTGGAACGCTCTGCCATCGGTATCGCGTTCCTGGCATCGCATTTACAAACAGACCATGATTTCCATGGTCGGACAGGAGATGGCAGACCCGTGCAGGTTCTGGTTCGTGACAACAATGTTGATCAGGCGCTCAAGGCGCTCAAGAAAAAGATGCAGCGCGAAGGCGTTTTCCGCGAGATGAAGCTGCGTCGCCACTTCGAGAAGCCCTCCGAGCGTCGCGCTCGCGAGGCCGCCGAAGCGGTTCGTCGTGCACGCAAGATGGAGCGTAAGCGCCTGGAGCGTGAAGGCTTCTGATCAGCCTGCCGAACCGGCAAACAGAACAACCGCCGTCTTCACGGCGGTTTTTTTGTGCCTGCAGGAGTCAGCTCTGATACTCCCCGACGTGAAATCCGGGTGAGAGGATACGCCCCCTCACCCGCTGGCATCTAAAGCGCGATGCCGTCAGTGCGTCATCGCAGCGTCCTGATCCATCAGGCTCTGCGACAGATAAACCGCTTCGAGCGCACGCTCATGGGCGATTTCGCGGGCATTAACCGTACCGGCATGGCCGCCCTCGGTATCCTCGTAATAATAGAAATCCTTGCCCAGTTCAGCGAGACGCGCGGCGAACAGACGTGCGTGAACCGGCCCGACACGATCATCCTTGGTCGAGGTGAAAATGAACGGCACGGGGTAGGTCCCATCCTTTTTCAGGTTCTGCAGGGGCGATATCTTCTGCAGAAACGCGCGTTCGGAAGGTATGGCCATATGGCCGTACTCGGCCGCCCATGAAGCGCCGGCTGCCATGGTCTCGAAATTTTCCATATCGAGCAGCGGCACCCCAATGATGACGGCCTTCCAAAGCTCGGGATGCTGGGTGAACTCGACCCCCATCAGCAGCCCGCCATTGGAACGTCCCCGTATCCCCAGATGATCCTTGTCGGCGATATGGCGCGCGGCAAGATCACGCCCGATGGCTGCGAAGTCATCATAGGCGTGTTGACGCCCCGATTTCATTCCCGCCTCATGCCATGCAGGACCGTACTCACCGCCTCCGCGTATATTGCCCACAACGTAGACGCCGCCGCGTTCAAGCCAGGTCTTGCCGATATCAGCATAATAAGTCGGCAGATATGAGAGATCGAATCCGCCATAAGCCGTGAAGAGCACCGGGTTGTGGTCGTTCATCTTCCAGTCACGGCGGTGCGTGACGAAATAGGGGATATTGACGCCATCGCTCGACTTGACCCAGAACTGTTCGGTTCGCAACCCTTTGGCGTCGAACAGGGCGGGCGTCGTCTTCACCTTGAGCGCCTTCGCCGCAGCAGCGTCGAAACTCCAGAGCTCTGGCGGGACGATATAGCCCTCGACCTCGAGATAAGCGTGACTCGCGGAGGAGGAAGCGGATTGCAATGAGGCGGAGCTCATGCGGGGCAGGATGAAATAGGCCTCATGCCAGCTCCCATCCTTTCCGGTCGGGGTATAGAGCCGCAAGGATGGCTGCACATCCGTATATACGACCGCGATCACCCCCTTTGAGGTGACGCCGATATCCGTCGTTGTCTCGCTCGTCTTGGGTGTGAAAACAAGGGAGGGCGTCTTGCCTGAAGCGAATGGGTCGACCGCCACGATACTGCCGCGCACAAAATGCCTGCCGGCATTCCAGTCCTGATCGAGACGCAGGATCAGCTTGCCAGAATAGTATCCTAGGAAGCCGATCTTCTGAGGGAGGGCAATCTGCCTCAGCTTGCCGGTCTCCGGGTCATAGATCCGGTATTCACTCCGGAAGAAATCGAGATTGCGTTGGATGATCGCAATCTTGCGTCCGGCCTCATCATGCAGCACCTGAGGCTCGACGATCATATCGCCCTCCTCGCCTCGGAAAATCTCCTTAGCCGCAGCGAGAGGCTGGCCGCGTTTGACCAGCCTCACGCTGAAAGGATAGCCAGAGCGCGTCAGGCTGCCCTCCCCCCAGTCGCGTGAAACCAGCAAGGTATCCAGATCGAGCCAGGCCACGCGCTGCTTGGAGCGCGGCAAATCGAAGCCGTCGGTGACGAAGCTGTTCGTGGTCGTGTCGAACTCACGATAAAACGCCGCATCCTCGCCGGAGAGAGACAAGGCGACGAGGCAACGCTTCGCCTCGGGCTCAAGGCAATCGGCTCCCTGAAACACCCAATCGCGCTTTTCCTGCTTCGAGAGCGCATCAAGATCGATGGCGGTCTTCCAGTCCGGTGCAGACTGAGCGAAGGAGGCGTCAGTCGTGACACGCCAGATTCCCTTGGGATGCGCGGCATCCTGCCAGAAATTCCACAAGCGCCCACCCGCCTGATCCGGCAGTGGCAGGCGGCCTGGTGCCTGTTCGACGCTCAGCACATCATCGTAGAATTTCTGATAGCGCTTGTCGGCTTGCAGGACATTGGCACTGCGGCTGTTCTGCGCCCTCACCCAATCGAGGGCCTGCTGTCCCTCGACCTGTTCGAGCACCGCACGAGGTGGCACGGCCAGGGCTGCCACTGACGGCCCTGGAGCGGCCAGCGCAGTCACGGGCATCATGAGCGGGACCGTAACGACCGGAAGTGACGAGCAAACGAGCAATGTCATCGCCAATAATAAGCGCCTCATGGCGTGTCCCTCCGTTGGATGATCTCGCGAGCCTAGAACACGCACTGACTGAGGGGAACCAGCCCGGCTTACGGAAATTGTCCAACAACGACGGCACGAAGCGCGCTACCGCGCGCCTGGATACTGATGCGACACTACTGTAACCGGCGTGGTGCGGAGCATGGCCTGCTGTACGCGCTTTCTCTGCCATGCAAGGGCTCAATCAGGCGGCGCTCCTGCCGCTTTCAGGGGAGCCGGTACAGGGTGACGTGGGCGGGTAGACTGAGCGTAATCAGCCTGTAGCAGATCATCGGTTCCCCCCTCAGCATCCGGCAGAGATGTCTTGTGACCTCCCCGCCCAGCCACGAGCTCGGGAGATCAGGCTTCTCACTCTCCCGAAGCAGCAGCATCGTCGGGCCTGGAGACTGTTGGGACCGATCCAGATACGCCCAGCGTCGGTCGTAGCTGAATACCGGATGCGCTGGGTCATGATAGGTCATGATCGCAGCCAGTGCATAATCTCCCACCACCAGGGCGCGGCCCGGCGGCAGGGCGTCGCGTACGCGCGCTGTCAAACCCGACCAGTCAGCTGCCTGGCGGGCAATCACGTCGTGATGGGCCGAAAGCCTGAGTGGGGAGAAAATACCTTGAAGCGTCACGAGCGCGGTCAGAGTCAGACCAAGCGCGCATGCCACGCCGATGCTGCGCGCTGTTGCAGCGGCAGCCAGAGCGGCCGCGGGATAGAGCACCACCGGCCAATTGGCCTGAACCCGCCCCCCGAAGGCATGCTGAACAAACACGATGACCGGCACGAGGCAAAGACAGGCCAGCAGCCGGGGGACACTCTCCATACGCGCGCGCCGCACACACCAGATGACCCCGAGACAAAAGAGCAGGAAAACTAGCGGCGTCGCGAGGCCGATCTGCCCCCCGGCGAGCTCGCCGAGAAAATTGAGCGCCCGGAGAGGGTGCCAATCCCCTGTTCTCCCCCCTTGCTTGAGGAAACTCGCCCAATGATGAGTCGCGTTCCAAAACACCACAGGCAGAATTGCCGCAAGGCCCACCACCACGCCCGCCAACACGCTACCCCACTGCCTCCTGATGCCTGGGGTGAAGAGTGCCCACAGGCCGCAGCCGAAAGCAGGCAGAACGGCCGTGTATTTACTGTCGAAGGCGAGGCCGAAAAACAGACCGATTGCCCCCCACCAGAGTCCTCGTCCGGTGACGTGAAGCCGCCCCAGAGCCCAGAGGGCCAGCGTCAGGAAAAAGACGAGAGGCGTATCGGGCGTGGCTGTTGCCGCGCCAAGTCCTAGCATCAACGTCGCATTGAGCAGCAACGCCGCACGATAACCGGCGGCGCGACTTCCGAGCAGGTCGCGACCGGCGCGAACCAGCACGGCGGACCCCAGAAAAGCGGAGACCGGACCAAGCAACCTGATACCCAAAGCATTCTGACCGCATAGATAGGTGCCTATGCGAATCCATGCAGCGATCATGGGCGGATGATCGAGATAGCCGGGCTGAAGATGCTGCGACCAGGTCCAGTAATACGCCTCATCGGGCGTGACGCCGAGCCGCGCGGCAAGAACCAGACGCAGCAGGGTTAGTACGGCCAGAAGCGCCCAGAACAAGCGTGTGGCGGCGCTTCCCTCAACCCGCCAGAAGGAGAACGTATCAGCGCCAGACGAGTGTTGAAGCAATCGCATAATTCCATACCACACCAATCACGGCTCCCGCCGCACTGGCATGACTCCAATGGCCGTGAGTATCGTAAAGGAGCTGCGCGACACCGATGTTACCAATTGCTCCGATCGCTGCGCCAACCACAAAGATACATAATCCGGGCAGCCAGCGTTTGCCGCGCAGCGGACGATCCAGATAGGTGATGCGGTTGTTGAGCTGGAAATTGGCGAGTATGGCGCAGGCCGTTCCGATAATCTGCCCGGTCGCAAAATCGGCGCCTGCGAAACGCGCCAATTCCGAAACCACAAGATTGACCGCAATGCCAATCAGGCCAACCGCTGCAAAGATGATGAAGCGCGTGGGCAGCCAGCCCCCACAACCACGCTCGATGAGCATGCCCAGAAACTGCACCATCACCAGCGGGCTGAGCTTGCTCTCACCCGCAACGCGCGGGCGAAACACGAATGGCACTTCGATCAAGCGTGTGTCGCGGGGCACGGACAACACTACCTCGAGCAGGATCTTGAACCCGGTCCCGGTCAGTCGGGGAACCGCCTGTTCGAACCGGGCACGGCGCATGGCAAAAAAGCCGCTCATCGGGTCAGAAAGCGGCATTGGCAGGATCGATTGTGCCAGCTTGATCCCGGCTTGGGAGAGCATATGACGCCATTGATTGGCGAGACCGCTGCTATCCCCCCCTTCGACATGGCGGCTGGCCACGGCGATATCAGCCCGATCCTCAAGCAGCGGCATGACGAGATCACGCAGGATACCCTCGTCATGCTGCAAATCGCCGTCCATGACAGCAATGACTGGCGCAGTGGAGGACAGGGCCCCTTCGATCACGGCTGAAGAAAGGCCGCGACGCCCCACACGCCGGATCAAACGAACGCGTGAATCGTGCTGGGCAGCCTGTTCGACAGCACGCGAGGTGCCATCTGGGGAATCGTCATCGACGAAAACAATTTCCCAGCGTAGCGACCCGAGCGCGCGGCGTACTGCCTCGATCAGGGGGCGTACGTTATCTGCTTCGTTGTAACAGGGAATGACGAGTGTCAGATCCGCGGGAAGCGGGAGGCTCATACGGGAACACCGGCCCTGTTCAGACTGGTGCGTATGGTCTGCAATGTCTGCACCCGCACGACATGATCCAGATCGGTCAGGCGTTTGGTCAGGTAATTCTGATGGGCTGCATCACGGGCAACAAGACGTACGAGAAAATCGCCGCCGCCACGGATCATGTGGCACTCGCGCACTTCTGCCCAGTCGGCAACTTCAGCCTCGAAGGCCTCGAGCACGCTGCCTTTCTGGCTTTCCAGCCCGATCAGGGCGAAAAAGGTGAGTGACCAGCCCAGGCGTGAGGCGTCGACATCGGCATGATAGCCCTCAATGACCCCGATCTCCTCCAGCCTTCTCACACGGCGCAGACAGGGCGGCGCGGAGATTCCGGTCCGGCGGGCCAGCTCGACATTGGTCATGCGGCCGTCGCGCTGCAATTCAGCGACGATCTGCCGGTCGATCGAGTCCAGATCGACGATCCCGCCACCCGTCTGACCTGAGGATGATGCGGAAGAGGAACTCCCCAGAGGCGAATCGCCTCTCGACGCATGATGATGGGGAATATGGTCGTCTGGGTCGTGGTCAGTCATCGTCACCGTGGGGTCGGTCAAAACTAGTCGGTTGGCAGGCGCGCTGCATCACCTATATCTGCATCCTGAACCAAGAGCCATGTCTCTTCACACTTGTCATGTCATATCGGTCCGACGCTAGCGGCTTCGGACCCCGATCGAGGACCCAATCAGTGACCCAGAGTTTCAAGACCGATCTGCTCGTCATCGGTGCCGGGCCTGCGGGCTACACAGCCGCCATCTATGCGGCGCGTGCCAATCTCAAGCCGATTCTCGTGGCGGGGCTTCAGCCGGGTGGACAACTGACGATCACCACCGATGTCGAGAATTATCCGGGATTTGCAGAGCCCGTTCAGGGTCCGTGGCTGGTCGAGCAGATGCGCCTTCAGGCCGAGCATGTCGGCACCGAGATGCATTATGACCTGATCACGGAATGCCGCCTCGATCAGAAGACCGACGATGGGTATTTCACTCTGACTGCGGATTCGGGCGCACGATATTTCGCGCGGACCGTCGTGATCGCCACGGGCGCCCAGGCGAAATGGCTTGGCCTTCCCTCCGAGGCCCGCCTGCAGAGCGGCGGCGTTTCGGCCTGTGCCACGTGCGACGGGTTCTTCTATCGCGGGAAGAAGGTTGCCGTGATTGGCGGCGGGAATACGGCGGTGGAAGAGGCACTGTACCTGACCCACCATGCCGACCATGTCACGCTTATCCATCGACGGGACACACTGCGTGCCGAGCGCATCCTGCAGGATCGTCTTTTCGCCAATCCCAAGATCACCGTCTTGTGGAACCATGCAGTTGAGGAAATCCTGGGTGCGGGCAAGCCGGAAACCGTCTGCGGCGTTCGACTGCGCGACACGCAGTCAGGGGCGGAGCAGGAACTGGCTGTAGACGGCGTCTTCGTGGCCATTGGCCACAGCCCCAACACGGCACCGTTTCGCGACACCATTGCCTGTGATCCCGAGGGCTATATCATCACCGTACCAGGAAGCACTCAGACCTCCGTGCCGGGCGTATTCGCGGCAGGCGACGTGCAGGACAAGAAATTCAGACAGGCTATTACCGCGGCTGGCACCGGTTGTATGGCAGCGCTCGAGGCCGAGCATCTACTGGCTGGACTTTCCTGAGTCAAAGATCGTTATTTCTGCGTAAGATCCCCCGCATAAAATGACTTGGCAGCGCCGTGGAATGCTGCCAAGTCAGAGTGATCAAGATTGCATGACCGCATGGAACAGCGCAGGATACCGATCATGCGATGCCCCATTTTCGCGCGGTCGAAGACGAGCTCTAGGAAAGCCGCATGGACTGGGACAAACTGCGAATCTTCCATGCCGTTGCCGAGGCGGGGTCGTTTACCCATGCCGGAGATCGACTCAATCTGAGCCAGTCCGCCGTTTCCCGACAGATTTCCGCGCTGGAAGAAACACTGAATGTGCCGCTCTTCCACCGTCATGCACGCGGTCTCATCCTGACCGAGCAGGGTGAGACACTCAATCATACGGTGCGGGAAGTCTTCTCGAAGCTGTCGCTGACCCAAGCCTATCTGAGCGAGAGCAAGGTCAAGGCGAAGGGCGAGCTCAAAATCACCACGACTTCGGGTTTCGGTCTCGGATGGCTGGCGCCGAGGCTACAGCGCTTCCTCGCACTCCATCCGGATATCGAGGTCAGCCTGATCATGGAGGATACGGATCTCGATCTCGGCATGAGAGAGGCCGACGTCGCCATCCGCATGCATCCGCCCAGGCAGGCCGATCTGATCCAGCGTCACCTCGCTAATTTTCCGATGCCCATTTATTCCAGCCAGGCCTATCTGGACCAGCATGGGATGCCCTTGAGCATTGCCGATCTGGCACAGCACCACCTGGTTGGATTTGCCGGACTTTCCCCGCCATTGCCAGACGCCTTCTGGCTGCTGGATCTGGTGCGTCGCCAGACACATGGCTCACTGCGCAACAAGCTCGAGATCAACAGCTTTCCAGCGATTGCGACCGCTATTGCGCATGGTGCGGGCATAGGCTCACTCCCCACCTATCTCGCACAGGCACATCCAGAGTTGGTACGTATCCTGCCCCATGAGCCCGTGCCGACCGTCGAAGCCTTCTTCGTCTATCCGGAGGAGCTCAAGATGTCCAAGCGCATCACCGTCCTGCGCGATTTCCTGCTGAGCGAGATTCACCCGACCAAGCCCTGAGACGACCCTCAGGGGCAAAGCTGTGCATCAGGCGTTCTTGCGGCCCTGGTGGTTCACGCGCTCGCGCAACTCCTTGCCCGCCTTGAAGAACGGTATCGTCTTCTCACCGACGGAAACGGTCGTACCTGTCCTGGGGTTACGACCCTGACGCGCATCACGCCGCTTCACCACAAAAGCACCGAAACCGCGTATCTCCACCCGATCACCTCTGGCAAGCGCTGAGGAGATTTCCGACAGAATGGTGTGGACGATCAGTTCGATATCGCGGGCGCTCAGATGAGGATGCGCTGCCGACAATTCGGCGATAAGTTCTGATTTGGTCATGATAAACTCTGTACGCTCGCGAAATCTGTAGGCAGGGCGATTCCGGCCCGCCCGTATCGGATCGGGACGGTTACCGTGGCAAAATCGCGACCGCACCGTCAAGTTTCTGATAGGCTGTGATCTGTTCAATCGCCTCGGTCACGCCGGACCAGTCTCCGCCGAATTTGTGATAGACGCGTTCCCAGAAGAATTTATCCGACTTGCGCAGAGGCAGCTCACGCACCGGGAGGTCCTTGCCGTTGGCAATCTGGGTCTTGAGCCACTGCGTCGCCTGCTCCTCATTGCCGATCTGATCGATCAGATGCAGTGGTACCGCCTGACGACCGGTATAGGGTCGGCCATCGGCCAGCTGGCGAATCTCGTCTACGGAACGATGGCGCCCTTTCGAAACCATTGTAACGAACTGATCGAACAGATCATCGACGATTCCTTGCAACATCACCCGCCCCTCCGGCTTCAGCGCCACGAAAGGCTGAGACTGATCCTTCATGGGGCCAGAGGTGATGGTGTCCGTTGTGACACCGATACGACCGAGCAGGGCCGATGCATCCGGGCGCACCATGATAACCCCAATTGAGCCCGTGATGGTGGAAGGATAGGCAAAAACGCGCTGGGCAGGAACTGCAATCATGTAGCCTGCCGACGCCGCGACGCCCTGCATCGAGACCGCAACAGGCTTGCGCGCGGCAAAAGCAGCGATAGCGTCGTGAATCGCGACCCCGCCTGTCACACCGCCACCCGGGCTATCGATGACCAGAAGCAGACCCTTGATATGAGGATCCCTCCCGGCCCGGGCGATGGCATCAAGCTGCGGCTTCACCCGATCGCTGATGATTCCCTTGATTTCGAACCGTGCGATCGCATCCGCAGGCGGACCGGCGTGGCGCGGGGCGAACAGAACCCCGCAGGTCACGATCAACGCTGCGATTGCAATGCCACGCCAAAGCAGAAGACGGCGGCGCTGCTGCGCGTAGACCAGGCGCAAATCACCCTGCGGCTCGAGATTCTCTGCCATGACCCGATTCAGCTCCTGCAAATAAAAAAGGCAACTCATCACAGGATGAGTTGCCTTTTCTGTCTCGTCTACAGGTTAAAAGCGTGATTACGCCTTTTTTGCCCGACCGCGGCGGGCGGGACGCTCTTCACCCTCGGCGGATTCTTCGGTGGTTGCGCGAGGCGCGCTGTCAGCACTGGCGTTGATCTTGCGACCCAAGCCGATTTCGCGAGCAAGATGCGAACGACGCTCTGCATAGTTGGGAGCCACGAGCGGGTAGTCGCTCGGAAGACCCCAGCGCTCACGATACTGCTCCGGCGTCATGCCGTAAGCGCTCTGCAGGTGGCGCTTCAGCATCTTCAGCTTCTTACCGTCTTCAAGGCAGACGATGTAGTCCGGGAAAACCGAACGCTTGATCGGCACGGCAGGCTGGGGACGCTCGGGCTCCGGCTCGGCCTGACCTGCGCCCTGAAGCGCATTGTATACTTGCTTGATCATGCCGGGCAGGTCTTCGCCCGTCATCGGGTTATTGGCAACGTGAGAGGAAACGATCTGGGCGGTCAGTTCGAGAAGGGCCACATTGGTTTCAGATTCTGACATTTATTTTCTCTTTGTTGAAGTTTAACTCTTTTAACTGGCTCTTTTATACCATCACTTTTGTGAGGTAAATAGGTTTAACGTTTTCTTCCATTGTTTTGACAATCTGACTCGTTTGTCGTTAAAGACCTCTCGAATTCACGACTTTTTGCCCTTTCCAGCAAGAATTTAATGCCTCTACCGGATGAAGACCTGTGTAATTTTCAGAACACTTCGTCAAAACCCGTGAAAATACAATAGTTATCGATTGTAAAATTTCTACTAAATCGCGCGGCGCACGAGTTGATTTTCTCTCCATGTCGTCAGATTACAAAATTTTTCCCGGCGCTATAGATTAGCCTCACGATTTCCTTTTGAAAACATCCGATATCGACACCCTGCGTCGTGGTGTTCGTTGATAGCGGCAAGACCTCATTCCCCCAGCCCTCTCTGTCACCGGTTTGGTAACAATTGTTCCGACTCGGTTATCACGGGTTTTCATGATCGGGTCCTGGCGAGGATCATAGCCGCTCTTTATGGCTACATTGTTGATTGGATCGATTTCATTGAGTGAACAGACCTTTAACAGAAGCTTTCTTTATAACTACCGATCCGCCGCAGCGTGGTTGGAATCAGCAATAGCGGCATCAACCTTGTCTCCACGGTCAGAATTTGCGTGAAATTCCTCCAAAATGCCCCCTCTCAGGGCGCGGCCCAACGCCGCTGAACATGTGCGAGGAAGTATTGATACGCTGCCATTTCTGTATCTGGCCGCCCTCCCCGGGCTCGCGATCGTCATCTCAGATTACTTGAAGTTCCATGACCATGCTTCACCCAGGGAGCATGCCTCGCGCGAAGACGGCGCCCCAGGAAACTGGACGCCCAATTCCTTTCAGCCGGACGGAGCTCGATATGAGAATCAGCGCGATGCGCGCCTGGCGCCTCACCTAACCAGGAGGCGACTCCCCCCATGCTATCGCGTGCGCGTCCTTGCAAGGATCGCCCCTGACGCCCTCCCTGAGACAGCCTGTGAAGATGACCGTGCATGACGATGCGGCGACTGAGCTTGAGCGGCGACGTTGGCCCGGCTCTGTCGACCCCATGCTTTCGCTTCACCCCAACGCGCTCTGATCTGGCGTTTGGCTACAGCACAAGGCGCCTTCAGATCCGACCGAAGGCCTGGCCTTACTGAATGTTAAGTTCGCACAGTGGCCTGGGCGCTTTTCTTGCAGTAGCCCGACTGCCATCATACTCGGCCCCGGCTCTTTTCGGCCTTCTGCAACGGTGTAAATCCCGCTCGTGCCCGTCTGGCGTTCCCTCTCCCATCTGTTCAGCCTGCCACTCCAGCCTGCCGGGCGCCTCGCGTTCATGCCGCGTCGGGAGAAATGGGCGTGGCTTTATGCTCCGTCGCCCCAGGCGGTCGAATTTGCGCTGCGCAATACAATTGCGGCGCTGCTCGCTCTCGGCATCGCCATGTGGATGGAACTCGACAGTCCGATCTGGGCCACCATGACGGTATGGGCGGTCGCCCAGGGGACGCGTGGAGAGAGCCTTTCTAAGGCGCGCTGGCGTATCGTGGGCACCGTGATTGGCGCCGTCGCTGCCATCGGGCTGTTCACAGTCTTTCCGCAGCAGCCCCTGCTCTTTTTCCTGACCCTGGCGCTCTGGATGGGGCTTTGCGCCGGTATCGCCACGTTCGTCAGTAATTTCAGGTCCTATGCCCTCGTACTCTCCGGCTATACCTGCGCCATCATCGCGATGGGCGCGGTCTATGACCCGGAGAACGTGTTCATGATCGCGGTCTCACGCTCGACCTATATCGCCCTGGGCGTGCTCTGCGAGGCTGGGATGGGGCTCGTCTTCGCCACCAGTCAGGAACGTCACGCCAGACAGGCCGTGCGCAACAAGCTGCAGACCGCGCTCTCTCTGGTGTCGCTTTCGATCGCCGATATTCTGTCGGACGCAGCGACAACGCCGCGCAAGGCGCGCGAGCTTTTCGCCACCATTCTGCGTCTGAACAGCGAGATCGAATTCGCCGAGATCGAAATGGGTCCTCATGGCCACGAGGGCGATCACGCCCGCGCCGCGCTGGCGGCCGTGTCCATTCTCCTTTCGCGCGGTTTTGGCATGGCGGCACGACTGGCCGCGCTTGCCCACAGCCATGGCAGTTTCCGCGAGACGTCCCACCATGCCCAGACCTTTCTGCGCAGTCTCGAGTCGCGCCTGACCGGGCGCGAGCCCATACAGTCGATTCTGGGTGAGTTGCACTTGCTCATCGAGGAATGCCGGATCCATGCAGCCCCCTTCGTCCGATCCGATCAGGAGCCGGTTGTCGAGCTTGGTCCGGTCGATGAACGCGTGCTGCATGTGGCGCTGGGCGAATTGCTGAATGACCTGGAAATCGCAATCATCGAATATGACGCCAGCACCCATCTGATCCCGGGCGACCGCTTCCATTTCAAGCTTCAGTCCCACCACGACCCGCGCAACGCGATCAATAACGGTCTGCGCGTGATGGCCGCCGTCTTGTTCACAGCCCTGGTCTGGGAGGTCACGGCCTGGCCCAACGGAACAGGCTTCATCTCGATGACAGCGCTGATCTGCGGGCTCTTCGCCACGCAGGAAAATCCGGTTCTCGGAACGACCACCTTCCTCAAGGGAACGCTCTGGTCCGTGGTGGCCGGAGGTATCCTGACCTTCATCTTCGTCCCGAAATTCGACACCTATGAGATGTTCATCATGGCCTTTGGACCGGCCATGTTCATAGGCGGCCTCGCCCGGGTCAACGCCGCCACAGCGGGTGCAGCCGCGGCCTACGGGCTGCTCATGCCCAGTATGGTGGGGGTACAGAACCATCACCGTCTTGATGAGATCGCTTTCTATAACGGCGCAACGGCCACAGTCATGGCCGCCTCAGCCGCCGTGCTGGTGTTTCACACCTTCCTGCCATTCAACCCCCAATCGGAGCGCCTGAGATTGCGCCGTCAGATGCTGGACGAGTTGCGCGCGCTGTGCCACCTGCGCAAGGCCCCCGAAACGCGCCAGTGGATCGGTCGCAATATCGACCGTTTTGCGCGCCTGATACGCCATGCCGGCCCGTCTCCCCTGCCCATCGTCGAGAGCTATCTGCAGGGCACGCTGGCAGTGATGACGATCGGGCTCAACGCCATCCGACTCCGCACATTGCTTGATCGCGAGCACCTGCCCGTTACGGCGCGTCGTCCCATCGAATTGCTGCTGGACCGCATGGAATATACCCGTGACAGACATGACCGACCCGCCCGCATCGCCGCAGCAGCCGTACGCCGGCTACGCGCACTCGATCGCACCGAGACGGATCTGGTCACGCGACTTGAGCTCATCCGTGGCATCTCCTATCTGGTGGTGATCCGCGATGAACTCGTCGCCAATGCGGCCTTCCTCGACGAAACCCATAAATTCACCAGCCATACAGTTCTGGAAACGCTGCGATGACGCGCATTCTGCCCTCTCTTGCCCTGCGCGGCACCACCTTGCGCTTCGTAGGCAACCCGTTCGAGATGCCCCCTGAGGAGGCCCTCAGGGCCGAACCAGGCAGCGTGGTCGTGATCGAGAAAGGGCGCATCGCCGCTATCGGCGCCTGGGAGACGCTGCGCAGGACGTTACCTCCCGACATGACGGTCATCGATCACGGCGCCTGCCTGATCGGACCGGGATTCATCGACGCCCATGTGCATTATCCGCAATTCGGTGTCATCGCCTCCTATGGCGAACAATTGCTTTCCTGGCTCGAACGCTACGTTTTCCCCGAGGAGCACCGGTTTGCCGAGCCCGCCTATGCCCACCGGGTGGCCTCGATGTTCCTGGATACGCTGCTGACCCAAGGCACCACGACAGCCGCCGTCTATTGCACGGTCCATCCGGAATCGGTCGAGGCGTTCTTCACCGAGTCCCGGTCGCGCAATACACGCATGATCGCGGGGAAGGTGCTGATGGACCGCAACGCACCGGATTATCTGCGCGACACGGCTCGGAGCGGGTACGACCAGTCCCACGCGTTGATCGAGAAATGGCATGGCAAGGGCCGCGCCCACTACGCCGTCACCCCACGTTTTGCTCCTACCAGCACGGAGGAACAGCTTGAACTGGCAGGCGCCCTGCTCGACACCGCACCCGATCTCTTCATGCAGACGCATCTTCTCGAGACTGTGCAGGAGGAGCTCTGGGTGCGTGCGCTCTTTCCCCATAGGCGCAGCTATCTGGACGTGTACGACAAGGCAGGACTCGTCCGCCCCAGAAGTATATTTGGCCACGCTGTCCACGTGACCGAGCAGGATCTCACCCGCTGCGCCCATTCAGGGTGCACGCTCGCCCATTGCCCCACTTCGAATGCCTTTCTTGGCAGCGGAGCCTTTCGTCTTCTGGATGCCGTCAAGCGCGATCGACCCGTTCATGTCGCCCTTGGCACGGATATTGGCGGTGGCAACAGCCTTTCGATGCTGCGCGTCATGAACGACGCGTACACGGCGGCACAGGCACATGGAACCAGCCTGCATCCGGTTCAATCCTACTGGCTCGCGACGACGGGCGCCGCCAGAGCCCTCGGGCTCGATGCGCTGATCGGCCAGCTCGAGCCGGGTATCGAGGCGGATCTCTGCGTGCTCGATCCCATGGCAACCCCGATCCTGCGTCAGCGCAGTGAGCGGGCCGAGAACGCCTCGGATCTTCTCTTCGCGCTTTCGATGCTCGGTGATGACCGGGCGATCGCCGCAACCTATGTCATGGGCGAGCGTCACAGATCCGTCTCCGCAGGCTGATTTCTCTCGCTGCCCTCAACCGGCGCGCCCGGGGCACGCTCGACCTTCCCCATCGCAGGCTCTGGACAAGGCCTGTCGATCGGTGAGGAAGAATGGGCTGTTCTGCGTTCAGACCATGCCGCGTGCAGCCAGCCAGTCATGATACCATAAGGGCCATTCAGCCGTAACGCGATCGGGCTCGCCCATACCGAAACCATGCCCGCCAGAGGAAAGACGGTGATAGGCCACAGATGTGCCGATCGCCTCGCAGGTCTCGGCCATCAACGCCGCATTATACGGGTTGGCGATGCGATCGTTATTGGCATGCGTCAGAAAGACAGGGGGGTAGCCTGGGGCCACATGGCTCTGGACGGACCAGAGCCGGGCGAGTGCCGGATCCGGATCTGTGCCCACCAAATCGCGATGCGTCGCGGTATGGTCATAGGGCTTTTCAAGCGTGATGACCGGATAGATCAGGGCAGTTCCTGCGGGGCCCAAAGCCGGAGCACCCAGATCAAGCGATGCCAGCGGACCGGCCCCCTGCCAGTGGGTCGCGGTCATACCCATCAAATGTCCCCCGGCGGAAAATCCGAGCAGGGTAACGCGCGCAGGATCGATTCCTTCCGAGCGGGCGCGTTGCCCAATCAGCGCAAGGGCGCGACGGGCATCCTGAAGCGGAGCAAGAGGACCCTCGCTCCATCCCTCACTCGGAAGGCGATAGACCAGAACGAAGGCCGTAATGCCGCGTGCCGTCAGCCAGCGCGCCGCCGGATAAGCCTCTCGCTGCATGCCGATACGCTGATAGCCTCCACCCGCCGCCACAAGAACGGCACTGCCATTGGGGCGTTCGGGCCGGAAGATTTCCAGGCGTGGCTCCGCGACATTATAGAGCGCTCCCGTCTTGGTAGCCTGTTCGACGCCCTTCGGCCCTCCGCCGCCTGGCGGTGCATCAGGCCAGAGCGCGACCTGTTCGGGCGCTTTCGGGCTGGAGGGGCCGTGACAGCCCGCTAAAGTCGCGACCGAGCCAAACAGGGTAGAAGCCAGCATTCTCCGACGATCGATGCGCCTCGCCACAAACCTTTCGCTCGACATGAGGCTGGCTCCTTCGCGTGCCGTCAGGCCCTAGGCCTTTCTGACGAATTCCGATTTGAGATTCATGGCACCGATGCCGGGCACCTTGCAGGAGAGATTATGACCGTCATGCCCGTCAGTAAGACGCACACCCTTGATCTTGGTGCCCCCCTTGATAACGGAAGACGACCCCTTGATCTTCAGATCCTTGATAATGGTCACGGTGTCCCCATCCGCAAGGGGATTCCCATTCGCATCGCGAATGACCGAGTCATCAGCCTGGGCAGGCATACCCTCGGCAATGCTCCATTCGAGCGCGCATTCGGGGCAGACCCAAAGCCCGCCGTCCTGATAGATATGCTCACAGCCGCATTGCGGGCAGATATCGCTTTTCACGATCTTGTCGTCCTGTCTTCCTTGGCGCGAGCACCGGTTATCAACCGGTTCGCATTCCTTTTTCTCAATGGGTAACGAAGCCTCTACCCTTTTCTTCAGGGCATTTTCCAGAGCAACGTCAGAAAGAAATGAAAGGCTCAGCGTGCGGGGCGTCCGGACTAAGAGGCGCAAAACAACCTGCTCACAGGAAAAGCCGCGCACGTTCTGCTTCATCAGAAACAGAGGATTTCACCGCATTATATCAGGGAAAGCGACCGGCTGATCCGAAGGGACCCGTGAGGCGGGTCTGGCGGAGAGGGTGGGATTCGAACCCACGGTGCCCGTGAAGGCACAACGGTTTTCGAGACCGTCCCAATCGACCACTCTGGCACCTCTCCGTAACAGGATCACCCGGTCGTGGGCGGCTTATAGGGGGCAGATCATGCCCCTTGCAAGAGGGGATGAAACGATTCTTTCACCCAGCCCCGATTTGCCAGAGACGCATCGCCGCGATTTTCCGTCCGGCCCGGCTCGATAATCATTGACGGACCGGCCCCCGCTCTTGTAGTGAGCCCCCCTCGCGGGAGCGCTTGCGCCTTCTGCCAATAATAAAAAGCGACTGGGCAATGCCGACTGGGGGAAAACCCCGGCAAAATTGCCAAGAGATCGGATTGATAGAGAGTTAAACCATGTTCGCAGTCATCCGCACCGGCGGAAAGCAGTATCGTGTCGCCCCGCAGGCCACGCTGAAGGTTGAGAAGCTCGAAGCCGAAGCCGGCACGACCATCACCTTCTCCGACGTTCTGGCCGTTGGTTCCGACGCCGGCATCAAGATCGGCGCCCCGCTCGTTGCTGGCGCCACTGTTACGGCAACCGTGATCGCCCAGGACCGCCTGGACACGGTCATCATCTTCAAGAAGCGTCGCCGGCAGAACAGCCGCCGCAAGAATGGTCACCGCCAGCACGTGACCGTCCTGCGCATCGACGCGATCAACGCAGCGTAACTGACGCTAGAGAGAAGGAGAGACCTCCATGGCACAAAAAAAGGCAGGCGGTTCGAGCCGTAACGGACGCGACAGTGCAGGCCGCCGTCTCGGCGTCAAGAAGTTCGGCGGCGAAGCCGTTCTCGCAGGCAACATCATTGTCCGTCAGCGCGGCACGAAGATGATGGCCGGCTCGAATGTTGGCGTCGGTCGTGACCACACCCTGTTCGCCCTCGCCGATGGCGCCGTGAAGTTCACGCGCCGCGCCGAAGGCCGCGTCCACGTTTCCGTGACGCTGGCAGAAGCCGCAGAGTAAAGACTGGCCACAACCAGTTGACGGGAGAGGCCGGTCCGCATGGGCCGGCCTTTCTTGTTTGGACCGTTTATTTTTGGACGAAGACGAGACAGACCATGAAATTCCTCGACCAGGCCAAGATCTATGTGCGTTCCGGCGATGGCGGGGATGGTGTTGTTGCGTTCCGTCGCGAGAAATATGTCGAGTTCGGCGGTCCCGATGGGGGCAATGGCGGTCGCGGTGGCGATGTCGTCTTCCGCGCTGTCCCAAACCTGAACACGCTGATCGATTTCCGCTACACTCAGCATTTCCGTGCCCGCAAGGGCGGGAATGGTGCAGGCTCCGACCGCACCGGTGCCAAGGCCGAAACCGTGATCATCAATGTTCCCATCGGCACTCAGATTTTCGACGATGATCGCGAGACCATGCTGGCCGATCTCGATGAGCCCGGCAAGGAAGTGCTGCTCTGCAAGGGCGGCGATGGCGGGTTCGGGAACGCCAATTACAAGACCAGCACCAACCGTGCCCCGCGCCGCGCCGACAAGGGCTGGCCGGGTGAGGAACGCTGGGTGTGGCTGCGCCTGAAACTGATCGCCGATGTCGGGCTCGTAGGTCTTCCCAATGCCGGTAAATCCACGCTGCTTTCGGTGTGTTCGCGCGCCAAGCCCAAGATTGCCGATTATCCCTTTACCACGCTGCACCCCCAGCTTGGCGTCGTGCGTCTCTCGGCCACGGAAGAATTCGTCATCGCGGACATCCCTGGGCTGATCGAGGGCGCCAGCGAGGGCGCCGGGCTGGGCGATCGCTTCCTCGGCCATGTCGAGCGCTGCGCGATGCTGATCCATCTTCTGGATGGCACAGAGAGCCAGCTGGTCAAGAACTATCGCATGATCCGCGGCGAGCTCGCGGCGTATGACGAGACACTGGCCGAGAAGCCGGAAATCATCGTGCTCAACAAATGCGACGCCCTGACCAAGACCCAGATCACGGCCAAGACCAAAGCACTGGCTAAGGCCTCAGGGGCCGAAGTGTTCACCTTGTCGGCAGCCACTCATGAGGGGCTGGCCGAGTTGCTGCGTATCGTGCAGGATCGCGTCACCCAATACCGTCTGGAAGAACGCGAGAACACCCCGTGACAAACCGTCTGGCCGAAGCGCGCTGCGTCGTCATCAAAATCGGCTCGGCCCTGCTGGTCGATGCCGAAAACGCCGCGCTTCGCCATGACTGGCTCAATACGGTCTGCGAGGATATTGCCCGACTACGTGCCCAGGGCACGGATGTGGTCGTCGTCTCCTCCGGTGCCATTGCTCTGGCACGCACCCGGCTGGGGCTGGTCGGGCGCAGGCTGCGCCTGGAGGAGAAACAGGCCGCTGCCAGTGTCGGACAAATCCAGCTCGCCCAGGCCTGGAGCGCCGCTCTGGCCCTTCAGGGTCTGACTGCGGGGCAATTGCTGCTCACGCCGGGCGATACGGAAGATCGCGAGCGACATCTGAATGCGCGCGCCACCCTGCGTACCCTGCTCGCTCTGGGTTGCGTCCCGGTCATCAACGAAAACGACGCCATCGCCACCACCGAAATCCGCTTCGGCGATAACGATCGCCTCGGCGCGCGCGTGGCGCAAATGATCGGCGCGGATACGCTGATCCTGCTCTCCGATATCGATGGGCTCTACACTGCCGATCCAAGGCTGGACCCGAAGGCCGAGCATCTGCCCGAAATCGAGACCCTCACGGAATCGATCATGGCCATGGGAGGCGCTCCGCCACCGGGCTATTCATCCGGCGGCATGCACACCAAGCTGCTGGCCGCGCAGATCGCCACCCGTGCAGGAGCGCGCATGGCCATTGCGTCCGGGCTCTCGATGCACCCGGTCAGCCGCCTGCTCGATGGAGGACGCTGCAGCTGGTTTCTGGCCAGCGAGGATGCTGGTTCGGCACGCAAGCGCTGGCTTGCCAGCGCGCTTGAGACGAAGGGCAGTCTGATCATCGATCAAGGTGCAGCCCGTGCCTTGCTCAATGGCGGCTCCCTGCTCCCCGCAGGCGTTCGCGAGGTCGAAGGCACGTTCAAACAGGGCGATCTGGTGGTGATACGTGACGCAGCCGGTCACGAAATCGGTCGCGGCCTGACCGCCTATGATGCCGAGGACTCGCGCCGGATTGCCGGTCATCGTTCCGAAGAGATCACGCGCTGCCTTGGCCATAGCGGGCGCGACGAGCTAATTCATCGCGACGATCTCGTCCTGATACGCTGATCCCCACGAGCGAGGAGCTCTGGCCCACACACTCCCTACGCTACCCTATCTGACTTGCAACGGCGCGCGATGACCCGCCGAACACACGCCATGGCGGATCCGGCCATGTCCGCACGGCTTGATGACCGGATCGGAATTCAGGTCATCAGAGCGCTATCCCCTCCATTGACCTCGAATTCCGCACCGGTTGTGAGGGCTGCAGCCTCTGACGCCAGAAATACGGCGATCGGAGAAATATCCTCCGGTTGGAGCCATCCCACCGGTTCGACCTCGCTCCGGGCGCGATCGCGCCAGGCTCTGGCCGGTGAAACCTGGCCCTTGACCGAGTGGTGGGCCTGCTCCTCAACTGCTGCCAGACGCTGGGGATTTAGGGTCAGCGCGGTGCCGACGAGGCCGGGGATCACCGCATTGACCGTCATGCCATACGGAGCGAACTCCATGGCGGCGGATTTCATGAGCCCGATGAGGCCCCATTTGGAGGCCGAGTAGCTCGATCCGTTACGTGTTCCATGACGCCCCTGCATCGACGAGACGATCAGTACGCGGGCTCCGGGACGCTTGATCATATGTGGAACGAAGGCCCGCAGGGTTCGGGCGGTTCCATTCAGATTATTCTCGATCTGATCATCCCAATCGGCGTCATCCATATCGAGTATGGCTTTCCAGCCCTGTATGGCGGCATTTGCGACAAGGATATCGATCTGTCCGAGAGTTTGCGAAACCTGCGCCGCCGCAGCACGCATCTGGGCGATCTGCCGGATATCCGCCTTGATCACCATCGTCCGGCGGCCAAAGGCCCTTATCTGCTGCGCCGTCTCCTCCAGTTCATCGCCCGTTGCGGGCACGGCGTCAGCAACGGAGCTGATGGGCCCTGCGATATCGATCACGGCCACATCGGCCCCATTAGCCGCATATTCCACCGCGATCGCCCGACCTATGCCTCGAGCGGCGCCCGTGACAACCGCGACGCGTCCCGCCAATTGGGACCCACGTCCGGCATGGATGCTCCCCGCGCTGAATGCGGGAGCGGGTTGAGGCGTGGTCCCCTTCGACGAGGCCGCACCGGCCGTTATAGGCAATGCGGTCAACAATGCGGCCCCGCCGGCCAGCAGGGATCGACGGTCGCGTATCTGGGAAGCCTCGGTCGCGGCGCGCTGGGCGACCTCATCATGTCTACGGGTCATGTTGTTGTGACTCCTTGTCCTCACCTTCACCCGTGCAGGATACACGATCGTGCCAAGGGACGATAAACGAGAATCGCCAGCTTTATTTCTTGTATGCAATCAAATTGAGATACTCTATTCGAGATGACAATGCAATTTGTTGGTATTGACTATCGACTTTTTGTATATTTACTATATATTAAATTATTTTTCTCGATTAACACATTGCGTTTACCATTAAGCCGGCCTTGGACGTGGCTTGATTGGCCGCTCGTCAGCTTCGTGCATGGCTCGACATCCAGCTCCCTGAACGAAACATGACCCGTCGAGGGCGCACTCCCGCCCGGCGGCACCCCGGACTGGAGAGAGGGTCACCTATTGAAATGGATCGCGAATGCCCCCCCCCCTTCGGAGGCAACGTGCCCACTGAGATGTGCCTTGGGGGGCGACTATCGCCACAAGGACGGTGCGTGCGCTTTGCCTGAACAGCGGCGCATTGTGTCGCCGCGTGGACCTCAGGGCCGGGGGGGCCAACGCAGGGTCGGCTCGGAACGCACACGACGCGCACCGGCCTCCTCGGCCTGGCGCAACCTCTCCGCCTCGGCCGCGGCGCTGCGGGGAGCCATTTCCTGTCGCTGTCCCTCCACGCGATACCCGTCATGTCGCGAATAGTCAGGGCGAGAGGTATCGGGGCGAGAGGTTTCGGAGCGGGAAGCGTCAGGGCGCGACATGTCCGAACGGGCAGCTTCAGGACGGGTCGCCTTGAGCCGCCACGCCTCATCGCCATCTGGCACGGCCTGATTAGGGCTGCGCGCTTCCTGCCCTACGGGCGGGCGGGGCGGACGCGGGGCCTCGCGCGGTGGTGGGGGGTCGAAATGGGTCGGACGCAGAATACGCTCGATATTCTCCTGCGCACCGGATTCGGCATAGCTGTAATCATCGCGCGCCTCGGGCGGCGGCGTCTGACGCTCCTGGGCTCGATCCACGGGCCGCTCTGGCGCACGATCCCGCCGGTCTTCTGCTGCCATGTCACGCTGAGGAAACGCCTCGCGGGGCGGAGCATCGCCCCGTGCACCGTCATCGCGGGGCTGAACGGGGCGCTGGGGGGCCTGACGGTTCGCCTCGGTCGACCAGGGCATGATTTCAGGCACGCGAGCAGGCTCAGCCGTGCGATTCTCGATAGGCGCGGAGCTGCGCCGCGGGGGCGCATAGACGGGTTCACCTGAAGGGCCTGTCTCGGGAATACTCTGGCCCAGACGCATGGCGATGATCCGCAATTCGGCGCGCACCTCATTGAGCTGCAGCTCGACCTCCTCGAGCCTCGGCTTCACGCCGAAAATCGAGAACGGCATGAGGATGAACATGAGCCCCAGTCCCAGCAGGACAAATCCTGCCAGGAACTGCATCCAGAGCGGAAGTGAGAGAAGCGCGGTCGTCATGATCTGCGATCTATGCTATTTTTATCGACTCCGCCAAGAGGGATATTCTACGGTACCTGTCCAGGACCTGGCTCACGGATTTCGACGCGTGCGAACCGATCTCACCGGCGGCCCGGCGCGAGCAGGACGGCCCCGCCATGACGCAGGTCGAGCCCCCTGCCCTCGCGCAACGCCACCAGGGATTGATGGAACAAACGCACCCGATACGACACCACCCCGGACGGGCTCAGCCAGCGCTCGAATGCCATTGTAGTGTCAGGCGCTGTGCCATCTGGCTGATCGCTGAAATGCCAGTCCAGACCGTAACGAGCGGCAAGGGCATCCAGTGTCGTGTCGTGCCCGGCAAAAGCCAGGAAGCGGGTGGTGCGCCCCAGCGGCATGGTGTCGGACAGCCTCACCGCCTTACCAGAGAGAAAACGCTCAATCACTTCTGCCAGCAGATGCGCCTTCTCCTGTACGAGCACACCCCGGCGCCGTGTGAGACGCGCCATGGCCTCATGCACGGGAAGGACGCGAGACAGGAGCCGAGGATCGATCCGCTTTACCCAGTCTGAACCAGTCTGCTCCCGGTGTGACCGATCGAGGCCCTCGACGTAGATCAGAAGCAGATTTTCAGCGAGAGATGCCGCCAGAACGCCTCCCCCCTCCAGCACTGGGCGGCCTTTTTTCTGCCCGGTCGTAAGCGCTTCGGCAAAACAAGGCTCGGTCTTGTCCGCGCATCCTCGCGGCGCGAGCAAGGCCTGAAGGGATGCAAGTCCCTCGCTTACTGCTGCGGAACGGTGATTGCGGTCTTCCTCCCGCGCGCCTTCGACGTCCTGATGGATGGCCCCGTAATTCTGCGTGATGAAGCCGGGGGACGCACCATCGAACAGAGGATCACGCTTCCCTAACGAGAGACCCTGCGCCCCGATGGCGTCGTTACGCGTAAAGGCAGCCGCCATGATCTCGCCGCTCTGCATCGTGCGTTCATCGGCTGAATCGGCCCAGATGACGGGAGCGGGCCGCGACAGGCAGGGTCTCTCCTGTGCGGAGTGTCTGATCGTCTTGCAGGCCAGATCATAGAAACGGGCGATATCCTTCATCATGACCCGCAGCGTAGCCCGACCGTGATCGGTCAACTGCCCCGCAGCGACAGGCCATTCAGGCCAGATCACCCCGGTTTCCCGGGCCAATGTGGCAGGGTCGTGCGTAGGGCTGCGTATGCCGTGCCGTGCGACAAGCACCACGCGATCGAGCCTGTCCTGCGCGCCAGGCGAGGAGGGCGTCAGGCTCAGTCCTGCAGGGGAAGCCTCACAAGGCGCCAGGCTCGACCCGAGCACGATCAACGAAGCGAGAAGGAGTGCTCTTCTCATGGGAGGGTGACCGTCAGGTTGAAGAACACGGAGCGCCCTGCCAGACGCCAGTAAAGCGGCGCACCATCGGGATAACCCGCGCTGGCTGCTGATTGATTTCCTGCGAAATCACTGATCGCGCGATTATTGAACAGGTTTGAAATCTTGAGGCTGGGCGTCACGTCCCGCATGAAGCCGCCCAGCTTCTTGAAATGCCACCCCAAAGCGAGATCGGCCGTAGTGGTGCTGCCGATACGGTACTGATTGGCAAAGACCGTGTTGCCGCTGCTGTTGGTGGTGCTGTCGAGCCCATAATGATTCCCCACAAACTTACCGATGAGCGAGGCATAGGGGCCTTTGTTATCGTCATAGAGCACGCCGAAAGACGCGAGCACATTGGGAGTCGCCGCAACACGAACCGAGCGGTGCTTGTATTGCGCGTCATTCACGCTGTAATTGCCGTAGAGAGACACGCCATGCCCGATGGCGTATTGCCCTTCGACTTCGAGCCCCTTGTAGATCGCACCACCGCTATTGACCGAAGTGCTTTGGGTACCGAAGCCCGGCACCTTGATCTGGGCCGAGGCAATGAAATTCGAGAAATTGATGTAATAGGCGTCGAAAGACACCGTCCAGCGCTTCTGCTGCACCACCGTGCCGATCTGGTAGTTCAGCGTCGTTTCTGGGCTGACATTGCCGACATTCTGGGTCTGGAACACGCTCATGGGTGGGGCCAGAAAGCCGCGCGCAATCTGGGCGTAGGCGCTCCATCCCGGCAGAATGATCTGATTGGCAGAAATTGACGGCTGCCATGAGGTGAATTTCTGGGTCGCGTTCAGCGGCACTTTGGTCGATTTATTGACCGCAGCATCATAGTCTCGCCGGAAGTAGGAATATTTGATGCCGGGCTTGATGATTGTGTTTTTGAACGGCTTCCAGTCGAATTCGAGATAGGGCTGCACCGTCGTATTGAAATCCGAGATGTCATAGCTGTAGGCCGAGCCGTTCTTGCCGGGCACCATGATCCCGCCCTTTGTCAGGTCGAGTGCATAGGTATAGCGCCGATCATCCTGCAGATCAGCCCAGGCACCGAGCAGCACGTCGCCCTGCGAGGTATGCGCCTTGAGGGTCAGGGTATCGCCGTAATCGCGGAACTTGGCATCAGCGTATTTACCGGGCACGTCGTTCTTGTACGTCGCAAGTTTCTTGCCGCTCGCAGAATAGAAGGTCACGCCATTGGCGCCTGGATCATCCGAGCTGGCATCGGTCGATTCCGTGTAATCATGCTCGAAGCCGTTCGTGTAGAGCCGGTTCTCAACGGTGAGCCAGGGCAGAATCTTGCTCTTGATGTCGACATAATCGAAGTCGGAGGTATAGGTGCTCGGCTGATACCCGGCATAGCACTGCAATGTCGGGTTAGAGCACAACCCGTAATCCTTGCCATACTTGCGATACTGCGCCAGCGTCGCCCCCTGAGTGGTATTCTGATTTTCCCAGTTATAGGTGGTCAGCACAGTCAGGGTCGTGTTCTCCCCCAGTCTTGCCACGTCCTTGAAAAGCAGATTGTTACGCCGCTCGCCCGAGCCGGTCAGATATCCATCCGTTTCCTCATGCTGCAGATCGAGCACCATGGAGCCGAAGCGCATCTTGCCTGAATCGACCTCGACACCGCCTGCACGCGTATTGAAACTGCCATAGGTGCCATAAGGCGTCACCCCGAAACGATTGGCGGGTGTGCGGGATTCAAAGCCGATCGTGCCGCCAAAGGTCGCATTCCCGATGGTCGAGGCCGTGCCAGGACCGCGATTGACCTGCACCTGACCCAGAAAATGCGAGATGAAGAGCGAAGAGGTGGTGTGGTGCAGGTCGCTGGCATTCCCGAAAGGGATGCCGTCGAACAGCATATTGTACTGACCGTCCTGGAAGCCGCGCAGGCTCATCGTCTCAGCCTTGCCCATGCCGGGACCGTTCGGATTCTGGGTCCAGATGCTGGGCTGGAACTTGATGATGTCATCCACACTCGCGAGCGGCACGATGTTGTTGGTGATGAAGCGCCTCTGAATGACGGAAGTCGGCTCGGTAATGGTCAGCGGCACCGTGGAAGGAGCCAGACGCTCGGCGCGCCCGATAACCGTAATATGCTCCTGCCCCGTCTTCTCGCCATGCTGATCATGGGCGAAATTGCTCCCACGCGCAGCATTGGCAATGACCACCGCCCCATCGGACTGGAAATGGGCACTCAGGCCAGACCCGGCCAGAAGCCGGTCCAGCGCCTTATCCAGCGTCAATCTGCCCTTCAGGGCGGGTGCCCTCTTGCCGCGAACCTGATCGCTGGAAAAAAGAATATCGCGCCCCGATTGACGGGCCAGACCGGTCAAAGCGTCCTCCAGCGCGCCTGCGGGCTGGCTCAGACTCAGCGCCTTATGCGTATCAGCAGAGTTCAGCCCGGCCGTATCCGTCCCACCCGGTCCCTGGGCAAGACCCGAGTGCGGCCATGCCGTAAGCGAAAGAAGAACCAGGGCAAGCTTCTTGCGTCTGGCGGACACGTGGCAGGGAACACGGATCATAAGCGCGGTTGTCTTTCAGGATGGGATCGGAAATGGTCTCTGTCCTGCTTGACGACCCAGACCCAATCCTCCTCATCATCCCGCCTGCCGTTTCATCAAAGCTTAACAATCGCGATACGGTCGCGCTCGATCAGCACGCGCAACGGCAACAGATGGGCGAGCGCATTGAAAAAACGCTTCGGGTCACGCGTATGAAATACCCCACTCAAACGCAGATGCGCGAGAGAAGGCGAAAGCAGAACCACGGATCTGTCGCTGTAACGTGCCATTTCCGCCACCGCCTGATCGAGCGGGGTTTCATGGAAGATCGCTCGCCCTTCTCGCCAGGCCAGCAGATCGTCCACCCGCCCCTCCGTAACCCGCGCCTGCAGGGTCCGGCGGTCGAACACCATGAGTTGCCCGGGGCCGAGCCGCGCTGCCGCAGCATGCACATGGTGCAGGTTCAATCCACCCGAAATCACGGCCAGGATCATACGATCGGGCGTGACATCGAGCGCATAATCACCGCGCTCCCCCGAAATGCGCCACGCGCAGCATCCGAAACGGAGGGCCGCCTGATCTGGCCTGAGTGAGAACGCAAACCGTCCCTGGCCGAAATCGAGCTTGTGACGTTCCGGCCCGCAGGTGAGGGCGCTACAGGCGTCCATCTGCACAGTCACGGCACCCATGACGACATGGCGCGTCTGGTTCCTCCCCGTCCTGATGCTTTGCGCATCGGCGGTCTGGGGCGCCGCAACGGTGCCGGCGGCGCAGAGGGCGAATGCGCCTAATACCGCCCGACGAGAGTGCGGCGCCGCACGTTGCGCTGGCGCAAAACTGCCGGATTGCCATATCTGCGAAACCAGATCATAGGCCTTGTGATGAGCCTCGCTCTCTCTTAGCCAGGCGTGGAAACGCGCCCTGTCCTGATCCGAGCAGCGATCGGAGAGAAGACGCGCCTGCCAGTCCGCCGCCTGTTCGACGTGGTCTGGTGTCACGAGCTGCCCTCATCCATGAGGGCGAGCGCCAGATGGGCAAGCGCGCGGGCGATCGATTTCTCGATCGTGCTGACACTTACGACCAGTTGCCCGGCAATCGCGCCATAGGTCAGCCCGTCGAGCCTGTGCAGGAGGAAGATGCGGGCAGTGCGCGCATCGAGCTCGGCAAATGCCGCGCGGATACGGGCCAGTTGCTGACGCCCCAGCACGATACGCTCGGCGCCGGGTGCTGCGCAGACCGGGTCCAGCCCTGCTTCATCGTCGAGTGAGGAAAACCGGATACGCTTCTCGCGCCTTGCCCGATCGATCGCCAGGTTGCGCGTGGCGCGCAGCACATAGGCCTCGGGATGATCGATCCCGTCCAGACCGCGCTCGAACAGATGGAGCAGTGCCGTCTGAAGCAGATCATCGGTATCGCTGCGTCGGCTCTGACGCCGCACACGTTCGTGCAGGGAAACCCAGACGGATTGCTTGAGGCACCATTGAGCCGCTGACATCGCCACCCTGCCAGTTATGAAAAGCCGGAATTGCGGCGGTTCATAACAATGGCGAAACGCCCTGTCAGTCGGGATCGGCCCGTGTCTTCAAATCTTCACGGAACCCGCGGGGCAATGCCGTATCAGGCCCGCCCCGCGAAGGCGTTACATGCCGAGGGCGCGACGATAGATGTCGAGAAGCGTCTCCTGCTCCTCGATCTCGTTGGGCTCTTTCTTGCGCAGCTTGATGATGTTCTTGATCGTGGCCACGTCGAACCCGGCCGACTTGGCCTCGCTAAAGATATCCTTGATATCGCCAGCAAGGGCCTTGCGCTCTTCCTCCAGGCGCTCGACGCGCTCGATCACGCTGCGCAGACGGTCGACGGCAATGCCGCCCACATTCGAGTCAGGATCGGCAGCCTGACGCGCGCGGCTGGCGGCGGCTTCGTCGATATCAAAAGGCATGTCGGACATGATGACCTCGAAAAACGGGGGTTGCGCTTGGCCCTGGCGGACCGAAACCGCACCAGATGCATGAAGGCAGCGCCCGCCTGCATTGGGGGAAGAAGGGGCGGCTTATCGCGCCGGGAGTGTCCGGGTCAACGCCTATCGCATGGGAACCTTGTGCTGCCCTGGTGCATTGCCTTGCACCCTTGTCGCTAACGAGCGGTGCATGTCATAAGACCGCACTGCCCATTTCGGAACCGGAGAGCCAGGAAGATGACCCAGTGCCACCAGGTCGCCCCATTCGACTACGTCATTTTCGGCGCCACCGGCGATTTGACGATGCGCAAATTGCTGCCTGCCCTTTACTATCGTCTGACCATGGGACAGGTGCCTGATACAGCTCGCATCATCGGGACGGCACGCTCACCGCTCAAGCGCAGCGAGTATCAGAGCCGAGCCCGTGACGCGCTCAAGCGCTTCGTTAAGTCGGATGATTTCGATGAGGACGTGGTCGATCGCTTTCTCGACATGGTCCATTATGTGAGCCTCGATGGCTCCAAGCCTGACAGCAACTGGGAAGGCCTGCGCGAGGTCCTGAGCCACAAGGCGGAAGACCATGTGCGCGTGTTTTATTACGCGACCGCCCCCGACCTTTACGGCGCAATCTCGAAGAACCTGCATCATGAAGGGCTGATCACCGAAGACAGCCGTGTGGTGCTGGAAAAGCCGATCGGCATCGATCTGAAGTCTGCCGACGAGATCAATGAGGCTGTGGGCCAGTACTTCAAGGAAAGCTATGTTTTCCGTATCGATCACTATCTGGGCAAGGAAACCGTCCAGAACGTGATCGCCCTCCGCTTCGCCAATCCGCTTTTCGAAGCGGTATGGTCGGGTGAGCATATTGAATCCGTGCAGATCACAGCGGGCGAACTCGTCGGTGTCGAAGGGCGCGCGGCCTATTACGACAATTCGGGCGCACTGCGCGACATGGTGCAGAACCACCTGCTTCAGGTGCTGTGCCTGGTTGCCATGGAAAAGCCCGACACGCTTCAGGCTGATGACGTACGCGACGCCAAGGTGGCCGTGCTGAAATCCCTGGTCCCCCTCGATGCCGCCAGCCTGCGCACCAGCACGGTGCGCGCGCAATATACCAAGGGCCACAGCAAGGGCTCGACGGTCGATGGTTATCTGGACGAGCTTGGCCATGAGAGCAACACCGAAACCTACGTTGCCCTGCGCGCGGAGATCGACACCCCGCGCTGGAAGAATGTGCCGTTCTATATCCGCTCGGCCAAGCGCCTGAAGGCCAAGGTCAGCGAGATCGTCGTCACCTTCAAGCCCTCTGCCACCAAGCTCTTCCCGTCCCAGCCCGAGAAGAACGTGCTTGTGATCCGCATCCAGCCGGATGAAGGCATTTCCTGGCAGTTCAACGTCAAGAACCCGATGGATGACGAATTCGGCCTGTGGGAAACCACGCTGGACGTGCATTTCGAGCGCGAGTTCTCGGTGCGCTATCCCGATGCCTATGAGCGCCTGCTGCTCGACGCAGTCCGTGGCTACCCCGTATTGTTCATCCGCCGCGACGAAGTCGAGGCCGCATGGAAATGGGTGGCGCCGGTGATGGAAGCCTGGGCCAAGAACGAGGTCCCGATGGCACATTACGCCGCTGGAAGCTGGGGTCCGGAAGAAGCACGTCAGATGCTCGCTCGCGATGGGCAGATCTGGCACGAAGACATGGAATAAGGCGCAGACTTGGCCTCCGATCCCAAAACCCCTCCCCGCACGCCGACCTCCGGGTCAGAGAACGCTCCCACACCCCGCCTCGGCTCGGGTCGTGCGGGGCGTCGCAAGCCGCGCACGCTCAAGCAGCATCTCCTGCGGCGGCTCGTCGTACTGGTGCCTGCCTCGCTTCTGGCCATTCTCGTCATGAAAATGGGCTGGCTCGATCAGGCAGCAGACAAGATCCAGTTCGATCGCCTCGCCTGGTTCGACAATACCAAGCTGGTCGAGCATCTGCGTGTTCTCGTCACCCATAATGGCATGACCGATGTCCCGGCAAAATGTCTGGTGCCCATCGTCAACGGCAATGACCCGCCGGAAGCAACGCGTATCGATTTCATGGAACGCAGCAATAATGGCTGTCCAGGCAAGCCGGGCAGTTTCGACCGGCTGTTTACCATCAAGGTCAACCGGGCTGATCGCCTGCTCGCAACGGACCAGGGCACGCCCGGTCGGTTCCACGCCATGGCGCAGCAATAACAAGAAAGGCCGGGGACACTTCCGGCCTTTTTTTTGCTGAACCGCCCAGCGAAGTCACTCATTACGAGATCCTGTCTTCCTGCCAGGCGGCAAACCGCTCCCGAAGATAGCGTCCGCCCACACGCAGGGCCTGACGCCCCTCCACGACGGCCGCATAGAAATTGAGGAAACCGTGGATGGCCCGCCAGTAACAGACAAGCCGCGTCGTCACTCCGGCTTCTCGAAGCAAGCGGGCATAAAGCTCCCCCTCACCGCGCAGCGGATCGAATCCGGCCGTGACGATCATGGCAGGCGGCGCCTGGGCCAGATCGCTGGCGAAGACCGGAGCGAAATCCGGGTTCAGCATGTCGCGGTCACTGCGGATATATTGACGGCCATACCAGTCGAGCAGGCGCGCCGTCAGCATATAGCCCTGGGCGTAGGTCTCACGCGTGACGGGCGACAGAAGCCCACTGACCGTCGGGTAGTATAGAAGCTGTGCGACGACGCGGTCGAGCCCGGCGGCCCCTGCGCGGCGCGCCAGGACCGCAGAGAGATTTCCCCCCGCACTGTCACCGCACACAGCAATCGGCAGATCGAGCATCATGGCCTGCTCATGGAGCCAGAGTAACGCGTCCCATCCATCATCGACCGCCGCCGGAAAGGGATGTTCAGGCGCCAGCCGATAATCCAGGGAGAGCACCATCGCACCGGAATGACGGGCGAGGCGGCAGCAGATTCCGTGATGTGACACCAGGTCGCAATGCACGAAGCCGCCGCCATGAAGGAAAAGCACCAGACCGCGCACGGCTCCTCGTGGGCGATAGAGACGCGCCGGACGATTGTCACAATCCGTCGCGCCTGAACCACAGGGCAACATGACCGGACGCCATGCCCTGATCTGGAAGGAGGAGAACCGCTGAGGAAAACTCGGCATACCGGTCATCCGGCGTAGCGCAGCGAGCGTCTCCGGGGTCAGGCGCTCCGGAAGCGGCAATCCGTCACGCCCTCCTGCCGCACGTTTGAGCCAGTTGAGAAAGAGCCGATAGAGCAATCCGGGACGTTGGGCGGGAGAATCTGTCATGCGCAGGACGGTACTGGCACGGTGACGTCCTGATCCAGATAAAAGCACCATCGAACAGGCGAGCCCCCTCCTGCCCGGCACAGGCCTGCAGCAGGAACATCCGGCGCGGAAACCTGCCGCAGACGCCGGTGGCAGGGTCTTACACACGTGGCCATCAAGGACAGACCAGTCCCTGAAAGTATCGCGCGAATAAGTTTGGCTTACCGCGCATGAAAATAACAGGTTTGACAGTGACACTCCCCGTCACTTTATTCTCTTCATAGAAACGAAGACCTCTTCATCGCATTGATATGTAATAATCATTAAATACCGGAATAAAGTGATGCCTGACGAAGTAGTTCCCGTGAATACTCATGGAGCGAACGCCCTCTACGCGCGCGCTGCTGCGGCGATATCGCCACGGGCCGCCTACGAGCTGGGAGCCACCGGGAAGACGACCACCGTGTCAGCCGGTCAGACCATGCGGTTCAGCGGGTCTTCAGATCGTGCCTCGACGATCAATGTGCGAGGCGCCATCGTCAATAATGGCACGATCGATATTACAGGTATCTCGCTGACGCCCTATCAGCCTGCCTCGATTACCGGGTCGGGCACGATCAACCTCAGAAACGTGCAGCTCAACGGCTACACCCGCAATCCGACCAGTTATTCGCTGTTTCTCGTCTCGGGGCAGACGATCAACATGGAAAATTCGTCTCTGGCCGTGCGCGGTGGGATGACAAATACGACGATCAATCTCAAGGGATCGAATAACTATATCGCCTTCAACTTCCAGTCCGGCCCCGTCAATCTGAAAATACGCGGCTTTTCTCAGGGCGATGTCCTCTATGTCTTCTGTGGATGGCTCCCGTGTTGCAAGAGAAAAATGACACACTGACGTTGATCAGGAGCAGTCTTCTGTCCGGCCTGTTTGCGCAGTCGGTTTTGGACTGCTGGCCCTGATGGGTTCCGCGAACAA